>CAZPZF010000033.1:0-1969 GCA_964590705.1 uncultured Spirochaetales bacterium | reverse complement strand
CACCGGCGCACCGGCGCGCGACCCATTCAACAGCAGGCAGCTATGGGACCGCCGCCGCGGCCGATACGTACGCCGCGCTCACTTGCCGTTCATGATCGCCTCGATATCCGCGGCCGGATCCGATATCCCCCTGATGCCGAAGGTCTCGACAAGGACCTTTGCCACGCCCGGAGAGAGGAAGCCCGGCAGGGTCGGGCCGAGACGGATGTCCTTGAAGCCGAGGGAGAGGAGGGCGAGAAGCACGGCCACAGCCTTCTGCTCGTACCACGCCAGGTCGAAGGAGATGGGAAGCTCGTTCACGTCGGAGAAGCCGAAGATCTCCTTGAGGTTCAGGGCGATGACCGCGAGCGAGTAGGAGTCGTTGCACTGCCCCGCGTCGAGCACCCTGGGAATCCCCGCGATGGTTCCGAGCTGGAGCTTGTTGTACCGGTACTTGGCGCATCCAGCCGTGAGGATCACTGCGCTCTCCGGAAGCCCCTCGGCCAGCTCGGTGAAGTAGCTCCTCCCCTTCTGCCTACCGTCGCATCCGGCCATCACGACGAAGCGCTTGATTTCCCCGTTTTTCACGGCCTTCACGATCGCGTCCCCGAGAGCCAGGACCTGCTCATGGGCGAATCCGCCCGTAATGGTTCCGGTCTCGATCTCGGTGGGGGGCGGGCATTTCTTTGCCAGTTCGATGAGCGCGGAGAAATCCTTCTCCTTTCCGTCTTTCCTGTCGGGGATGTGTCTGACTCCCGGATACCCGGCCATGCCCGTCGTGAAGATCCGGTTCCGGTATTCGTCGCGCACGGGAAAGATGCAGTTCGTGGTCATGAGGATGGGACCGCCAAAGGTTTCGAACTCCCTGTCCTGCTTCCACCACGCGTTCCCGTAGTTACCCGCGAAGTGCGGATACGCGGTAAACGCGGGATAGTAGTGCGCGGGAAGCATCTCGGAGTGGGTATAGACGTCGACCCCGGTGCCGGCCGTCTGCCGGAGGAGCTCCTCGAGATCCTTCAGGTCATGACCCGAAACGAGGATGCCCGGGTTGTTCCTCACGCCGATGGAAACCGTGGTGATCCGCGGGTGTCCATAGGTTTCGGTGTTTGCCTTGTCCAGGAGCGCCATGGTCTTGACCGCGCACTCACCGGCCTTCAGGACTATGGCGATCCTCTTGTCCGCGGGCAGGTCCTCCGTGGTGGAGGCGAGGGCCTCGGCGAGGAATGAGTAGATCTCCCTGTCCTCGAAGCCCAATACGGCCGCGTGATGGGCATAGGCGGAGATCCCCTTGAGTCCGTAGATCAGGAGTTCGCGGAGCGAGCGCGTGTCCTCATCGGCCGTGGCGAGCACACCGATCGAGGACGCGCCCGCGAGGTAACCGGCCATATCGTTCTTGGCCAGTTCCGCGCTTGAATGCCCGGGACGGGTGATCGAATAGTCGGCTGCGATCCGTTCGCGAAGAGCGATCGCCTCGTCGATCAGGGCTACGATCCTCACCGAATCGAAGTTGGCGTTCGTGATGGTTGCGAACAGGGCCTCGCTGATCGCGCGCCCTGGTATCGAGGGGTCGAGCCCCTTGGCAAAGCCCCGAAGCGAGACGAGAGCGAGCCCCCGAAGGGAATGGATCAGCGTGTCCTGGAGATTGGCCGTCTCCTCGCTCTTCCCGCATACACCGCGGATTGTGCACCCGGCGTTCCTGGCGGTTTCCTGGCACTGATAACAGAACATTCCCATATTCGTCCTCCTTCGTCGGTATTGACTCAATCATAACGGATCCGCTTTCCCATTGCCGTACCATATGGTACGATCGGCAAGGAAAAACACCATGGAAGCAGCCATCACGAAAACGCTCGCCGCTGCCCCCCTGTTCAGGAACCTGGAGCCTGCGGAGATCGGCCGTCTCCTTTCGGCGTTTCCGGGCACCGTCAAGGCATTCCACCGCGGATCGGTTATCGCCTTCAGGGGCGGCGCCTACCGGGAGCTCCTGCTC
>CAZPZF010000032.1:0-18596 GCA_964590705.1 uncultured Spirochaetales bacterium | reverse complement strand
GGCACCGACATCGACGGTAACGAGTATATAGACTCCCTGTGCGCGTACGGTCCGATCATCCTCGGTCACCGGGAAGAGGAGGTGGACGAGGCGGTGATCGAGCAGATCCGAGGGAAGGGATTCTGTTTCTCCCTTACGCAGACCTGCCAGAACAGGCTCGCGGAAGTCCTGAACCGCCTCGTCCCCTGCGCCGAGATGAGCGTCTTCGTCAAGACGGGATCGGACGCCGCGACCTGTGCGATCCGGATAGCCCGCGGCCACACGAAGCGGCCGGGGATCATCCGCTGCGGCTATCATGGCTGGCATGACTGGTGCACCGAGGTCAAGGGGGGAATACCGGAGAAACTGTACGAGGACGTCCGTGAATTCCACTACAACGACCTCGATGAGCTGGAATCGCTCATGAAGAGGCATGGGGATGAAACGGCCGCGGTCATCGTCACGCCGGTGGGTCATCCTCTTGCCGAAAAGGGCCAGGACCCGGCGCCGGGGTTCCTCGAGGGGTTACGGGCCCTCACAGAACGGTATGGGTCGGTTCTCGTGTTCGACGAGATCAGGTCCGGTTTCCGCGTGGCCATGGGGGGAGCCCAAGAGCGGTACGGGGTCGTCCCGGACCTCGCCATCTTCGGTAAGGCCATGGCCAATGGATACGCCGTGAGCGCGGTAACCGGGAAACGGGAGGTCATGAAGGCGGCAGAGAAGGAGGTCTTCATCTCCTCGACCTTCTTCCCCAACTCCCTCCCCCATGTGGCGGCTCTCAAGACCATCGAGATCATGGAGCGGGAGCGTGTCCTGGACACGGTGTGGGAGAAGGGGAGACTGCTGCTCGCTCTCATGGAAAAGGAGCTCGCTGGAAACCGGATCGGGGCCGAGCTTTCGGGGATTCCTCCCATGCCTTTCATCACTTTCAGGAAGGACGAGCGCAAACTCTACAAGGAACGACGGACCGCCTTCTATACGTACCTCATCAGGAAGGGGGTTTTTCTCCAGCCCTTCCACCACGGGTATGTGTGCTGGCGTCACACCGAGAATGATCTCCGGTACACGGCCGGGGCGATCGGGGAAGCGGTGAAGGCGGTCGAGGAACAATTCGGTTCCGATTGAGGGTCGGACGGCCGGACGCTGTACGTCAAGGAGGATGACAATGGAAAAATGCATCGTGACCTGCGCGGTTACGGGAGCGGAAACCACCAGAAGGGAGAATCCGGCGCTTCCCCTCTCGCCGGCGGAGATCGCTGATGCGGCCGCCGACGCGTGCCGGGCCGGGGCCTCGGTCCTTCACCTCCACGTGAGGGACAGCGCCGGCAACCCGACCCAGGATGTCGCGGTGTTTCGTGAGACGATCGAGCTGGTTCGCCGTAAATGCGACATCGTCATCGAGGTGACGACAGGAGGCGCGGTCGGCATGACCCCCGAGGAGCGGCTCGCGCCGGTGACCCTCGACCCCGAGATGGCCTCCCTCGACTGCGGATCCGTGAATTTCGGGAACGACTATCTGGTGAACACACTGCCGGTCATGCGGGAATTCGCCTCGGCCATGGCGGCCCGGAAGGTGAGGCCGACCCTGGAGTGTTTCGATCTGTCCCACATCTACGGCGCCCGAAAACTGATCGAGGAGGGACTGGTCGAGGAGCCTTTCCACTTCGGGCTGGTGTTGAACGTGCCGGGCGGGGTTCCCTATTCACTGGACATCCTCTCCTTCTTCGTCCGCTCCTTGCCGCAGGGGAGCTTCTGGACGGCCATGGGAATTGGCAAGGCTTCGGTTCCCGCGGTTCTCGGTGCGGCGGGCGCTGGCGGGAACGTGCGGGTCGGTTTCGAAGACAACGTGTATTACAGCAGAGGCGTTTTGGCGAAGAGCAACGCCGAGCTCGTGGAGCGGGCCGCGCGGATCGCGCGGGAGGCGGGAAGGGAACCGGCGTCGCCCGGGGACGTGAGGAAGATGCTGGCGCTTCGTGGTTGAGGAACCGGCCGTTCCGATCCGGACCGCGTCCGGAAAAACGCCGCCGTTGAATGCCGCGGCCAAACGCCGCTGCCGCGCTCTTATTTTGAGGGAGGAATCTGAGATGAGCGAAACAAGAGAGACCAGGGAAGGGTGTCCGTACGGGAGCCACCGGGTCATCGAACCCAGGGGTGTGCTGCCCCAGCCTGCCCTGCGGATAGACAACACCATGGAACGGATCTGGCCCAACGAGATCCTGGTCGATGTGGAGACCCTCAACATTGATTCCGCGAGCTTCACCCAGATGGAGGAGGCCTGCCATGGCGATGCAAAGGGGATCGCCGATCTGATCCTCGCGACCGTGGCTGAACGGGGCAAGATGCACAACAAGGTGACCGGATCCGGCGGGATGTTCATCGGGACCGTGGAGAAGGTGGGATCGGCCCTGGCAGGCGCAGGCGCGGCCGGCGGCCAGCAAGGCGCGGACGGCGGGAGACCGCCTCTCAAGCCCGGCACGCGGATCGCGAGCCTGGTCTCCCTTTCGCTGACTCCCCTCCGCATCGACCGTATCCTCGAGGTCAAGACCGCGACGGACCAGGTCACGGTGCAGGGCAAGGCCATCCTCTTCGAAAGCGGGATCTACGCGGTGCTCCCGGACGACATGCCAGCCGCAGTTGCACTCGCCGTCCTCGACGTGGCTGGAGCCCCCGCACAGACGAGACGGCTGGCGCGGAAGGGAAACACGGTGACCATCGTGGGAGCCTCGGGAAAGTCCGGGATCCTCTGCTGCTTCGAGGCCAAACGGAAGGGGGCCCGCGTCATCGGGCTCGCCCACAGCGAGAAGGGGCGGAAGCGGCTTCTAGAGCTCGGGCTCTGCGACGAGATCGCGGTCGCGGACGCCAAAGACGCGCTCGGCTGTTACCGGACCGTGCGGGATCTCACCGGAGGCGCCCTGTCCGACCTGGTGATCAACTGCACAAACGTGCCTGACACCGAAATGGGATCCATCCTCTGCTGCAAGGAACGGGGGCTTGTCTACTTCTTCGGCATGGCGACCTCATTCACCAAGGCGGCCCTCGGAGCCGAGGGGGTGGGCAAGGATATCGACATGATGATCGGCAACGGCTACGCCGCGGGGCACGCCGATGTGGCGCTGGACATTCTGCGGGACTCGCCGGAGATAAGCGCCCTCTACCGGAGACTGTATACCTGATGACCGGACGCTTTGCGCAGACGGAGTATCGGCACATCCCCCTGTTCGCCGACGTCACCGAGGAGCAATGGAACAACTGGCGCTGGCAAGTGAAGTACGCCATCCAGGACATCCCGACTCTTTCACGGGTCGTCGATCTCTCCGATGAGGAGCGGGGCATCCTCTCCCGCTGCCTGAAACGTTTCCGGATGGCCATCACACCGTACTACGCCGCGCTCATGGACCGCGGATACCGCCGCTGCCCCATCCGGTTGCAGGGGGTGCCCCGCATCGAGGAGCTCGAGCTGGATACCGCGGGGTTGCGCGATCCCCTGAACGAGGAGGCGAATTCCCCGGTACCCGGGCTCATCCACCGGTATCCCGACCGTGTCCTCCTCCTGGTGACCAACCGGTGCCCCATGTATTGCAGGCACTGCACCCGCAGGAGGATCGTGGGGGACGAGGATCTCCATCTCTCCCGCGAGGACATGGACCGCGCCTTCGAGTACATCCGGAAGACGCGCGGGATCAGGGACGTTTTCATTTCGGGGGGCGAGCCCTTTGCCATGAGCGACGAGCGGATCGGATACGTCCTCGGGAATCTGCGGAAGATCCCCCATGTGGAGATCATCCGGATCGCCACGCGCGCTCCGGTGGTCCTTCCCCAGCGGATCACCCCCGGGCTGGTTGAGACGCTGCGGAAGCATCACCCCGTTTACGTCGACACCCAGTTCAACCATCCCCGGGAAATCACCGCGGAAGCGGAGGCGGCATGCGATCTTCTCGTCGACGCCGGGATCCCGATGGGAAACCAGGCGGTCCTGCTTCGAGACGTGAACGACTGTCCAGCCCTGATGAAGAAGCTGATGCAGGATCTCCTCCTGATACGGGTCAAACCGTACTACATCTACCAATGCGACATGTCCGAAGGTATTGCGCATTTCCGGACATCGATCGTGAAGGGAATCGAGATCATCGAGAACCTCAGGGGCCATACGACCGGTATGGGGGTTCCCACCTTCGTGGTGGACGCTCCGGGCGGCGCGGGTAAGATCCCAATCATGCCGAACTACATCGTGTCGCAGTCCGATCACCGGGTGATCCTCAGGAACTACGAGGGGGTCATCACGACCTATACAGAGCCGGAGAGGATCGAGACCGACTGCGGGAGGTGCGAGATATGCAGGGACGAACGGTACAGGCCCCGCGAAGGGGTGGCAAAACTCCTGAGCGGAGAGCAACTGGCGCTGCGGCCGGAAGGGCTGCGGCAGCGGATGGACGCGGCGCGGCTGGAAGGCGCGCAGCGGCCGGATACGACGGAAGGGGAGCTGATGTGAAAAAGGGGCACGGAATCGCGGATATCAAGGACGGGGTTTCCGAGAAGGACTGGTACGACTGGCGCTGGCAGCTGCGGAATCGGATCACATCGCTGCGCGAAGTCAGGAAGTATCTCGACCTCACGCCGGACGAGGAGGCGGTGATGAACCTGAAGGACTTCCCCTTCAGGATGGCGGTCACCCCATACTATTTCTCGCTCATCGACCATGCCAACCCGAACGATCCCGTGCGGCTTCAGGCGGTTCCGCGGATCCAGGAGACCTTCGTGAGTCCTGCGGATATTCGGGATCCTCTGGCCGAGGAGAAAGACTCTCCCGTGCAGGGGCTCACCCACCGGTATCCGGACCGGGTTCTCCTCCTCATCACCGACCAGTGCGCCATGTACTGCAGGCACTGCACCCGTAGGCGGCTTTCGGGAGAGACCGACAGTCCCATGCCGATGGAGCGGATCGAGCGGGCGATCGAGTATATCAAGAAGACTCCCGAGGTGCGCGACGTCCTCCTCTCCGGCGGGGACCCCTTGACCTTGTCCGATGATCGTCTCGACCTCATCCTGGGAAAGATAGCGGCCATCGACCATGTCGAGATCATCAGGATCGGCTCCCGCGCGCCTGTGGTGAATCCCATGCGTATAACGGAGGGTCTTGTCAAGGTGCTGAAGAAGTACCCTCCGATCTGGTTCAACACCCACTTCAACCATCCGGCCGAGATAACCGAAGAGGCGTCGAAGGCGTTGGCCATGCTCGCCGATGGGGGGGTCGTTCTAGGCAACCAGTCCGTTCTTCTGCGCGGAATAAACGACAACGTTGATGTCATAAAAAATCTCGTCCACCGCCTGGTGCGGAACCGGGTCAGGCCGTACTACCTCTACCAGTGCGACCTCTCTCAGGGAATCTCCCATTTCAGGACCCTGGTGGCGGAGGGGATCGACATGATCGAATCCCTCCGCGGCCACACCTCGGGTCTCTGCGTTCCGACCTTTATCGTGGACGCGCCTGGCGGAGGCGGGAAGATCCCGCTGCAGCCGAACTATGTGATCTCACAGAAACCGGGGCGTGTGGTCCTGCGCAACTACGAGGGAACCATCTGCACGTACACGGAACCGGATTTCAGGGAACCGGACGAGATGCGCTACTCGGAGATGGTGGAGGAGCCTTACCGGTCGACCGAGGGGGTCATGTCCCTGCTGCGCGGGAACAAGCTCTACATCGGCCCGGACGACACGAAGAGGAACAAGCGAAAGGGCAAGGAGCAGGGGAAGGAATCGGGAAAACCGCAATGAGCGGCGGAACGGGGAAGGGAACGTCTGCCCGCGGCGCATGCCGCGCGCTCGGCCTCCTCTTCGACGCGGAAGGCGGCCGCGTAGTCTTCATCACGGGAAACGAGAAAGGCTGCGGAAAGACGTCCCTCCTCTCCTGGGCTGCCGCGGAGCGTTCGGGACGCGGCATGGGATCCCGGTTTCTCTCCTCCGGGTTCGATACCGCTTACGGGGGCAGCGGGGGGGAATTGGACGTGAGAGAAGGCTTCCGCTTCAAGGAGGGAGTCAGGGCGAACTCCGGGGATCTCGTGCTTACTGCGGAGTCCCTTATCCGGGGTTTCCCGGGACGGTTCGAGATCCTCGAACGGTTCAACGACCGTACGAGCGGGGAGTGGTTCGTCTGCGTGAGAATCGCGCGGGCCGGCGTGATTCCTCTGCTTGGACCCCGGGATCCCGCCCTTCTCCGCCGGGGGATAGAATCGCTCCTCCGCTTTGAGGGACAGGGCCCCGTCATGGTCGACGGCCCGGCCGGGCGACTCACGCAGATTGCGGTGCTTCCGGAGGCATCCTTCGTCCATGTCCTGCGCGTGACTCCGGAAACCAAAGGCACGGCCCTGGCTGAGGCCCTGCGTCTCTCGACGCTTTCCCGACTTCCCCTGTTCGACGAGGTTGGCCGGGCAGGAGGGCAGGACGCGGAGACCTGCGATGCGCGCGCTGTTTTCATTCCGGGCGCGCTCACCGAACCGACCCTGCGCGGCTTGCCCAAGGACACGGACACCGTCGTGGTTGAGGACTTCACCAAGGTGTTCTGCGCCGTTGTCGAGGCCGCGGCGATCCCGCGAATTTTCGTGAAAAGAGTGTATCCCCTCCTGGGTATCGTCCTCAATCCGCGGGGACTGGATTTAGAGGAAACGACGGCCGAGTTCTCGGCGCGGACGGAGATGCTCGGGATCCCCGTTTTCCCGCATCCGCTCTTTCTCGATCGGGAGGTGGAGGGAAGAGGGAGATGAGGACACGAAACCAGAACGCGGAGAACTTCGGGCGGCTCCCGGAGATCCTCGATCTCATTGTTCCCGCGAGCCCATACGGGGTCATGGAGAAGTCCGGCATGACCCTCGTTTCCGACAGGCAGAGGCTCGAGACGGAATTCGACCTCGTCGCGGAGATGATCCGCTTCATCGAGGAGAGCCCCGGAGAGGCGGACAAGGTCGAGTATCACATCGCCCGCCTCCCTCACTTCTCGGTTCCGGAAGAGTCCCTGATCGACCAATTCCTCCTCTTCTCGGTGAAAAAATTCCTCCTGAACTGGAAGGGGATCGTCGGCCTCCTTCCCGGATCTCTCATCGAGCGTGTCGGGGCCCGTTTCGACTCCGCGGAGCTGCTGCGCCGCCTCGAGCTCGGAGGCGACGGAGAGAGCTTCGCGATCGGGGACCGCTTCGATCCACGGCTCCCCGAGATTCGCGGGAGGATCGGCGAGATCGAGTCCGCGATGGGCAGGATTCGGGCGCGGACCGCGGCGGAGATCGTTAAGCGATACGGTATCGACCTTACGACCGCGGACGCCGTGACCATTCCCGGCGGGTCCGCCGCTGGGCTTTCCCCGGAGCTCCTGTCCGTGGGCCCGTACGACGACCACGCCGTGACGGTCAGGATCCGATACCCAAGGGAGTGGTTTCCCCTCGCCGATGAGAGGGATCTCTGGGTGAGGAGGGAACGGGAGGTGGAGGCGGAGGTGACTGCTTCCCTTGCCTCCGCTGTCTGGGAGGAGAGGGAGAGAATCGCGGCCGCCATGGCGGCGGCCGGCCGTGTCGACTGGATGCTCGCCCGGGCTCGATTCTCCCTCGCGCACCGCTGTTCCCTTCCCCGGTTCTCGGACAGGGGGATGATCCTGGAGGAGGGGCGCTTTCTCCCCCTCCTCTGGGAGTGCGAGCGGGGGGGCAGAGAGTACCAAGCTCCCTCCTTTGCGTTCGGGAAAAAGGTCAACGTGATCAGGGGCTGCAACATGGGGGGAAAGACGGTCCTCCTCAAAACGATCTGCTTTTTCCAGCACCTCGCCCAATACGGCATCCCGGTGCCGGCACGCTCCTTCGAGACCTCTGTTTTCGACGCCGTCTTTACCGCGGCCAAGGGAGAACCTGAAGGCGGCGCCGCAGGCCGCGGACAGAAAGGAGAGGGATCTTTCGCCGGCGGCCTTTCAGGATTCGGCCGTGAAATCCGAGAGTTCACCGATGCGTTCCGCATGCCGGGCAGAACCCTCTACCTCATGGACGAATTCGCCAGCACGACCGGCTCCGTGGAGGGGGAAGCGCTCGCCGGAGCGATAATAACGGAATTGGCCCGGGGCGATGGTTTTCTCTTTTTTGTGACCCACTTTGTCCACCTCGCGGAGCTCGTCGATGGGGAGATCGGGTGGTATCGGATGCGCGGATTCGACCGCAAACGCTACGACCGGATCCTCGAACAGCACGGAAGAGGCGGGGATACGATCGCTGCCATCAACCGAGCCATGGAGTATACACTCGTTTCCGAAGAACCTACGGGTGCGGCCCGCGGAAGCGATGCACTGGAGATAGCGGGGCTGCTCGGGCTTCCGGGAGAGATCGTCGAGCGCGCCTATGGATGGCTGCGACCAGAGTGTCACGAAGATTGTAAAACGGGTAAAGGAGAATGAGATGAAACTCGGCATACCACAGGATCTGACAGACCGCGCCCGCGGACTCGCGAGGCGGATAGCCGAGCCGGTACAGGAGTATATCGGGGTGCATACCACCGTAACCGTCGAGAGGGCAACGCTCAGGCTGTTCGGCGCGGACGGAGTCAACCCGGAAGGTGTTCCGGTCCCCAATCTCCTGGTCGATTCGTTGGGAGATCGGATCTCACGCGGAGCGGCGGAGGCCTATCTCTCGGCCCTGGTACGAAAAGGGTGGACGACCGACGAACTCAACCGAGCGGTTGCGGAGGGTTTTGACATATCCTCGGTTCCGCCGGTCGATCGGAACCGGCTCGCGCCGGTCGCGGAAGAGCTGATCGGCAGATACTCCCGCGCGATCGACGCCCACGCCGCGCTCCGGCGCAGCCGAATCGCGGAAACCGAGGCAAAGGCCCACAGCCCTCTCCTCTACGTGATCGTGGCGACCGGCAATATCTACGAGGACGTGAAGCAGGCTGCCGCTGCGGTCTATGCCGGCGCCGACATCGTGGCGGTGATACGGACGACGGCCCAGAGCCTCCTCGACTACGTCCCCTACGGGGCCACTACCACGGGTTTCGGCGGAACCTACGCGACTCAGGAGAATTTTAGGATCATGCGCGCGGCGCTCGACGAGGCGGGGAAGGAGCGCGGAAAGTACATCCGCCTGGTGAACTACGCGTCCGGACTCTGCATGCCCGAGATCGCGGCCATGGGCGCGATGGAGCGCCTGGACATGATGCTCAACGACTCGATGTACGGGATCCTCTTCCGCGACATCAACATGTACCGAACCTTCGTGGACCAGAACTTCTCCCGCATGATCACGGCGTACGGCGGGATCGTGATCAACACCGGCGAGGACAACTATCTCACCACGGCGGACGCCTTCGAGAAGGGGCACACGGTCCTCGCATCCCAGTTCATCAACGAGCGCTTCGCCGGAAACGCGGGCATGCCGGAGGAGCTCATGGGACTCGGCCATGCATTCGAGATCGACCCTTCCCTCGAGAACAGCTTCCTCTACGAGATCGCCCAGGCCCTCCTTGTCCGGGAGGTTTTTCCGAAGAGCCCCATCAAGTACATGCCTCCGACCAAGCACATGACGGGCGATATCTTCAAGGGATACCGCCTCAACACCCTCTATAATCTGGCGGCTAAAATCACCGGCCAGGGCATCCTCTTGCTCGGCATGCTCACCGAGGCGATCCACACCCCCTTTCTCCAGGACCGATTCCTGGCGTTGGAAAACGCGGCCTACGTGTTCAACGCCGCGAAGGATCTGGGGGACGAAATCGAATGGAAGGCGGATGGAATCATCGTACGGAGGGGTTTTGCGGTGTTGAACGAGGCGATCGCCCTTCACGATAAAGTCGCTTCCAAGGGGCTCTTCGAGTCGATCGAGGCGGGGGTCTTCGCCGATATCAAACGGAAACGAAGCGGCGGCAAGGGATTCGAGGGTGTCGTGGCAAAGGATCCCGGGTACTGGAATCCATGGGAAGATTTCCTGCGCTCGCGGCTCGGGATCGGGCAGGCGGGGCTTGGAGGATCGGCCGGGCGCGGCGGATCCGTCTCAGCCGGCGGGCAGGATCCCGCCGTCGACCATGGCAGAGGAGGTTCGAGATGATCGTACGGCCGTATGGGGACACGGAGAACGACGGGGCGGTCCAGCTCTCCTTCACCCTCCCCGTGCAGTGTTCGGCAAAGGGAGACGAGGCGGCCCGGCAGTTCGTGACGAAGCTCGGCTTCGAAAAGGCGGAGATCGTGCACTCGCAGCCGGCGTCTCCGGGATTCACTTTCTTCGTGGCGTACGGCAGGACCTCCGTTGCCGTCGATCTCGACACGATCGAGGTCGTCGAAACCGAAACGGCGTGGAGCTTCGACGAGATCAACCGGATCATCTCGGAGAGGATCGGCAGGAAGATCGTCGTCGTCGGCGCCTGTACCGGCTTCGACGCGCATACCGTCGGCATCGACGCGATCATGAACATGAAGGGGTACAACCACCACTACGGCCTCGAGCGCTATCCCATGATCGACGCGTACAACATGGGCGCCCAGGTGCCCAACGAGAGGCTGATCGAGGAGGCGCTCTCGCGGAACGCGGACGCCATCCTGGTCTCGCAGGTGGTGACCCAGAAGAACACCCACGTGGAGAACCTCACCGCCTTTGTCGAGCTTCTTACCGCCGGAGGAAACCGGGGGCGTTTCATCATCGTTGCCGGAGGGCCGCGGATAGACGGCAGGTTCGCCCTGGAGCTGGGCTTTGACGCGGGATTCGGCCGCGGGACCTACGCGGAGGATGTCGCGACCTTCGTGGTCAAGCGGCTCCTGGGGGAGTAGGGAAGGCGGCGACGCTTCATCGCGGCTTCGGCGGATAAGCGGCAGACGCTCTCCATGGCGAAGACAGGATGCTTCGACGCTGGAATAATCATTTCTTTCTCAACCACGGACGGGAAGACCGGCGGGTTCGGGAATGTCTATCGGGGCGGGACTCTCCACTGGATGACGCCTGCTGAAGCGGCGCGGGCCCGCGACGAGCTCCGGATCCGCCTCGTGTTCGACCTCCGTTCCGAGGATGAGCTCGCGGAGGAAGGGATCAGTCTCCTGCCGCTTCCCCCGGGCCGGCATCCGCATGCGCCCATCCTCTTCCATTACGCGGGCCGGCAAGGATTCTTGATTGTATCGGCTCGAGGTACGGCGGGATATCGGAGTATTTCGCGGCTTCCGGGGTGGCTGGGGGATGGATGAATGCTCTGAGGGGCGCACTCCTGGAATGATACCGACATAATTCATTGACACGGCAGCGGAGCGGCGATAGCATGAATTTCCCGCAGAGATCAGCAGATTCGGATGGGAGGGAGGAAAGATGTTCGACCATATGGGATGGGGAAAAAGGCGGCGCCTGAGTCAAATCGTCAAAGAGGACGGGAAAGCGGTTATGCTCGCCATCGACCATGGGTACTTCATGGGCGCCACACACGGCATGGAAAAACCGGCGGAGGCGATCCGCCCCCTTCTGCCCCATGTGGATTCCCTCATGCTCTCTCCCGGCATCCTTCGCACGGACGTCTGCCCATCCCTCGAGAAGGGGATCGTACTTCGGGCCTCCGGGGGCAATACCATCCTCGATCCAGATATTGACGACGAAGAGCTCATCCTGACCGCGGAAGAGGCGGTCAAGCTGGGCGCCTCAGCCGTGGCCGTCTCCATCTTTGTGGGCGCGGAGCATTCCCATCAGACAATCATGAATCTCGCGGACATGGTCAACGCGGCCTCAGCCTTCGATCTTCCCGTGCTCGGGGTCACCGCCGTCGGCAAAGCGTTCGCGGACAGAAAGGAAAAGCGGTACCTGTCGCACGCTTCGCGCCTGGCCGCGGAACTGGGGGCCGATATCGTCAAGACCTACTATTGCCCCGGTTTTGATGAGGTCGTCGCTAAATGCACCGTTCCCATCGTCGTTGCCGGAGGACCCAAACTGGACACCTACGAGGACGTCATCGCCCTGTGCTATAACGCCATCCGGGTCGGGGCCATCGGCGTAGATATGGGGCGGAACATCTGGCAGTCCGACTATCCCGCGGCCATCGTTCAGGGTGTAAGCGCGGTCATCCACAAAGGCTTTTCCGTCAAGGAGGCCATGCGGCTCGTGGAATCGTTGTGCACCGAGGAAAACAGGAGAAAGGAGCTGTTTGCGGCCACCCAGAAGGATATCGCGGAAAGCAGCATTCACTGACAGCCGGGATGTCGATGGAAAGGAGCGTACCGTGCGTGTAGGGATGTACTACCGGAACGATGATGTGCGGGTGGAGGAAGTGCCGAAGCCGGAGATAAGCCCCCGGGAGATCCTGGTAAAGGGGAAGATCTGCGGGATCTGCGGTTCCGACGTCCTGGAGTGGTACCGGATCAGGAAAGCTCCGCTCGTGCTTGGCCATGAGATGGTGGGGGAAATCGCGGAGGTCGGGTCAGAGGTTCGCTCCTTCCGTCCCGGTCAGCGGGTCTTCGTTTCACACCACATCCCATGCAACACCTGCGTCTACTGCCTTCGCGGCCATTATACGGCGTGCGAGACCCTCCATTCGACCAATTTCATCCCCGGCGGCTTTTCCGAGTATATACGGGTGCCCGAGCTCAACGTGGATCGGGGGGTCTTTCCCCTTCCCCCGGAGGTGGGGTACGAGGAGGGGTCATTCATCGAACCCCTGGCCTGCGTAGTCCGAGCCCAGAGACTCGCTGACGTGAGGCCGGGACAGTCGGTCGTCGTCATCGGAAGCGGGATCGCGGGCCTTCTGCATATCCTCCTCGCCAAGGCGTTAGGGGCCGGTAGGATCATCGCCACGGATGTGAACCCCAGCCGGCTGCAGGCCGCGCTGCGGCTGGGCGCCGAAGCCGTTGTGCAGGCGGATCCAGCTACGGTACCCCGTAGCCAAAAAGAGCCGCGCAACAGCGCGGCGGATCCGACAGCCAGGAGCATCGAGGCCAACGGAGGGCGGACGGCGGAGCTTGTCGTCGCCTGCGCCGGAGCGCTCTCCGCATTCCAACAGGCCATGGAACTGGTGGACAGGGGAGGAACGGTCCTTTGCTTCGCTACGGCGAATCCCGGCCAGGATCTCCACGTTCCCATCAATGACTTCTGTCGGAATGAGATCACGCTCATGCCCTCCTATGGAAAAGCTCCACTGGTTGCAGTCGCCGCCAGGGCGCTGATACGATCGAAAAGGGTGCCTGTAGCGGAGCTCGTCAGCCACCGGATCCCCCTGTCCCGCATCCAGGAGGGATTCGCCATGACAGCCTCAGGCAGGGATGCCCACGGGAACCCATCTTTGAAGGTGCTTGTCGATCTTGAGAGATGAGGAGCGGACGCGTGACCATGCCCGTACCCGATGATGATTTCACCAGGCTTCTTGAGGCGCGTATCGGATACGTGTACACCATCTCCTTCCGATTCTGCGCCGATCCGCACCTGGCGGAAGACCTCGCCCAACAGACCCTCCTCTCCGCGTGGGAAAAACGGACCCAGCTGGAAAACCCCGACCGGGTGACCGGGTGGCTTCGCCGGATCTGCCTCAATCTCTACCTTCTCTCGCAGAGAAAGAAGGGCCTCTTCATCCAGCCTGAGGAGGGAGACGGGGATTGGATCGCGGATATCGCTCCTCTGCCGGAAGAGGAGCTCGCCGTCGAAGAAGCGATACGCGAACTCCAGGACGGCTGCTTCACGGCCATGGCCTCCCGCCTCACCCTAGGCCAGCGATGTGTCTTCATCCTGATCGATATGTTCGGTCTTTCCATCGACGAGACGAGCTGGCTTCTGGAATTGTCCGTCCCGTCGACGAAGTCCCTCCTCTTCCGGGCCCGCGGGAACATGAACGCCTTTTTCGGCCACCATTGCCAATGGGTACTGCCCGAGAACCCATGCAGGTGCGCGGCCTGGTACGATTTCATGGGGCACCGGGAGCAGCTCCGGGAGGAGATCAGGAAACACGGGGGGCCGCCCGATTTTTCCGGCCCGGAGTTCCGCAAGGGGAGCGACCCAGGCACATTGAGGAAGGTCCTCTCCCTGTTCAGGAATCTCCCCGAAAGGAAACCGGATGACTCGTGGTATAGGGAGACCGCATCCCTCGTCGGATCCCTGCTGCATAGCGAACGCCCCGATTGAAGGACGGTCGTGGGATTCCCGCGCCCCGGTTCCGGGACTGTCCCGCCGAATCTCCCGATCGATTCGATTCACGGAACAACGGTCGCCTAAGCCAAAGTTTTTCCGGTTACGCCGCACCTTTTCCCTTCCGCGATCATCATAAATAGGGAGAGGAGAAAAAAATGACGAGAGAAAGCATCCTGAAGAAGCTGGCGCCCTGCGGGCTCGACTGTTCGCGCTGCGCCTCCTTCATGGGCGGTGAAGTATCGAAACACGGCAAGGCGCTTCTCGATGCCCTTCAAGGCTACAAGCGGATGGTGGATCTGATGGTATCCCGCTTCGAGCCCTTTGCCCATTACGATGACTTCGAGCGGATCCTCGCCTTTTTCGCGGACGCCGGCTGCGCGGGTTGTCGCGACGGGGGCGGAGCCTTTCCTGGCTGCGCGGCTAAAACCTGCGCCAGGGAAAAGCGGGTGGATTTCTGCGGTGAATGCGCCGAGTTTCCCTGCGGAAAGAACAGCTTCAACGAGAGCCTTCACCGGAGGTGGATTCAGTATGGGGAGGCGATCAAGAACGACGGATTGGAGGCGTTTTACGCCGAACAACTCCGCCGGCCGAGGTATTGAAGGTATGCTGCCAAGCTGAAACCGCGTTTCCCGCAGCCGGGGCCTGGGCCCTGGCGGCAGATATCGCCCCGCGGCCGGGGCTGGGTTTGCGGCGCGCTCGGCATTGTCTATCCGAGAAGACGTTTGAGGTATAGCCCCGTGATCGAACGGGGCTCTTTCACGCAGTCCTCCGGTGTTCCCTCGAAGATCAGCTCGCCCCCGTCCTTCCCGCCGCCGGGTCCGAGATCGATGATCCAGTCCGCGCGCCTGATGATGTCGAGATTATGCTCGATGATCACCACGGTGTTCCTCTTCTTGAGGAGCCTCTCCACGATCCCGTAAAAGGTATCGATGTCCGACATATGGAGGCCCGTGGTCGGTTCGTCCATGATTGCGAGTGTGCCGGTCTTGTGGATTTCCGAGGCGATCTTCAGCCTTTGGCTCTCGCCGCCCGAGAGACTGCTCAGGGTCTGCCCGAGGGTTAGATAGCCGAGTCCCGTTTCCTCGAGGGTCTTGAGGAGACGAACGGTTCTCTTGTCCTGAAAGAACTCGGCCGCTTCGCCGATGGGCATGGAAAGCGTTTCGGCGATATTCTTCCCTCGGTATCTGAGCTCGAGGACCTGCTTTCGGTATCGTTTCCCCTCGCATTCGTCGCATACTGTTTTCACTGAGTCGAGGAAGTGGAGCTCGAAGCTGATGTGTCCCTGTCCGTTGCACTTGGGGCAGGCGCCGGAAGAGTTGAAGCTGAACAGGGAGGGGTCTGACCCGGTCGCCTCGGCAAACTCGTTCCTGATGTGGTTGAAGGCACCTATGTAGGTGGCCGGATTCGCGCGGGATGACCTGCCGATGGGCGACTGGTCGATGACGATGGCCTCCGGGTGCTCCTTCACGAAGCACTCGTGGATCAGGCTGCTCTTGCCGCTTCCCGCGACACCGGTGACGCAGGTGAGGAGCCCCTTGGGGATCCTCACCGAGATGTTTTGTAAATTGTGAGCGGTAGCGTTCCTGATCTCATAGAAGTCGGCTGGGGTCCGCCTCGCGTACACATGCGCTGGATGTTTTCCGGGCCGCTGCGCGCCCGCGGAGCCTGGCGTTCGGCCGTTGCCTTCCGTGCCAGCGGAGTCCGGCGTCCGGCCTTTGCCATCCGCGGCCGGGAAGCCGGCGAGGCACCTGGCCGTGACGCTTTCGGCCGCCGCGAATCCCGCGGCCTCGCCGTTGTACACGACCATGCCGCCCTGCGTGCCTGCCCGCGGCCCCATGTCAACGATCCACTCGGCCGCCCTGATAATGTCCGGATCGTGCTCCACTACAAAAACGCTGTTCCCCTTTTCCTTGAGCCTGCGAAGGAATTCCATGAGTCTCTCCGTGTCTCTCGGGTGAAGACCGATTGATGGCTCGTCCAGGATGTAGAGCAGGTCAACGAGCTCGCAGTCGAGCTGTTTTGCCATCTTGACCCGCTGGCATTCGCCCCCCGAAAGGGTCCCGACCTGCCGCTCTAGTGAGAGGTATCCGACGCCGATCTCGATCAGCTGATCGAGGAGGAACAAGGCCTTCCTGAGGATGGGCCGCGAGATCGGGTCGTCGATTGGCGAAAGGAAGGCGCGGACATCGGCCACCTCCATCCGGCAGACCTCGTCTATCGAGAGGCCGGAAAGCGTGACAGCCCTGGCTCGGTCGTTGAGCCGGGATCCGCCGCAGACTTCGCAGGGTTCGTAGATGAAGTAGCGCAGATACGCGTTTTTCTCCTCCTCGGCGGCCTCGTCCTCTCCCTTCATCGATAGGGCGTTTTCCAGCTTTCTCGCGAGTCCCTCGAATTTTTTGTTGTACGCGAGCCTCTCCTTTGCCCCCGGTATGGGGATCGGCTCCGAATAGAGGAGCCTGTGGAGCTCTTCCCGTGAATAATCGGCGATCCGCTTGTCTGGGTCGAACAGCCCCATGTCCACGAGCTCTTTCCACAGGAAACCGCCCGGCTTGTAGTGCGGATGGGTGACCGCCCCCCCGCGGAGAGATCTTTCCCTGTCGAGAAAGAGATCGATATTCACCTTTGCCTTCTTTCCCAGGCCGTGGCAGTGCGGACACATCCCCTCCGGATGGTTGAACGAGAAGCGGAAGGATGGGCCGATGAAGGGTTTTCCCACGCGGGAGTAGAGAAGGCGAAGGTAGGTGTTGATCTCAGTTGCCGTGCCCACCGTACTGCGGAGGTTGTTTCCCATCCGCTTCTGGTCTATGACAATCGCTGTCGACAGATTCGCGATGTCATCGACATCGGGGCGGGAGAGTTTGGGCATTCGGGTGCGCGAGAAGGTCGAGAAGGTCTCGATGAGCTGCCGCTGGGCCTCGGTGTAGATGGTGTCGAAGAGGAGGGAGGATTTTCCCGATCCCGATACTCCGGTGAACACCACGAGCCGGTGTTTCGGTATCTCGACGTCGATGTTCCGCAGGTTATTGGCATGGGCATTCCGTACGATAATGCGTGTCCTGTCATTCTGTTCCATCCGGTCTTTTCTCCTCTCGTATCGTTTCTCGGGAAGGGGCGCGGCAGCCCGGATGCGGCAACGGGGCTCCCTTCCATTCCCATTATCGCGGAGCGGGACGGTCGTGAATTGGAAAAAACGGACAAAAAGCGGGATTCCGTGGAGTATCGGCACGGCGGCGGACCGGCTGCGGAGTACCGTAGCAGAGAAGAGCCGCGCGGCAGCGCGGTTGATCCGGATTCGGGTTCCGTTCAGCCCGTCTCCCTCCGGTATCCGTTTTCCGCCGGAACGCAGGCGTAGTCCTCGCAGGCGTACAGTGACAGGAATTCTCCGGGCGTATAGCCTGAAAGCTGGCGGAAATCGTTGATGAAATGGGATTGGTCGTAGTATCCGGCTGTCTGGGAGCATTCGGTGAGTGTCACGGCCCCCGGCTGACTGAGGTGCCGGACCGCTTCCTGGAAGCGGATGATCCGGCTGAACTGCTTCGGCGTCTTTCCGAGGTAGAGGGAGAATCTCCTCTCGAGCGTCTTCGGGCTGCAGAAGAGGGAGCCGGCCAGTTCCCCCGTCGATATCGAGCCTCCTCTCCTCCGAACGATGGCAACTCCCCTGCGCACGAGCTCGTACTCGTCGGTCCTCGGCGGCCGCAGCCGCGCGACCAGATGTTTTTCGATTATCGCGATCCGGCCGGCCAGGGTCAGGGCTTCCGCTATCTGTTCCTCGATTTCCGCGGCGCCGGACCAGCCTGCTTCGGGGAGGGCAAGAGTACGGTCCTCGGCCTCGCACTGCGGAAAGGGGAAGAAGGCTGCCGCGCCGAAGGGGTGGAAGGTGACGGCGATCACGCCGGAATCGCCGACCGACGAGATGTCATCGTACCCGCCGCTGATTCCGCTGAGGAATGAGCGCGGCTGGCGTTCAGAGGATCCGTTGTTCCTGCGTACGAAGGGGGTTCCGTAATGGAACAGGATCTGGGGGGCGCCTGTCGGAATGACCCGTTCGGTGATCTCTCCCTCCGTCGCTCCGATCTCGAGCACCCAGTAGTAGCGGACAAACGGGGCGAGGAGGGGAGAGGGGTCGATGTACGTGTAGAACATGGACGGCTGACTCCCTGGTTTTGGCCATGGCAGGCCGCGAAATATCCGGGTTCGCGCGGGGGCAGGGAGATTCTGCCATGTCGGAGGCGATTTTTCAAGAGATCGGCATGACACCGATGAAGGCGGACCCATGGAGGTGCCTCGGCCTTTCAGTTATTGATCTGAGATCGATAAATCGCTCCTGTGCTGTATCGTTGCGTTTCGCGCGGCTTCGCCTGGAGGAACCCCGACGGGCCATCTGACGTGGGGAGACGGTACCCAGGATCTAGGCGCTCATCTGCGTACCCTTGGCGCGAACGGCTACGCCGGCTCCATGACCCTCGAGATAGGGGACCCACGCTACTACACTAATCCGCGGGAAGCGTTGGCAAGGGG
>CAZPZF010000031.1:623-18630 GCA_964590705.1 uncultured Spirochaetales bacterium | reverse complement strand
ATTTGGCCTCGTAGTCGAAAAACGCGGGATCGAGGCTGAATTTGGCGGGCTCGCTTATCTCGAGTTGGTCGTTTCCGATGACGGCCACCGCATATTCCCCCGCGAAAACGCATTTCTCCACCAGGACCCTCGGTTCGTATCTGAGGGCCTGCTCAATACCCTTTACCAGTGAATCACGGTCATTCGCCCGTGTAATCCCGATGGAGGAACCAAGGGTGGGCGGCTTGACGAAGGCGGGATATCCCAACGTGTCCTCGATCCTACGGATCAGTCCATCCTGGTTTTCCCGCCAGTGCCTGTTTCTGAACGCCACGAAATCGACAACCGGGATGCCATCAGCCACGCATAGTTTCTTGGAGAGGATCTTATCCACCCCGATGACCGACCCGGTCACGTCACAGCCTACATAGGGGAGACCGAAAACCTCGAAAAGCCCCTGGAAAGTCCCATCCTCTCCGTTTTTCCCGTGGAAGACCGGGTAGCCGACATCGTAGCGCCCGCTCGCGAGATTGGAGATGAAATCGCTTGCATCCGGGTCGGAGTCCCTGTCATAGAGGGCATAGGATTGAAGGACATCCGCGATATCGGCAGGGACCGCGTCCCCCTCCTTGTAAATGGGGATGGTGAGTTTCGCGAAATAGGATTTGATTGCGTCACGCGTTTCCCGGGGAGTGGCGAAGGAGCCGTCCCGCTTGATATACACTCCATGGACATGGAAGCGTTCCGGATCGAGAAAGCTCATGATGAAAAGCCCAGACTTGAAGGCTACGGTATGCTCAGGTGATTTACCCCCGAATACGACGACGATCGAGGTCTTGCCATGATTCATATTTCGCGTCCTCTTGAGGCGAACGATTTCCGGGGGCCATGTCTACGGTTCACTGCGGGGCGTCTATGGTCTGACATCTGCTGCCCTACCCGGATCGCACCGATCCTATCACATCTTTTCAACCTTGACGATAACTTTGCGATCCTTGTACCATGAGGTGAACGCCACGCGCTGTTCGATCACGTCTTGAAGGAGACTCGCCATGGAGTGTTCTGAACTGCAGGCAGCCCGCTACGCCTATCTGCCTAAGCTTCCCCCGGTTTTCCGGACGGGGGATGTGAGAACGGTATTCGGATCACCCACCGAATCGATCGCGGACCAAGCGGCTCTCAAACAGTGCTTCGAGCGCACCTATGGAAAACCGATCTGCGGGTTTTCATCAGCCGCCGCAGGCTCTGACGCAGCCGCCGCAGGGCCGCTCACCATCGGCGTGGTACTCTCCGGCGGTCAGGCCCCTGGCGGGCATAACGTCATCGCCGGAATCCTCGACGCGGCAAGGGCGGGAAACCCGAATTCCCGGCTCTTCGGGTTCCTGGGAGGCCCTTCCGGAATACTCAAGGACAAGTTGATCGAACTCTCCCCCCAGTTTGTCGACCAGTACCGCAATACGGGGGGCTTCGACATGATCGGGTCCGGCCGGACGAAGATCGAGACCGAAGAACAGTTCGAAATCTGCGAATCCGTCCTGAAAAAACGGAGAATCGATTCCCTCGTGATCATCGGCGGGGACGACTCGAACACGAACGCGGCGCTCCTGGCCGAGTACTTCGCAAAACGCGCGGTCGACATCTCCGTGGTCGGCGTTCCAAAGACCATAGACGGCGACATCAAGAACGAATACGTGGAAACCTCCTTCGGCTTCGACACAGCCACAAAAGTCTACGCGGAGCTGATCGGGAATATCGAACGGGACGCCAATTCAGCCCGGAAGTACTGGCACTTCATCAAGCTCATGGGCAGGAGCGCCTCACATATCGCCCTTGAATGCGCACTCAAGACCCAGCCGAACATCGCCATCATTTCGGAGGAGGTGGCGGAAAAGGGGAAGACCCTGTCCCAGGTCGTCGAGGATATCGTGGATATCGTCGTGAAGCGGAGCGACAACGGGGAAAACTTCGGCGTCATCATCGTGCCGGAAGGGCTCATCGAATCGATCCCCGAGATGTCTATCCTGATAAGCGAGCTGAACGACGTTCTCGCCCACTCCGAGGAATACTTCAACACCCTGCACACCTTCGAAGAACAGTCCGGCTGGATCAACAAGAAGCTCAGCAGAGACTCCTCGTATGTCTTCTCGTCCCTGCCCAACAACATCCAGCGGCAGCTTCTGCTCGACAGGGACCCTCACGGGAATGTCCAGGTCTCGCGGATCGAGACAGAGGAGTTGCTCATCGAGCTGGTCGGCTCGAGACTTGCGGAACTCGCGGTCTCCGGCGTGTACAAGGGCAGCTTCGACACCCAGCACCATTTCTTCGGCTATGAGGGAAGATGCGCGTTCCCCTCCAACTTCGACGCGGACTACTGCTACACTCTCGGCCATCTCGCCTATCAACTCTGCCGAAACCGCCTCGGCGGATACATGGCGGCCGTGGGGAATCTCCACCTGCCCGTGGACAAGTGGGAACCCAAGGGAGTCCCCATCGTCATGATGATGAACATGGAACAGCGGAAGGGCAGACTGAAGCCGGTGATCCGGAAGGCGCTTGTAGACACGTCGGGGAGGCCCTTCCTCACCTTCTCCAGAAAAAGGGCGGAGTGGGCTATCCACACCTCATACCGATACCCGGGTCCGATCCAGTACTTCGGCCCCGCCGAGGTATGCGACGCCCCCGCGTTTTCCCTGCGTCTCGAGAGGGAGAAGGCGTGATGCAGCCCTATCGGAGGCCCACCTGGGACGAGTACTTCATGGTGGTGGCGGACGAGATGTCGAAGCGGGCGACCTGCGACCGCGTGAGAAGCGGTTGCGTTTTCGCCAAGGACAGGCAGATCCTGGTTACGGGGTATGTCGGAAGCCCCCAGGGACTGCCCCACTGCGATGATGTCGGCCACCAGATGAAAAAAACGATCCATGAGGACGGCTCAGTCACCCAGCACTGCGTCCGGACGGTCCACGCCGAGCAGAACGCGATCTGTCAGGCGGCGAAACGAGGGATCCCGATCGACGGAGCGACACTCTACTGCAGAATGACACCCTGCAGAACCTGCGCGATGCTGATCATCAACTGCGGCATCGTGAGAGTAGTCTGTGAGAGAAAATACCACGCGGGCGCTGAATCCGAGGAATTGTTCGGACAGGCGGGGGTCAGGCTCGAGTATATCTCGGAAGACATGGAACGGTACGACAATCAGTGACCCTCTAACGGACGCGGACAGAGGATCGGACTGGGTGTACGATCAGGAGAGGACGCTATTTCCGTTTATTTCCGCCTCTCAAGATCGATTCCCATCCACCCGGCTGGATCAGCCCTGTCGGCGGCGATGAGTCCGGGAGCCACGTCATCCGTCAGCTCAATCACAAGATAATTCCTTCCGTTATATAAAAACCTGGCACCGGAGCCCGGAATATCCGCCGCGGCGACCGCATGGGAATACCGTTCGGAGACCATGAGGATCCCCTCGATCCCCGCGTATCGGAGGAGGATGAGGTAGAGGAGCCCTCTCGCGTCGCAGTCTCCCGTTCCGTTCAATCCAACGGAGAGGGGAGACTCGAGATCGGAGAGGGTGCCTGTCCGATTGTACGAGAACCCCTGGATCCAATCGAGGAGGATCCGGGCGGTCTCGTACGGGGCCTGCCCTTCGAGGGAGAGCGCTCTTGCCACGGTATCGTATACCGGCGAAAGCCGCGCGTAGCTATCGCGGAAGATGAGGCGGTAGTATCTTCGCCAGGCTTCGAAACGGAGGGAGCCGGCGTCCGAATAGGCGTAGAGAACCCTGGCCTCCCTCTCGATAAAGATGTGAGACACCTCCAGGTCAGCCGGATCGACGTCGACCGAGGCCGACTTTCCGGAAAAGCGCAGGGTGAACGTTTTTCTCCCCGTGCCGTCTCCCCGAAAGAATTGCGAGACGGGGCCGGGTGCGAGTAAACCTTCCGGAACCCTCGCAAAGGAATCGAGCGCCGAGAGGAGAAAATCGTGGCAGGCGTTATAGGAGGAGAGAGGGGTGATCGCCATGAGCACGAGATCGGCTTCCGGCGCGCTGATGAACAGGACATACCCCCGGAACGGGGTTTCTCCTGCGCGGAAGCAGAGATCCGCGAGGCAGGCGTCGACGCCGCAGTAGCGGAACGGCGCTCCGTCACCCTCCGCGGAAAGCTGCGACCTGATCTCGAGGAAGAGGTCGTAGGCGCGTTCCGCCGTATCGGCGGAGTACCGTTTGACGTGGAGAAAGCAGGTCTCCCCCGGATCGGAGAAGGTATATTTCGATTCGGTCTCCTGGAGGAGCACCCATCCCTCGGGAAGGTCCACCGAGGAGGATGCCCCGGGAATCGTATATACCCCCCCCCAGAGCGCTGATGCCCCCGACAGAAACCAAGAAAGGGAAATCACGAGGACAACGAGCGGCGCAAGGCCGCTGTTCTGCGGGCTGTTGTCCGTGGTTCCCTGGGCTTTGCCGGTCCGCTTCATGCGTCCTGGACGGTGAAGCGCTTGATCTTCTTGGTCGTCGTCATCTCCATGGGTTCGGACAGGACCTTGACCCTGTGTATCCTCTGGTACGGGTGCAGCTCCTTGTTAACCTCGGCGACCACTTCGTCGATGCGGGCCTTGACGGCCTCCGGAGTCTTTCCCCTCGTAAATTCCTCGGGCGGATAGATGAAAGCCTCGATCCCCTCGGTCTTCATCCGCTGATCGAGGAGATAGCCCTTGACCATGATCTGTTCCACTTCCTCGTAGAGCTGGAAGTAGTCCTCTATCTCCTCGGGATACACGTTCTTTCCTCCTTCGGTAACGATCATGTTCTTCTTCCTGCCGGTCAGGTACAGGTAGTTCTCGCTGTCCAAGTACCCGACGTCTCCGGTGAGGAGGAACCCGTCCTTCAGGAGTACTTTCTCGGTCTCCTCTGGGTTCTTGTAGTACCCCTGCATGACCATAGGTCCCTTGATCGCGATTTCCCCGCGGCCATGCTCGTCGGCATCCACGATCTTCACGACGACCTGTTCGAGCAGTTTGCCGACCGATGTTTCCTTGTAATGGTCCACGGGATTGAGGGTCACGATGGGTGAGGTCTCCGTAAGCCCGTAGCCTTGGACAAAATCGATCCCCATCTGGTTGAACCTGCTGAAGGTGCTCGCAGGAAGCGGCCCGCCGCCGCAAATGCAGATCCGGTTGGTGTCGAGGGCAACCTTGGCTAGTATTCCCTTGACCATCGCCTTCCCGATATTGACCTTGAAGAGCTTCTTTACGACGCCGCTCAGGCCCAACATGATATTGATGAGGATCCAGACGACGATCCCCTTTTCCCGTATCCCGTGCATCAACCCCTTGATGATCTTGTTGAACAGCATTGGGATCCCGAGAAACATGGTGACCTTCCCCTGCTTCAGGTCCTTCAGGATCTGCTGGATCGCGAGCCGCTTTGCAAAGACGGTCTCCGCCCCCACGGAGAAAGATTCGATGAAAACGGCGAGCATCGAATAGGAGTGGTGGAGCGGAAGAAGGGCGTAGAAGACATCGGTGCTCAGAATCGGCATATTCCCCTGCGCAAGGTAGCAGTCAGCAACGAAATTCCGGTGAGTCAGCATGACCCCCTTGGGTATCCCCGTGGTCCCGGAGGTGAACAGGATCGCGGCGACATCGGTTTCGCCGGGCAGGTCGGCGGGAAGGGGCGCAGACGACGACAGGGAGAGGATGTAGTTCGGTTTCCCCGGGGCCAGGGAGATCTTTTCCCTGATGCCGGTCTTCGGGTCGTCGAAGCTCGCGTATTTCTCCTCATCCACAAAGAGGACTTTCACGCCTGCGAAGCGCATAAGGTTCGCGATGTCCTCGTCCTTCAGCTGGTAATCCAGCGGTACGACGGTGGCGCCGGCGAACAGAACCGAGAGGTAAGCGATGGCCCATTCAGGAGAGTTCTTCCCGGTAACGGCGACCATCTCTCCCTTGCGCACCCCTTTTTCCGAGAGGTACCGGGCGACGGTTTCGATCCTCTCGAGGGCTTGCCGATAGGTGAAGCTCAGGTATTCGGGGTCATAGCTGGTAAAACAGGTGTTCTCGGGATATCGGTGGGCCGTGATCCTGAAGGTCTCCACAAGGGTCGGCCATTCGCCCGTGAACATGGTTCCTCGGAAATCATTCAAAAAATCCCAGGGTTTGCTCTTCATTCATGCCTCCTCGGTCTGCATTGCCGTAGCTCATTTTTCACCCCTGACCGCGTTCATTCCGAGAGTCGATGGGGCGGTATCGGTAATAAGACACTTCAGGCACGCTATCGGTTGCAACAAGTTTCATTTTAGATGAATGCGGGCGGGCTTCAATTCCTGACCGGCGGCCGCGGGTCAGCCGTGCGGGAGAGGCCGCGCTTCTATGCGATATACCCTTTCCCCTGGAGGATCGAGATCGCGTTCAGCCATTTATACGCCGATGCTCTTCTGCTGAGGAAATTGCAGTGGTACAGGGTGTTTTTATGGTAGAATTCGAATTTTTCGTTGTTCTGGACATTGGGGCCCTCGATTTCGGTAATAGGGAACGTCAGAACGTCTCCTTTCATCGTGTTGAATTCGATCCGGTCCTGATAGAGGACCATGTTCCCCAGCCTCAGCTTACGCAGCGGCTTCTTCCTGTACCCGACCTTGAGCCAGATACGGCGGTCAGACATGATCGGTTCCGCGCTTCCGGCTGTCTGCTTTTCCAGCAGAAGGGAGGAAAAGTAGTCGAGTTGCCACAGGTTCCACGCGCGGATCGATTCGAACTCCGGTTTCCTGGTGCCTTTGCCTTCGAAAAACCCATACCGGGTGTACTCCACCGCGTGATTGCAAACAGTACAGCGGAATTCAGCCCCTTTCGACCGCAGCGACGCGATCGATTTGCAGACCGGGCAGATGAAGAGGGCAAGCTCGAGGAATTCCGCCCGCTTCGGGTGATCGAATACGATCATCTCGCGCTTCTGGTAATCGGTTTCGTCGTAGGCGAGCATCATGGTCAGGCGCTCATAGATCTCATCCGCCGACAGATTCGCGCCTTCCTCCGCGGAAAATCCCAGCCTGAACGAGAAGATGAGCGTCCCCCTCCTGCGGTTTTTACTCCATCGGGGCAGGGAGAAGAATCCACCCTTCTCTACCGGCACGACGACAGGCAGTTTCAGAAGCTTTATAAGCTTGGCGGTAGAGTAGACGATCCTCGTCGTGTGACCGTCCCAGGATCTTCTCCCCTCCGGATAGATGCCGATGATCCCCTTCTGTTTCTTGACATCCATGATGAGCCGGATCGTCTCGAAATCGGATATGAACTTGGATTTCGGGATCGCGCCAACGAAGCGGAGGAGAAAGGCGACGAGCTTGTTGCGGAACTGGAGATCCGATGTGACGAAGAAGATGGGATCTTTGATGATGGTGTTCAGGATGAACGGATCCCACAGCATCTGGTGATTCGGCAGAATGACATAGGGAGGGGTAAGTTCCTCTAAAACCTCGAGGTTTTCCACCTGCACGTTGTAGGCGCTTCGGAGGTAGACGCCGAGGGTCCCGCGCAGAAACGAGAGGAAACGCGGGTAGGCGCGAATCATCGGCCGATTCCTGCTTTTTCGCGGCTGTTCTGAAACGGAAATGGCCTCTGAACCCATCATCTCTCCCCTGACCTCATTTTGAAGGAAAACACTCCTTTTTTCAAGTAAAACATGCGGAAAGAGACAGAGAAAAAACAGCCCCTGACGCGGAGACGGGCACGGAAATGAGTCTGAGAAGGCGTTCTACGCGAAAACCTCATCCGCGATGTAAAATGAACGATGCGGCCATCTTTTCGATGGCGATTCCTTCGGAATCATACTATACTTTTTCCGCTATCCCAAAGGAGGCAGTCTATGGATTTCCCTTGGTCGTTCTTCCTGCATCTTGGCGTAGTATCCATTGCCCTACTCATCGGGACCCTCGTCCGGACAAAGGTACGCTTCTTCCAAAAGTACCTGATACCAAACTCCCTGACCGCGGGTTTCATCCTCCTCTTCTTCTATAATTACGCGGCGTCCTACGTCGGCCTCGACGGGGAAGAGCTGGGCGCGGTCGTCTACCATCTCATCAACCTGTCTTTCGTCTCGATGTCACTGAGAAAATCGGGAAGGAAGAACTCGGGCAAGCAGATAGGCGGCACCGCGCTCGGCCTCCTGAGCGGGTACGCTGTCCAGGCGACACTCGGCATGGTCCTGACCTTCCTGTTCATCTTCACCTTCTACCCCGATCTCTTTCCCAGTTTCGGTTTCATGATCCCGCTCGGCTTCGCCATGGGCCCTGGGCAAGCCTACGCGATCGGAAGTGGGTGGGAGAAATTCGGGTTCGCGGGAGCGGGTTCCCTCGGACTCACCTTTGCCGCGCTCGGATATGTCTGGGCCTGTTTCGGCGGTTTCTACCTCATCAACCGCGGGCTCAAGAAGGGGTGGTTGAAACCGGAAGAGGCGAAAGGCAAGGACAAGATGGAGGTCAAGCGGGGGGTATTCCCCCGGGGTTCTGAAAAACCCATCGGCTGCCGCCTCACCACGGAGACCGAGGCCATCGAATCCATGGCATACAACTTCGCCTACGTCTTCTTCACCTACCTTCTCGCCTATCTCATGCTCAAGGGCATCACCTTCCTCCTCTCCTTCGCGGGAAAGACGGGACAGGATCTCGCCGTCAACCTCTGGGGAATCGGATTCATCTTCTGCGGGATCACTGCGCTGGTGGTGAAGAAGATCCTCGGCGCCCTGAAGATCGATCATACGGTGGACGACGACACGCTCACCCGTTTCGGCGGAACCGTGGTCGACTACATGGTGGCCGCCTCTTTCGGCGCGATCTCCATCGTAATCGTCACCCAGTACTGGATCCCCATCCTCGTCATGAGCACCATAGGCGGCATCATCACCTTCTTCATGATACCCTGGATGTGTTCCCGGATGTTCGACGACCACAAATTCCACCGGATGCTCATCATATACGGGGCGAGCACCGGGACCCTTTCCACCGGGCTGGTCCTGCTGCGGGTCATCGACCCCCAGTTCGAGACGCCTACGGTCAACGATTATATGTACGCGTCCGCATTGGTCTTCGTTCTCGCGATACCGCTCATCCTGATGATCAACATGCCGGCTTACGGCTATACATCGGGGAATCCCATCTGGTACTGGATCAGCTTCGGCATCTGCGTGGCTTATACGGTCGGCTGTCTGCTCTGGTATCTGATCCTGGCCCGGAGAAGATCCTTCGCCAAGCCCGGCACGCTCTGGCACTACTGAAACACGGGCGGCCCTGGGGGCGGCGGCGAACGGCTCAGCCCCCGGTGTCCCCTCCTCCGGATGGAATCCGGGAAATGAATTCGCGAACCAGCTCCGCGGTAATCCCCCAAATGATCTCGCCACCGTGCCGGTAGAGATGGATGACGTGTTCCTTCCCTCCCCAGGGTTTCAGGTAGCGCGAGGGGAGCCCCAGCTCGCGCGAGGGGAGGAGCACGACCTGATTCCCGTTCTCGTCGAAGAAATGGGGCTGAACCTCCACCCGCGCGTGGTACACTTCCGGCTTCGTGTGCTGGAAAAAGGAAACGGGAATGGCGAAAACCCTCTCCACCTCCTGCGGATTGGGAGCCAGGGAGGAGAGCTCCGGGATCGAAAGAAGTCCGAAGAACCCCTCGAGCTCCGTGCCCGCCATGTTGATCAGGGTAGCCAGCTGGCCGAGGCTCTCGATCCTGTCAGCGGGAACGCATAGTTCCTCCCGGGTCTCGCGGAGGGCGGTGTCCCGGTAGCTCTCGTCCAGCTCTTTCTCGTAGGCGCCGCCGGGGAAACTGATCTCCCCTCCCTGCCTGATGTGCGCGGCTCGCTTTTCAAAGACGAAGAATAGTTCGCGATCCCGCTCGAAGAGAGTGATGAGAACAACGGAATTGAAATACCTGTCGCGGCCCAGGATGCCGGGGTATGGCGGAAGATTCGCAATCAGCCCTTTCAGATCATCGTGTTTCATGCCATGCTGTCTATTCCAGATTTTGGGGCAGTCGGCCAGCGTCGGGATCAGAGGGAGCCTTTGAGGCCGATCTCCTCGGCGGCTTCGCGCATCCCCATGATGGTATCCGTGATGAGTTCAGTGAGATCGACACCAAGATCAGCGGCTCCCCTCTCGATGATCGACCTGTCGACTCCGGCGGCGAAGCGCTTGTCCTTCCACTTCTTCTTCACAGATCCGGCCTCCATGTCCAGAACGCTCTTGGACGGGCGGACCAGGGCAGATGTGGCCACGAGACCGGTCAGCTCGTCGACGGCGAACAGGACCTTCTCCATCTCCGAAAGGGGTTTCACATCGCTGCAGATCCCGTATCCATGGCTTTCGACGGCGCGGATATATTCCTCGGGCCACTGCCTCGAGGAGAGGATCTCCCTCACCTTTTTGCAGTGCTGGTTAGGGTACATCTCGTAATCGAGATCGTGCAGGATCCCCACGATGCCCCATTTCTCCTCGTCCTGCCCCCGCTTTCGCGCCATGTAGCGCATCACCGACTCAACCGCCAGGGCGTGCCTGAGGAGGCTTTCACTGCTGTTAAACTCGCGGAAAAGGGATACCGCGGCCTCGCGGCTGGGTACCGTATCGGTTGATGCGCTCTCTCCGGTCATATCCACTCCTTGTCGCTCTGCTTGTCAGAACGCCTCCAGGACTCCAACCTTGTTCTGGTATTCGAGTATACTGGCCCGGATGCTCTGGAAGCACAGGGGATAGATCACGTTGAAGAAGTACGTCTTATGGGCTGTCGAGCGTTGCTGCGCCTTGAAGAGGTAGTGTATCCTGGCGGATTCCCGCTTCATATAGTCATCGTACGCGGTAAAGTTCAATTTGGAGCTTTCGTGAAAGAGATCGCTTTTAACGACATCCTGGTATTTGCCGAGCTTCTCGAAGAGCAGATACAGGGAATAGTGCTCATCGATGTACCTCCGGGCCTTCTCGGTATCGTTGCCCAGCTTCTCGAGAAACGCATGGTACTTCTTCGGATAGATCGTTCTGAGGATCTGATCCTTGCGGATTCGGATATCCCGCTTCTTGAACATCTCTTCGAGTGCGGAGATGACATAGCGGTTTCCGCGGTAATACTGAAGGAGATCGAGTATCCGGTCCGCCCCGTGCTCCCCCTTTTCGAGGAGCAGTTCCGCCTGCCTCATGATATCCTCAGGCAGGCCGGGATTGACCTGGATGCTGTAGGTCCGGAATTCGACATTCCTCTTATCCTTCAGGCAGACGGTGCTGAACTTGAAGAGGTTGTCGATGGTGATATCCTTGTAGTAGCCGAAGAGCGCCTGCGCTTCCCGCTTGAAGCGGTTGAAGTACTCCTGAACGATGCCGGTCTCGTTGAGCACCTTGTAGAAGTGCTCCGAGATCCGGAGTCCGCCGATGGGCGCCGTCGACTCCATCCTTTTAGCGTCTATGACTGGAAGCCCGATGACGTCCCACTGTTTGGCTCCCTCTGGCCCGAAATTCCCGATAGTCACTTCACCGATATTGGCTCCTATGCGGATCCGGATCTGAAACAGGGCATTGATGGACGAGGAGAGCTCTAAATTATTCCTGAGACTGCTGATGATGGTAAAGGCGCTTTGCACCGCCTCCTTTGTGGATTCGTCCGCGTTGTCGTAGAGAAAGCGGTCGTTCGCCTGGTTGAAGAGGACACAGACCCGTTGCATCTCGATGCAGGTGTAGAAGAGCTCTTTGGCGATGTACTTCGTCGTTTCTTCGGGGGAGAGTCCCTTCACCCGGGGATCGATGAGGCCTCCGTAATGGAACATGATGCTGTCGCCCTCGATCTTATTGAGATAGCCCCCGTGGCGGTTCAGGACCCAGTTGAAAGCGGAGTACAGACCGTTGAGAACGATCTGGTTCTCCTTAGGGCTCAGGAACTTGGTAAGATAGGTATAATCTGCGATATCCGTGAACCCGATGCCGATGGTCGCCTCCATGGAGTTTTTAGGGATCCCGCCGTTCTCGATGATGGCGTTGATGAGCTGTTTGGGGAGGTAGTACTCCTCGATCTCCTTTCTGAAGATGATCTCGCGCGAAGCCTTTTCGAGGGCCTCCTTCATCTCCTCGCTCATGCCGGAATCAGCGCCCTTGTCGTCTCCTCGGGAGAGGATGGGGACGTCCTTGGCTTGTTCCTCCATGCTCCGGATGATCTTGCGCGCCGCCTCGATTCGCGGTTCCGGGCTTGTCGCGTATCCCGAATGCTTGAGGAATTCGGAAAGGTACTGCACAGCGTACCGGGGATTCTCATGGTAGACCACGGCTATGGCCTGGACATGATCGAGCACCTGCTCAGAGGAAAACATCAGATTGCTGTCGGCGTTGGTTGTCGCTGTCATATATAGATCGTCAACAGAGATTCCTGCCGGGGCCCGACCCCCATTTCCATCGTTTACGTACTTACCGATCACTTTTTTCAATCCCTTTCGAATTAATAATATGAATTATGCTGGAAAAACTCTCTTATAGATACTTTAGAACACCTCCCCGATTTGTGCAAGCCGAAAACGCAGACCGTCCGCTGATCAACGATCCAATGAACCGACAACGACATTCAGTCCAGGAGTTCGGTTGAAACCTCAGCGGGCAGCCTGGTTCCGCGTAAACCTGACGACCATGTGCACCACGGCCTCTTCTTTCGAGGCGTTCTCGATGGCATGCTCGATGTCGCAGTGGTACCGGATGAAATCCCCTACGCCAAGCTCGGCCTGGTTTTCCCCTGCGCTCACCTTAACTCTGCCCCGCAGAATCGTCAGGAACTCCTCGGTTTTGGGATAGTGCGCGGAAGATCTGAGCGCTGCTCCGGAAGCGAAGGTGAGGAGATACATCTCCAGATCCTCCACCATGCTGAATGGGGAGAGGACCTTGATGTGCACTCCTTCCACATCCGTGTCCAGGGTCGTAATCGTGTCGCTCCTCGTCACGGAGAATTTCCGGACCGGTTCGGCAGTTCCCTTGAGGAGGGAATTGATGTCTACCGAAAGACCCTGCGCGATCTTCCACACAGTGGCTACCGTGGGGTTGACCTTTTCGCCCTCGATCTGAGACAGCATCGCTTTGGAGACACCGCTCCTCTCTGACAGCGCGTCAAGGGTGAGCTGTTGTTCCTTGCGGATCCGCTGCATGTTCCTGCCGATCAACGGCGGATGAGACTGTTCCATGATTGCACCTCTTTCCCTATACAATACTCTCTTTTTCATCTTTCAGGAATAGATCGCGCCTCAGAGCGGAAAGCGTTCCTCATCACTTGACAATCGATTATGATGTTTAATATAATGAAAATGTATTCATGATATTTTACTCACGGTATTGCATGGCCAGGAATGACGGGCAGGTATCTGGAAACAGGGAGGAAACATGAAAAAGATCCTGATAACAGGCGCTCTCGGGCAAATCGGTTCCGAATTGACCGGCCTTCTCCGTCAGCGCTACGGCTCCGACAAAGTGATCGCGACCGATATCCGCACCGATCCGGCCAATCCCGCGGCAACCAGCGGTCCCTTCCGTGTCCTGGACTGTCGCGACGGCTCGGCCATGCTCTCAATCATTCGGAAGGAAGGGATCGTCGCAGTCTACCACCTCGCGGCCATTCTTTCGGCCACGGCGGAAAAGAACCCGGGAAACGCCTGGGAGATCAACATGGAAGGTCTGCGTACGGTCCTGGAAACCGCTAGAATCTGCGACTGCTCCGTTTTTGTCCCAAGTTCCATCGCTGTTTTCGGCCCCGACACCCCCTGCCCTTCCTCCGGAGCGCCGCAGGACACGATTCTCCGGCCCGCGACCATGTACGGGGTGACGAAGGTGGCGGGAGAGCTTCTCTGCGACTACTACCACGCCAAATACGGTCTGGACACCCGAGGGGTGCGATTCCCCGGCATTATCTCCAACGTATCACTCCCCGGCGGCGGAACGACCGATTACGCCGTCCACATCTACTACGACGCAGTACGGAAGGGACGCTACTCATGCTTCCTCAGATCCGATACCTATATCGAGATGATGTACATGCCTGACGCCCTGGACGCCGTCATCCGGCTCATGGAGGCGGATCCGACCAAGCTGCGGCATCGCAACGCCTTCAACATCTCCGCCATGAGCGTCTGCCCGGCGGATATCGCGGCCAGCATCGGTGGATTCATCCCCGGGTTCACCGTTACCTATGATGTGGACCCCGAACGCCAACGGATCGCGGATACCTGGCCTCGGAAGATCGACGATTCAGCGGCACGCGCCGAATGGGGGTGGGAGCCCCGCTATGATCTCGCGCGGATGACGGCCGATATGATAGAAACGCTCAGGAGACGGATCGGATCGGAAGGCGCCGCCGGAAGCCGGAACGCGCCGTCTGTTTCCGTCGGATCGCCCGTCTTCGCCACCGAGGCGGCGTCTCCGCCGCCCATCTCATCTTCGGCTTCTCTTTCAGCCGGCTCTGGCACGGGCACGGCCCACGGCACGCAGCCGGCGGGGCGGGACGTCGGGGCATCCATCGACGGTTCGTCCCTGTACAGATTCACATAAGGAGGAGGAGATGTCCACGTACCAGAGAATGGCGCAGGACTTTTCCAGGCGCTTCACGGAGCTCAAGGAAAAGGGGATGTATAAGAACGAGCGGATCCTCGAAACCCCGCAAGGTTCCCGTGTCCGGGTATCCGGCGGAAAGGGAGGAACGACGGGAACCGAAGTCCTAAACTTCTGCGCAAACAACTACCTCGGCCTCGCGGATAATCCGGAAGTCATCGAGGCGGCGATCGAGGGAATGCGGAAGTGGGGATACGGCCTCTCCTCCGTGCGGTTCATCTGCGGGACCCAGCGCCTGCACAAGGAACTCGAAGAAGCGGTTTCCCGTTTCCTGGGCACCGATGACACGATCCTCTACGCCGCCTGTTTCGACGCGAACGGCGGGCTTTTCGAACCGCTTCTTGACGAGGAGGATGCCCTCATTTCCGACGAACTCAACCATGCCTCCATCATCGACGGCACGCGGATGTGCAAGGCGAAACGCCTTCGATACCTTCACACGGACATGGAGAGCCTGGAGCAACAGCTCGTCGAAAGCCGCACCGCCCGGTATCGGCTCATCGCCACGGACGGGGTTTTCTCCATGGACGGCGACATCGCCCCGCTCCGGGCCATCTGCGACCTCGCGGAAAAGCACGACGCCCTCGTCATGGTGGACGATTCCCACGCCACCGGGTACATCGGGCCGAAAGGAAGGGGAACGATCGAGGAATGCGGGGTCCAGGGAAGGGTCGATATTGTCACGACGACCTTTGGCAAGGCCTTGGGCGGCGCGTCCGGGGGATGCACTTCCGGCCGAAGGGAGATCATCGAGATGCTCCGCCAACGTTCCCGGCCCTATCTCTTTTCCAATACCCTTCCTCCGGCCGTGGCGGCGGCCACCCTCAAGGTGCTGGAGCTTCTCTCCGCGGATGACGCGCCGCGCCGACGGGTCAAGGAGAACGCCATCCTCTTCAAGAGGCTCATGTCGGACTACGGGTTCAAGCTGGTCCCGGGCGATACAGCCATCGTTCCCGTGATGCTCTACGACGAGGTTCTCGCCGTTCGGATGGCGGAAACGCTCCTGGAACGGGGGATCTACGTCATCGGTTTCGTCTATCCTGTCGTCCCCAGAGGAAAGGCCAGGATTCGTGTCCAGCTTTCCGCGGCCCATACCCGGGAGGACATCGAACAGGCCGCCGCCACGTTCAGGGATGCGGGCAGGGAGCTCGGGGTGATCTGAGGCGCAGAAACGCGGCGTCGCGGCGACCAGGGTTTCTGGAGAAACGCGTTTCCGGAACGTCTGTACGCCGGTGATCGTCCTGCGAATCCCGTATTTTTATGCGTTATACCCCAAAATTTGTAATAAAAATGCAAATCGGTCCCCTTTGATACCCTTCGCAATTGCATCGATGCCGTTTCTTCGCTATGATGGCCGCACATCCCAATCTCATGGAAGGATCCGCCTCACATGAAAGAAACGGCTCGAATGGATTCTCGGACAATCCTCTCCCTCATCGCCTCACGGGAGATCTCCTGTGAGGAGTACATGAGGAGCTGTATAGACCGGATCGGGGAGTACAACCCCGTCCTCAACGCCTTCATCTCGCTGGCGGACGAGGGAAGCCTCCTCGACATGGCGCGCAAAAGCGACGAGCGAAGGGCGAATGGAGAACCCCTGAGTTCCATCGACGGAGTTCCGATCGGAGTCAAGGACAACATCCACGCGCGCGGACTGAACACCACCTGCGCTTCGAGGTCGCTGGAAAACTACGCTCCCCCGTTCGACGCGACAGTGGTGGAACGGATGCGCGCGGGCGGCGGGATCGTCATCGGCAAGACGAACATGGACGAGTTCGCCATGGGATCCACCTGCGAGAACTCCTGCTTCGACCCTTCGCGGAACCCCTGGGACATCCATCGGGTCCCCGGCGGTTCCTCCGGTGGATCCGCCATCGCCGTTTCCACAGGAATGGTCCCCCTGGCCATCGGGAGCGACACCGGCGGGTCGATCAGGCAGCCCGCCTCCTTCTGCGGCGTGGCGGGGATCAAGCCGACCTACGGCCTCGTATCGCGTTACGGCCTCGTGGCCTACGCGTCGTCGCTCGACCAGATCGGGCCCCTCGCCAGGGACGTGTACGGAACAGCCGCGCTTCTTTCAATAATAGCGGGGCATGATCCCAAGGACTCCACATCCCTGGAAAACGACGCGCCGGACTACCGCGCCTTCCTCGATACAGTCGGAGCATCCGCGGCCGGGATCCAGGGGCTGCGGATAGCGGTCTTCCCGGAGATGCTGGGAGAGGGGGTTACCCCTGCCGTAAAGGAAAACTTCCGGGCCACCTTGGCCGCGCTCGCCTCCAACGGCGCCGTGGTAGAGGAAGTCCCCTTCCCCGCGGTCGAATACCTCATCTCCACCTATTACTTCATCGCGACCGCGGAAGCGGCCTCGAACCTGTCCCGGTACGACGGGGTCAGATACGGATTCAGGAGCGGCAAGCTGAGGACCTACCAGGAGATGCTCTTCACCTCCCGCTCATACGGATTCAGCCGCGAGGTCCAGAAGCGAATCCTTCTCGGCAACTTCGTCCTCTCCTCCGGCTACTACGACGAGTACTATCGAAAGGCGCAGAAGACCCGTGCGATGATCCGGGAGGAACTGAAGAGGCTGTACGCTCGATTCGACCTCATCGCCATGCCCACGACCCCCGACACCGCGTTCCCCAAAGGGGAGAGCGTCTCCGATCCGATGAGGATATACCTGGCAGACGTCACCACGGTCATGCCCAACCTGGCCGGCCTTCCCGCCATCTCGGTTCCCTCCGGCCTCGTATCCTCCGGCAACGGAACGGAAAACACCGGCGGCGAACGCGGCCTTCCGGTAGGTATCCAATTCATGGGCAGGCCGCTTGAAGAGGCTGTCCTCTTCCGAGCCGCCCGAGCGGTCGAGCTATCCGTTGGAACCACGCTGGTTCCCCCTCTCCACCGGATCCCCGGCCTCCACTCGCCCGCGGCCGCCTCGAACGGGAAGCAGGAGGAAAGGCGCCGGGAAACGACCGCGGCCAATCTCTACACGAAGGAACGGATTCGGGAGGTCTCCTCGACCTATCGCCGCCTTCCCTCACCCGCAAAGCCGCGCGTCTACTGCGCCGACCTGGCCAGGCATGTGGACAAGGAGGTCGAAGTCTGCGGCTGGATCCATCGGAGGAAGAATCTGGGGGGGATCGAGTTCTTCGACCTCAGGGACCGCACCGGATTCACCCAGCTCGTCATCGAGGGGGAGAAACCGGTCGAGAAGCTCAATCTGGAAACCGTGGTACGGATCACCGGAACCGTCGCCCGGGAGGAGCGGAGTCCCTACGACAACATCGAGATCAAGGTGAAAGCCCTCGAGGTACTCGGCCACGCAGAGGGGAACCTCCCCGTCTCGGTGAACGGGCCGGTGGAAGGGCTCAACCTTCCGACGATCCTCGATAACCGTCCCATAAGCATCAGAAACCCGCAGATCCTCT
>CAZPZF010000031.1:0-613 GCA_964590705.1 uncultured Spirochaetales bacterium | reverse complement strand
CCCTTCCGGGTGCAGGCTGAAGTCGTACGCCTCTTCGCCGACTACCTCCGCGGCCAGGGCTTCACCGAGATCAAGACGACAAAGATCGTTTCCTCGGGGACCGAGGGGGGAACGAACATCTTCGAGCTAAAGTACTTCGACCGGGCCGCATACCTGGCGCAGTCGCCGCAGTTCTACAAACAGACGATGGTGGGAAGCGGTCTGGAGCGGGTCTTCGAGATCAATCCCGTGTTCCGCGCGGAGCACCACGATACCGTGCGGCACCTGAACGAGTACACGAGCCTCGACTTCGAGATGGGCTTTATCAGGAACGAGCAGGAGATCATCGACATGCAGGAGGGGCTCCTCAGACAGCTCTTCGCCGGAGTGGCCGACCGTTTCGGCGGGGAACTCGCGGAGATGGGAGTCGAGATCAGGTTCCCGGACGCGATTCCGCGGATCCACTTCCTGGAGGCTCTCGACATCCTCCTCTCGCGCGGGGTCAAGGACATGGAGGAAGGAGATATCTCCCCCGCAGGAGAAAAAGCCCTCTGCGAGTATTTCCAGGAGAAGGAAGGTTCCGAGCTCGTATACGTCATCGGATACCCCGTCAAGAAGCGGCCCATGTACACGA
>CAZPZF010000030.1:0-18716 GCA_964590705.1 uncultured Spirochaetales bacterium | reverse complement strand
GCAGGATCTTGAAGCATTGAGGCGATAGCACTATATCCGCGCGAACGTCTGCTGCGGACAGGAGAGAACATGGGATTGTTTCTTGTGGGGGCTGTTCCCCTTTTTTACCTCTTTCTGCGCGAGACGATCTACCCGTTGAAATCGAACGCGTCGCTGACAGCGCTTATGAAGGGTATCCTCTCCTTCATCCCCGCTCTCATCCTCGATCTCATCGTAGGTAATTTCGTGCCCCGGCCCCTAACGCCGTGGGGGTTGACGCTCAATCACCTCTATTCCGATATTCTCCTCTGGCTCGCATTCGGCTTCGGAGGCTTTTTCCTCTTCAGAATCGCGCGGAAACCCTCCACCGGCGATTTCCTCAGTCTGTTTCCCGCGTTTCTCTGCGGGATCTTCATGCCCATTCCAATCGTCGAGCTGATTAGAAACGCGAAATGGCACACTCTCTATACGCTCTTCCTCGCCCCATGGATGCGAGTCGCTCTCATTGCGATTGTCTCCCTCGTTTCTGCTGGAATCGCGGGAACGGTGCGGACATGGGGAAAGGTGATCGCCATTGGAGGTGCGGTTGCAGTCTTGGGGGCTTTCACAGCGGGAATGTACCTGTACTTCGCCAATTATGAGCTGTATGGCATCCTTTGCCTGTTGATCTCCGGGTTGACAGGAATCGCGCTCTACCTAGCGGCCACGAGGGATGACCATATGTGGGAGATTCCCCTCATGCGCCCCCTTGCCGGCTTTTTTTCACGCCTCGGCCTACGCCTTTCCCGCTGAACCCAGAACATCGATGTTCTTGTGCATGTAGAGCGCCTTCAAAGCATCCCGAGCTGGACCGAGGTACTTGCGGGGGTCGAATTCCTCCGGTTTCTCCGCGAAAACCTTCCTGACCGCGGCGGTCATAGCGAGTCTTCCGTCCGAATCGATATTGATCTTACAGACCGCTGAACGTGAAGCTTGGCGAAGCTGTTCCTCAGGAATTCCGACCGCGTCCTTCAATTTACCGCCATAGGAGTTGATGGTCCTGACGAGGTCGACGGGGACTGAGGAAGAACCGTGGAGGACAATGGGGAAACCGGGAAGCTTGAGTTCTATTTCCTTCAGGATGTCGAATCGGAGAGGAGGGGGAATGAGGACCCCATCCGGCGTTCTTTTGCATTGTTCGGGTTTGAATTTGGTCGCGCCGTGGGAAGTACCGATCGAAATGGCCAGGGAGTCCACGCCGGTCTTGGTGACGAAATCGATTACTTCGGAGGGCTGCGTGTATGTGCTGTGTGCGGAAGAAACTGCATCTTCGATGCCCGCGAGCACTCCGAGCTCTCCCTCAACTGAAACGTCGTGCCCGTGAGCAAATCGTACCACATCGGCCGTAAGGCGAACGTTCTCTTCGTATGGCAGGTGCGAGCCGTCGATCATCACGGAGGAGAAGCCGCTTTCGATGCATTCGACGCAGAGCTGAAGGCTGTCGCCGTGATCCAGATGGAGGACGATAGGGATGGGATAGCCGAGTTCAGCCGCGTATTCCACCGCGCCCGCAGCCATATGCCGGAGGAGCGTCTTGTTTGCGTATTTTCGCGCGCCCGCGGAGACTTGCAGGATGACCGGAGATTTGGTTTCCACGCAGGCTTGGATGATCGCCTGAAGCTGCTCCATATTATTGAAGTTATATGCGGGAATAGCGTATCCACCCGCGACCGCCTTGCGAAAGAGTTCTTTCGTATTGACAAGCCCCAATTCTTTGTAGGATACCATAGAGACTCCTCCAGTCTGGAAAAGGATGTGCCATTTATAGTAGGGTTTGGTATGCTCGGTGTCAAGGACAAAGGGGAGTCATGAAGGATCTACACATACGGGCGGCGTCCGCAGTCGCCCTCCTCGTCGTTACGGCCGGGATCCTGGGAATTGAAGCCGGCTGCAAGAGCACAGAGGGTCCCCTCCTCATCGCGGATCCTGTTTTCATTGCTGCGTATATCGCAGACGAGGACATCGGGATGAGAGTCCTTTCAATTCCCTTCGCTGACAGCGAAAAGGAGATTGTGAAAGCCATCGCTGAGAGGGTCGAAGATCGGATGCCCCCGGTCGTTTTGCTTTCACCTGTGTACTCGGCGACCGTTCCGCTCCTCGCGGACCGGTATCCGGACACCACTTTCTACGCGTTCGGTTTTCAGGATCAGCGCGAGAATATCCGTACCATTCCGTACGACAGGGATGGCGCGCTCCGCCGCTCCGCGGATTTCGTCATTGCTGACTGGAAATCAGCGCACGAAGGGGAGGCGCCGAAAGTCGGTGTGGAATTCCTCGTGAATACGGAGCGGCGGCGGAAGGAATACGCGCTTCTTCGAGCCTGCCTCGAGGAGAAGATCGAAAGTCCCCTGCTTTTCTGCGACGACATCCCGCGGATGAAGGACAAAGACGCGGTAAAGACCCTTATCGAGAAGATAAAGCAGCAAAACATCGATATCCTCTTCCTCTTCCTCGGCGCCTATACCCCTCAGGCCCTGGATTTGATGGAATCCGCCACGATCATCATCACCGAAAATACGGGACGCTACCAATTGCCCGGATCCCCCATCCTTTTTTCCCTCGAAACCGACTATCTAGGGGCAGTAGCGAACCTTTTGGCCGGGCAGGCTGTAGAGGAGGAACCAGCTCCCGTTCCTGTTGTGATACGCTACAACCCGGATTTTGAGGAGAGGATCGGAGGCCCTCTGCGCGATCGTTTTAGGGGTTTTCAGGTGGTTCCGCTAATAACCCATTTCAAGAAAAAGGTTTGACAAACTATTTTCAGGCAAATATAATTCAAGCAGCCAAAACTCGCTCTACTTTTTGTAAAAGGAGAATAGGAATGAAACGAGGCGCTGTGCTTATAATATGCCTTGTGCTTCTCTTCGCTCTCTTCCAGACATCGTTCCTAACAGCCGATGAAATAACCCAGAATCTCGAATCCCGGATCGTCGAATCCTTCGATAACCCGGATGGGCAGCAGTGGCTGGTCATGGGCAGCAAGTTCGTTACTGAAGGGAAACCGTTGGTAGCTTATGCCAATGCGTGGCCGGAAGCGCTATTCGGCGCGAACAAAGCCGGGCAGGATCTCAAGGTTCTCGCGATAAACGCCTCGTTTGACCGGATGGGTTATAACTTCCTGGATATCATTCCAGTTGCGAAAGACGCGGACGGAAATATCGTTCCTTCCCCTATTCCGCTGCCGGGCAGGGTCAAGGTCCTCGACCTCTGGGTATGGGGCTCGAACTACGATTACTACATGGACCTCCATCTCAGGGATTTCACGGGAGTCGTTCATGTCCTCCGCTTAGGCACGCTGAAATACACGGGGTGGAAGAACCTCAGCGCGGAGATCCCTGGCTACATCCCCCAGTCGGGAGGCTATGTGACAGCCGGCGGCTACATCAAGAACCTCGAGCTGGTAAAACTCGTGCTGTGGACAAAGCCCACCGAGAACGTTTCCGGGTTCAATGTATTCATAGACCAGATCAAGGTCCTCACCGACACATTCGTCAGCCGCTTCGACGGTGACGAGCTTGCCGATCCCGAAAAGATCAACGAGATATTCTCCAACGCTGTTCAGGGAGGTACTCAATGAAAAAGCGCATACCCCTGCTTGTCCTTCTCATGATCTGTCTAACGGTGGGTCTCTATGCCCAGACTGGAGGCACGGTGCGGCCCATCGGCGAACCCAATCCAGAGGATATCGGGGTCGATACGGCTCAGCAGAAACTGCGGGAGGTTTCCGTCACCCGCTTCGAGGACGCGGGTTTCTGGTACACCGTTATGTCCCGCGACTTCGGAACCGCAACGGTGCGCAGGTTCGAGGGCTCTCCCATGGAAAAGGAACCTCTATCCGGCGAGAAAGAGGCGGGGATCGTTGAGGAAGACAAGTACGTCCTCGGCGTGAAGATCCAGTACTATAAAAGGGCCATGGAGAGTATCGAGATCTATCCGATCAGACCCATCGCAATCGAAGGGATCTGCAAGACCATCTCCGTATGGGTCGTTGGAAGAAACAACAACCATGTCCTGAAACTGATCATCTCCGACTTCTTCGGAAACACCGTCGAACTCAATATGGGCAAACTCAACTTCACCGGATGGAAGAAAATGACGGTGGCGATTCCCCCGACTGTCAGGCAGCGGGACTTCCACTACAACAATCGCATGGGCAGCAAAGTCGAGGGCTTCAGGATCGACTGCGAAGCCATGGAAGCCTTCGGCAACTTCTACATCTACTTTGACGACATGCGCGCCGTCACCGATCTCTTTGCCGAAGAGAACCGTGATGAAGACGACATGCAGGATATCTGGTAAAATGCCGATACGCCGTACGAGAGCCCTCTTCGGAGGGCTCTTTCTGTTTCTGGCCGTCTCCGTTTCTCTCAACGCGGAGGAGGAACTACTGTTTCGATTCATCCCGGGGGAGCGCTTCACGATCACGGAGCGCCACGACATCCGGATGAAGAGGAACGGCGCGAACCAGGGCTTCATCACGCGCGAGATACCGTATCTGTTGCGTCCCGACTTATCCGTGACGGACGGGTATACGGGAACAGCCTATCGGCTTGAGGAGATGAAGAACCGCGGAACGAGCATCGCCCTTCCCGTAGACGAGACCAGCGTGGTTTCCTTCCGCCTCCTCTCGACCGGAGAGTACCTCTCTCCGGCCGGTTCCGCGTACCCTCTCCTGCGGAGCTTCCCCCGATTTTCCGATAAGCCGGTGGCCGTCGGTGAGAAGTGGCAGAGCACGGGGACCCGCGTGGTGGATCCGAGGAACGATGGGACTTTCACGCGGATTCCCTTTCTGTGCGAGTACCAGTACCTTGGGATGAAGACGGAGAACGGCGTCTCAGCCCACTATTTTACCGCGCAGTACGCGACGAGGTACAAAGCCGGTGCCGATCCGGCGGGAGATCCCGGGCTGAAAAACGTGTCGGGCCGCCACATGGTCGAGATCAGGTATTACGAAGAAAACGGATCCTTTTTCATGCGGGATTCAATCGACGAGCAGTATCTGTACGCGGACGGAACGACCCTGCAGTTCCAAGGCTTCATCCTCACCTGGATAAATGATGTCATCCCCCTTGAGCGGGAAAGCATCATTGAGCAGATCGCCGGCGAACTTGAGCGGGACGGCATCCCTGACGTTGAGATCACGGAGAGGCCTGAAGGGGTGATGCTCACCCTGCAGGACATTCACTTCGTTCCGGACAAGGCGGACATCCTTCCCGACGAGATCCCGCGCCTCGATACCCTGTACCGAGCCCTCTCCACGATCCAGGGGAGGACCTTTCTCGTCATTGGACATACCGCCGATGTCGGGTCTGAGGAGAGCCAGTACCTGCTCTCGGTCGAACGGGCGAGGAGGGTCATCGACGAACTGACTGCCAGGGGAATGGAACCGATCAGGTTCATCTACCAGGGCCGGGGGGGCAGGGAACCGCTTTCTCCCAACGACACGGAACAGGGAAGGGCGCGGAACAGGAGGGTCGAGATCATCATCCTCGAGGATTGAGAGAGAGTACCCGCTCGTTATGGAGCCGCGCTTTGGGATACGCGGGGGAAGATTCGTGCCCCGAACAGCTTCGCAATGTTCCGGTTCACCTGTTCGATCAACATGTCGACGTCGATGCGCCGAAGCTCCGCGATGAATCGATAGGTATGATGGATGGATAGAGGAGTATTGACCGTTCCTCGTCTCGGCTGAGGGGCGAGGTAGGGAGCGTCCGTTTCTACGAGGATCCGGTCCAAGGGAACCCACGCCGCGGCTTCCTGGATGCCGTGCGCGCCCGGATACGTGCAGTTGCCGGCAAAGGAGAGGAGGAAACCGGCATCGACGAACCGGGAGGCTGTCTCCCGGCCTGAGGAGAAACAATGGATGATCCCTCCTGCCCGCGGCGGGATTCTCCTAAGCGTTTCGAGCGTTTCAGCATCCGCGTCACGCGTATGGACGATGATGGGAAGATCGCGGGCATTCGCGCAGTGGATCTGCCCCTCGAAAAGCTCGATCTGCTCCGCGAGCGTTCCGTACTTCCAGTGGAGGTCGATGCCGGTTTCTCCGATTGCGATCACGCGGGGTGCTGCAGCGGATCGATCAAGCGCGGCGAACCCGCGCCGCCAATCCGGTTCCCGCACCGTTCCCGGAAACATGCCAACGCTCAGGAACAACCCGGGATGCCCTTCCGCCAACCGGGAGCGTTCGCAGGCGTCATCCGCCGCGAGGCCGATGTCGAGACCGAAGGAGAGAGCGCCTGCCGGCGCGGCATCGAGGCCATCCCCCTGTTCCGCGGTTTTCAAGGCTCCCTTCGGAAACGCAGATTCAAGGAAGGTCCCGATATCGATTCCGCGGTTTCGCATCTCCAGGAGGTGGAAGTGGGTGTCCGCCGGTGCGTTCATCGAAGCACCGTGACCCCGCGCCGGGAGAGAGCCTCTATCACCGGAAGCGCACCGGATAGGGGATTTTTCCCCAGATTGACGAACAGGAGGGACTCGAGCGTGAGGAGGGGGGCGATATCCTCGATATCGTTCCGGGAGATGTCCAGCACTTCGAGGTTTTCCAGCGTCGCGATGGCGTCGATATCCGATATTTCGTTTCCGGACAGGTAGAGTTCGGTGAGATAGCCGAGATTTGCGACCTCATGGATATTTGAGATCATGTTGTCCGAAAGATCAAGGCGGGACAAATTTCTGCAAAACTGAAGACCGTAGAGATCGGTGATGCCGCGGCTAGAGAGATCCAGTTCCCCCTCCAGAGACTCGAGTTCGGATGGGCCGACGGAGAAATCGAGGTTGCCGAAGAGTTCGCGGCGTACGGTCGATACGAAGCTGACCTCCTCGTCTTCGTCCTCCCCGAAGACCGGCGAATCGCCGTACTCGTCGTCCGAATCTCGGTCCTGTTCTTCATCTGCCCACTCCGTGCCCGATTCCCAGGCGCCGCCCCCATCCGGATCGCGGTCGTCCATGCCGAATTCCTCGGCGGAGTCGAATTCAAAGCGTTCCTCGATCCGCCTTTTTACCTCGGTTTCCGCGGTGATGAGGGTACGGAAAAAAACGATCTTCCCCTCGTCCGCAGATTTGAACGACTCGGCGAGTTCACGATGGATGAGGGAGAGGCGGTCGGGATGAACGTGGCGGATGAGTCCCTGGAAGATGCAGTTGAGGGGTTCGTCCGTGCCAGGCCTGTCAGGGAAGAGGGTGGCGTACAGGGAGCGGAGATATGCCTCGTTCCTGCTCCTGTACGCCGCGATGACCGATAAGGAGAGCTCCTGCAGTCTCTGCGCGGTCAATGATCGTTTCAACTGCTCGAAAAATCCGTCGTCCGCTGTCATGTTTTTCCCGTCCGTACAAAATATACCAGCATCGCTCGTCCGTGAACAGGCCACGCCGGCATTTTTGCGTCGTTCTTCCGCCGCGGCGCGTCCGCCATCCTCCCGGAACCCGTATTCTTTTGTCGCGGTTTCTGGTATTCTCCCATGTGCCATGCGGTACCGGATATCGAACAACTGGCGAAGACAGAATGTAAACGAGGCAATCAAGCGCAACTGGGGGATCCCCCTTGGGGCGGGAATCTGCCTGGCGGCTGCCGTGATCAGCGGGTTTCGGCTTCGCGAAGGGCAGAGAGCGTTGGCCGCGGAGCTGGAAGAGGCTCTCATGGACGGAACAGCCGTTCCGGGGGTGATTGGAAGCCTGATTCCCGGCCAGGCGGAAGCCGGTGGGTGGGATTCGGGAAGGAAGGAGCTGCTCGCCCTCAGGCGGGCGTATCCGGACCGAATCTCCGATGTGGTGGAGCTTGACGGCGAATGGGCGGCCCTTATCGAGGGAGAATGGTTTTTCTGGGAGGGGGGACGCCTTCTTCCCGAGGACCTGCGCGGAAACCGAGAGAGCTACGGGGGAATTCGCTTCTACTCCTACATCCCCGGAGAATACAGGACACCGATACCGGATCCTGAAACCGCGGCCATACTCCGGGAACGGGGAAGGAAGCTGCTCGAGGAACGCCCGATGAGATATCCTGGCTTCTACGACGCGTTGTACGGCATTTCGAGCGAGGAGGAAGGCGACAGAGTGATGGAGAGGATCACCTTCCTCGGGCTCCCCACGAGGGTCCACCCCATGATCGTGGAACCACTCCGGCTCGTGGAGGAGGAACTGCTCCGGGAGAGACGCGACAATCACGCGGTTGATGAATTCCTAAAGAGCATCGAGGAGGTTGGCGGTTTCTCGTGGAGGAGCATCGCGGGGACGGAATCGAGAAGCTATCACAGCTACGGTGTGGCCGTCGATCTCGTCCCCGCTTCCTACGACGGCGTGTATCCCTATTGGCGATGGGCCATGGCTGCGGGTGTCGACGAATGGTGGAACCTTCCGGAGGATGTGCGGTGGGAGATTCCGCAGGAGGTCATCGACGTCTTTGAGCGCAACAGGTTCATCTGGGGAGGGAAATGGCTCTTCTTCGACTCGATGCACTTCGAATATCGGCCGGAGATCTTCCTTTTGGCCGATCGCTAACGCCTGGCACGCGAACGCGGCCGGCTCACTTTCTGGTGAAGACCTGTCCGTCCCGATCCGCGGTGCCGATCGATTCCAGCGGCTGTCTGTATTTTTCCATATAGGCGGTGATGAAGGGGATGGTCACGCGGTCCATGGCTCCCACCTTTTTCATGATGTCGAAATCGTATTTGATGTAGTCGTTCCACCTGGCAAGTATGACAGCATACGAGTAGGGTTTGCCCGGTTCGAGGGTCGAGAGGAAGTGGAAGAACATCGCGTCGAAGAGGGTCGCAAGGTTTTTCTTCTTCTGCACGGCCCGGTACAGAGCGTCTAGTTCGAGGAATTTGCCGTATTCTTCCGCGTTCCGCAACCCGAGTCTCTTTCCCTCGCGGAAGGAAGCCGCGTCCGAGTATCCGGCGGCCACCGCGGCCCCGTACTCGCCGCTTGTATCGAACCCGGCGGCGGCGGCGGCGCGGTACTCGGAGAGGGTGCGGAATCCACCGGCAGCTCCCCGCTGGATCTCGGCGAGCCTTTGCGCTTCGGCAAGGACATCCGGAGAGGGACCGATGGAACCCGCGGCCGCGGCGGCGAAATGGTAGAGGTACAACGCCGGGATCTCTCCCTCCCTGACTCCCTTCTTGAAACTTTCCGGAAGGTACCCGGCGATCAGGTCGGGATTCTCCTCGTCTGTCCCGCTTCCGACAGCGGTCGAAACGAGGCGGTACACCCCGTCCTCCCTGCGGTAGAGGGTTTCGCAGTAGCGCGAGAACTCTTCAGATTCAGACAGCTCCTCTATCTGATACCGCCTGACGAGCAGGGGAGAGAGCTGGGAATCGACGTTCGACCCACCATCCGCCGCACCGCTTCCCGGTGTCTTGCCGGTTTCTGCCGGCGATGTCAGACCGCGGACCGTCCCGGATGCCGCGCCCGTGCGCGTTCCGCTTTCCCCACGGATGGTGCTCTGCGCGGGAAGCCCAAAGACCGCCCGGAGGCGATCAGCCAGCGACGATCCCCGAAAACGGAAGGGAGTCAGGTCGATGAGAAAGCTGGCTAACACGTTCCTGAACGTGGACTCGAAGATCTCCGCGGGGATGATTTTGGGCATGGGGATGAAGGTGGATGGAATCTTCTCCCGGAGCGCTGGCATGAGGATCAAGGCCGCCCTGTCTTCCCGGGTGAAAACGGGCTGATCAGCGAGGGCTCTCAATTCGTCGATCCCCGTTATCCCCAGTTCCAAGGCCAGATCATACTCGCGGCCGTCTCTATACCCCTTGCGGATCCCCGCGCGCATGCGGGAAAGGTCGGGGTAGTTCATGCCGTCTATGACGTACACCGTTCCGTCATCGAGAAAGAAGAACTCGTTCTCCTGCCCGACCGTGTCTCTCCCGCGGTACAGGACGAAGATATCCGAAACTCCGCGCGAGATGGCGAGTCCCACAAACTCGTCGTGAGAGACGAGCCGAACGACAGTTCCCGGCGAGTATTCGGAAGCTTCCCGGTAGGTAAAGCCGTTTTCCCGAGAACCTCCGGCGAAGAGCGCGGCAGAGAGAAGGAGGATACAGAGAGCCAGCCATCCTGTTTTCCTCATACCGTGAGGCTACCATGAACAGCGGACCGATTCAAGCCGCGCGGGAAAATATGTCGGCCTTCCTCCAAGCGAGGTACAAGCTGTATCCCCCGGCCGAAAAATAAAATATCATAATGCGAATCCACGGAGCGCGGCAGCCACGGCCGCGGACGCCGCACGCTGCCATCATACAGCGTTCGCGCGCGGGGTGGAACAGTATTTCCCGAACGATGTTCGGCATGGAGGATATCGGGATGAAACGACAGGAACGGTTTCGCGGGCGGCCTCTCTGGGAGAATCCGTACATCTTCGGGCGGAACAAGGAACCGGGGCATGACGAAAGCCTGCCTCTCCAAACCGGCGAAGACACCCCATGGAAACTCCCGCTGAACGGGACCTGGCGCTTCCACTGGTCGCCGCGGCCCGATCTGCATCCGGTTGATTTCTGGAAGGAGGGATTCGACCGCTCCGGATGGGACGAGATCGCCGTTCCGGGAGTCGTCGAACTGCAAGGCTATGGAGTTCCCTACTACCTCGCCTTCCGGTATCCGCCGGCGATCCGTATCAGCAGGCGCCTCATCCCCTCGATTAATCGGAACGACAATCCCGTATCCGCGTACACGCGTTCATTCGAGATCCCTCCCGCGTGGTTGGGAAGGGAAGTATACCTCAGGTTCGGCGCGGTCAAGTCGGCATTCACCTGCTGGGTCAACGACAGCGAGGTCGGGTATTCACAGGGATCGAACAATCCCGCCGAATTCCGGATCACCCCGTTCCTGCGCCGCGGCGAAAACCGGATCTCCGTGGCCGTCTACCGGTACAGCGACGGGACCTACCTGGAGGATCAGGACATGTGGTTCTTCAGCGGCATCTACCGGGACGTTTACCTCTACGCCGAACCCGCGGTCCATATCCGTGATTTCTTCTTCCGCAACACCTTTGACGCCGATTGCCGTGACGCTTTCTTGAAGTGGGACGTCGAGGTCCGCGCATTTTCCCCTCCGCAAACCTCGGGAGCGGGCGGAGGTTTCGACCGATGCGGTTCGCCCGAGGGACGAAAAGGCGCCGCGCCGGCCGGGAGCGGGCAGACACCGGGGTCCAGGTGCCTGCTGCGCATCCTTCTCGGCAGGTTCGATGGGACGGGAGATCCCGCGATCCTGGCGGAACAATCCTTTTCTCTCGATCCGCCGAAAGAGGGGGGGGGGTTGGAGGGATCACTCGGAATCCCGCCCTGGAACGATGGTGCGGCCTTTTCATCCCCCTCCAAGGAACAACGTTTTTCCTCTGAATCCGGCGCTTCAGCGGAGGCGCGTGGAGCTGCGGCTATGGCTGCAACCGGGGAAAGAAGGGTCGTTCTCCACGGAGAAGCACTGGTACGCGATCCCCTCAAATGGAGCGCCGAAATTCCCAATCTCTATGACATCCGTCTCGAACTGTATGGACCGGACGGGGGACTCCTGGAAACGAAATCCTTCAGATACGGATTCAGGACTGTTGAGATTCTGGGGACGGAACTTCGCGTGAACGGAAGGAAGGTCTTTCTCCGGGGTGTGAACCGGCACGACTTCGATCCTGACGGGGGCTGGACCCTTCCGCCGGGCAGGCGCGAGCAGGACATCCTCATCATGAAACGACACAACATCAACGCCCTGCGGACAAGCCACTATCCCAACGACCCCGAACTCTACGAGCTCTGCGACCGCTACGGGATCTACGTCATGGACGAGGCGGATGTCGAGACCCACGGAGTCCGGAACAAGGGGGTTCCGGGAAGCGATCCGATGTGGACCGGGGCGGTGGTCGACCGGATGGAACGAATGGTGCTCCGCGACCGAAACCATCCTTCAGTGATCATCTGGTCGCTGGGAAACGAGGCGGGGTTCGGGGAGAATTTTCGAGCCATGAAGGAGGCGGCGCGGAGGCTCGACGACACCCGGCCCTTCCACTACGAGGGCGACCGAGACCTGTCGGTGTCTGACATCTTCTCGGTCATGTATCCGACCCCGGAACGGGACCTTCTCATCGCGGAGAAACGGGACATCGCCCTGTCCCCGCTGGAGAACCTCATGAACCGCCTCTCCGACGACAACAAGCCGTTCACCTCGGAACAGTACGGGAACCGGCCTGTCATCGCATGCGAGTACGCCCACTGCATGGAGAACAGCCTCGGGAACCTCGCTGAGCACATGGCGATCTACCGAAGTTCGACGAACTGGGCCGGGGCCTTCATCTGGGATTTCGTGGACCAGTCGATACGGAAGCCAGGTACCGGCGGCATCGCAGATTCCTCCACCCGTCCGTCCTGGGCCTACGGCGGCGACTTCGGCGAGAAGAAGACGGACCGCTGGTTCTGCGCGAACGGTATCGTGGCAGCGGACCGCAGACCCCATCCGGCGATACACGAGGCGAAAAAGGCGTACCAGCCCGTCACCGCGGCCCTTTCCGGCCCGGAAGCCGCTGTGTTTTACGAACCGGAAGCAGCCGGCTCGGTCAGGATCGCGATCACGAACGGGTACGTGTTCAGCGACCTCTCCGATCTCTCGCTTTCCTGGGAGCTGGCCGAGGATGGCCGGCCGATCGCCTCAGGCTCGATCGATGAGATCGCGGTTCTGCCGGGCCAGACGCGTGAGCTTGAAGTGCCGATCCCGCTATCCGCGGTAATGCGGGAACCGTCGTCACCTCCCGCGTATCCGCCTGCGGCCCTCGTGATGCGCCAGGCCGAAACCGGGGGGGAGCTCGTCCTCACTGTCAGGTTCCTCCTGAAGGAGGATCGATCGTGGGCTTCCGCCGGGCACGAAGTCGCGTGGGAGCAGTTCATCCTCAGCCCGCCGGTTGATCGGGCTACCCGCGACGCCGGGAACCGAGGTGAGCGGAAGCTCACGCCGACGGATCAAGCGGGCGCTGACGCCGCGCAGGGTGATGAAGGATTCGAAGTAACCGATGACGGCCGCGTAGTTGCGGTGCGGAACGGCGGGTGGCGGGTCATGGTTTCTATACGTACCGGCGAACTCATTTCGATCTCCGGCGATGGCGTCGAGTTCCTGTCGTCGCCCCTCGGATTCAATTTCTACCGTGCCCCTACGGACAACGATTTCGGACTCGCCAATTTCGTCCCCCTCCTCTACCGCGTAAACCCGGATCGACGGTGGGAGCGCTGCGGACGGGTACGGGTCACGGGAAGTGCCCGCGTCGCGTGCTCGCCCCCCGCGCCCGGACTAGGAGCGGCCGATCCCGTATGCGCGGAGACGGCAGAGATCACGGAAGGCCGTGCCTTCTCGCGCGGCAACGGTTTCGTGGAAATCGCCATGGCTTACAGGAATCGCGGGGGGCGCGGAGAGGTGGTCTACCGTGTGCATCCGGGCGGAAGGGTCGAAGTGGACAACCGCTTCATCCCGCGCTGGGAGATGGTGAGATTCGGGATGTCCACGACCATCTCCCGCGATTTCTCTTGGGCGGTATGGTACGGGAGGGGACCGCACGAGAACTACCGCGACCGGTGCGCGGGAGCCAGGATCGGTATCCACGCCGCGGCGAGCGCGGAATTGATCCACCGCTACATGCGGCCCCAGGAGAACGGGAACAGGACGGAAACCCGGTGGCTCTTCCTCGGATGCCCGCCGGCGGATCCGGCGGGTGTCGGCGCCGCTGGAGGAGGGGAAGGATCTTGCCCGCCGGCGGTTCCGGCGGGTGTCGGCGCTACTCTGGGGAGCGATTCCATTATGATTCGGGGTGCCGGGGGAAGCCTCTTCGACTTCTCCATTTGGCCGTGCACCCAGCACGACCTCGTGGAGCGCCGCCACGACCATGAGCTTCCCGAACGGGAAACGCTCACGCTCAACATCGACTGGGGCCAGCGGGGGGTCGGCGGCGACAAGCCGGGAGCCCTCTGGCTTCTCGACAAATATCGGTTGCCGGCGGGGAGGGAATACCGCTACCGATTCTCGATCGAGCCTCGGATGGGAAAGCGTGGCGGATCCGCGGTGGGAGCGGCGGTGTGACTCGCACGGCCCGTTGAGACAGGCGGAGACGGGCCGCGGCCGGAACCGGAGTTCCGTCGGGGGAAACGCTGGTTACGCCCTTGGAGATAAGAGACGAGCTTATAGGAACCTAAAAAGCGAAAAACGCAGGCGTGAGCCGCCCTATCCGGACACGGGGAGGGTTCCGCGGCCGTTCCGTGACTTCACATGGTCGAAGCGGTAGAATTGGCACGTTTCATGCATGTTCTATGGGCAAAGGAGAACCTCGTCATGGAAAAAACAGGGAAAGCGATCGAACCGAGATCAACCGGCATAATAGGGCCCGCCGGGCAGCGGAACGCGGAGCCGGGAGAAGGAGGTCGACGGGATCACGAGACTGAGGCTGCCCGGCTCTGCCGCTTCCATGGACGCGAATTGATGACAGAATTGTTTCGGCAGGGGCTCATCGACGCCAGATACTCGCCCCTGTTCGACACCGCGGTGCCGGGCTTCGGCGGGCCGCGGCCAAGGGACGGATCGAGTTCCGGTATCGGGGCGGACTTCCTCGGAGGATTGAGGGCCGCGGCCGGGTCGGCGACGCATGATACGCCGTCCGGCGACGCCGGTCGTATCATGGACAAGGTGGAGGGGATGCTCGTCGGGATTGCGATCGGGGATTCCCTGGGAAACACGACCGAGTCGATGCTTCCCGCCGCGCGGCAGAGCGCTCATGGGGAGATCCGCGGTTATCTGCCGAATAGGTCGGCCGGCGGAAAAGCCGCAGGATTGCCGAGCGACGACACCCAGCTCTCCTTCATCACGGTCAGGAGTCTCCTCGAGAAGGGACGCCTCGACCCGGAAGCCCTGTCCTACGCGTTCTCCGCTGAGCGGATCGTCGGGATCGGAGGAGGCGTCAAGGAGTTCATCCGAAACAGGAAGGACGGTGTCCCATGGTACAGGGCGGGAAGCCGTTCCGCGGGAAACGGCGCGCTCATGCGGGTGGCGCCGCTCCTCCTGCCGACCCTTCGGGAAGGAGGTACCGGGATCTGGGCAGACCTCGTCCTTGGATCGATGATAACGCACAACGATTCGGCCTCGATCGCCTCCTGCGTTGCCTTCGGCGTCATGCTCCGCGAGCTCCTCGCCATGCGACGCCCGCCGGAGCAGGAGTGGTGGCCGGAGCGCTTTGTCGAGATAGCCGCCGCTGTGGAAACGGAGCGGCGGTACGGGTATCGCGGAGGCCGACACAAGGGAACAAGCGCGACCATTTCCGAATGCGTGCGCCAGCATGTTCCTGAGGCTATCGCGGGCGGTCGGAGCGTGCGCAAAGAGTGCGATACATGGTATTCGGGGGCTTATCTTCTGGAAACGATCCCGGCCGTCCTCCTCATCCTTGGGAGGTACGGGCACGACCCCGAGGAGGCGGTCGTCCGTGCGGTGAACGACACGAAGGACAACGATACGATCGCCTCCATTGTGGGCGCTGCGGTCGGTGCCCTTCACGGCATCGGACGCATTCCCGAGCGCTGGATCAGGGGACTTTCAGGCTGGTACTCGTTCGCCTCCAACGAGTCGGTCCGAACCCTCGCGACGGAAGCGGTCAGGGTCTTTCTGTGATACAATCGCGGAAACGGTACAGTTTTTTCCTTGAAAGATCATCGGAGAACAATAAAAAACAGGAGCCAACCCATGGAAGTTCTATTCAGTTTCACAGGAAATCACGATCCCTACGCGGGAAGCGATGACGAGTACGGTCCGGTACTCTCCCTCCTCCAGGAGAGGAAATTCGACCGGGTTTATCTCTTCTGCACGGGTTCCGACTATATGGAGCGGGCGCGCACGGTGGAGAAGATCGGCCGGGAGGAACTCGGCTGCGCCGATTTCAGGTTCATCGACCTCGTCCTGGAATCTGTGGTTGACTATGAGGAGATCTTCCGCAGGCTTTCTTCTACTATTGACCAGATCATGGAACAGCAGGACGGCGCTCAACCGGCGCTATCGGTTCTCCTCGATCCTGCGCCGCCTCAGATGCAGACCTGCTGGTTCCTCCTGGCGAAATCGGGCTCCCTGCCGGCGCGGCTCCTACAGGGGATACCGGCGCGTTTCGCGGGCGGAGCCTACAAGTCGCGGGAGGTCAGGCTTGACAGCCCCGTGTTCCCGGAAGTGCGGATCGGGAAGGGATCCGGACGGAGAGGAGAGGGGGTGCCTGCCGATTCCACCTGGTTCCGGCCCGAGGGGATGGATACCGTGGTGGGGGAATCGTCGGCCTTCCGGGAAGCATTGGCCATGGCGGAACGGGCTGCGTCTTACGACATCTCGATACTTATCCGGGGGGAAACGGGAAGCGGCAAGGGAGTAGTCGCGAGCCGCATCCACGAGAGAAGCGCTAGACGGGGCAAGCCTTTCCTCTCCGTCAACTGCGCCTCGATTGCGCCCGCCCTCGCGGAGAGCGAACTCTTCGGCCACGCGAAGGGCTCGTTCACAGGCGCTCAGCGGGACCGGCTCGGTCTGTTCCGGAGCGCCGAGGGGGGAACGGTCTTTCTCGACGAGGTGGGCGATCTTCCGATGGAACTCCAGCCAAAGCTCCTGCGGGTCCTGGAGGACGGCACGATGACTCCGGTCGGGAGCGACAGGCCGCAGAAGGTCGACGTGCGGGTCATCGCGGCCACCAACCGGAACCTCGAGGAGCTGATCGACGCAGGCACCTTCCGGCGCGATCTCTACGAACGGATCGCCGCCTTTGTCGTGACGATCCCGCCACTCCGGGAACGGCCGGAGGACATCCCCCTCCTCGTAAAGGAATTCATAGACCAGTGGAACGGCAGGTACGGCGAGCGTAAGGGGATCGGCGAGGAGACCATGCAGCTTGTCCGGGAATACCCATGGCCGGGCAATGTCCGCGAGCTGCAAAACGCCGTGAAGACCCTGTGCGCGTCGGGACAGTCGGATTGCATCGGTCCGGAACTGCTCCCGCCGACGATCCTGGCCCATTTCAACCGCCGTGCATTGACCCCTGAGATTCTTCCGGAGATCCCGGCAGGCGGCATCAACTTGAAGGCCATCCTCTTCCAGCTGGAGAAGCGCTTCTACGAGGAGGCCATCAAGAAGGCCGGAGGCAACATGGAGAAGGCGGCCGGGTTCCTGGGTCTGAACGGCCCCGCCTTCCGCAAGGCGGCCCGGGAGCGGCTCGGCCTTCCCCGTGAGGGCGGGACGAATCCGTAACGACCGGCGGGCGGCAGCCGCGCCCTGCCCTGGGCTCTCCCGCCTCACCCTGCAGGTTTTCCGTGGCAGAGGGCTGAGCAATGCTCAGGGATCCGGCGACTCGATCCTGACCGATATCCGGTTCTCGCCTCCGTAGTAACGGTCATCCCCTCCGCCCCGCAGAGACATCACGGGGTGGCAGCACCAGTGCGAGAAAGTCACCGTGACCGGGCCGAACATCACCCCCGTGGATACGGTGTAGGTGTCCTCGAAGGGACGATACGCGAAGAGGGAGAGGGGCCGTACCAGGGTTTCGACGGACGCTGCCACGAACAGACCCTCCCACAGTTAGATACGCGCCTCGATCCTCGTTTACATACAGGCGATCCGATACTCCCCTTCGACGACGGCGGGATCCTCAGGGCAGGCAAGCTGGTAGCCTCCGTTCGCGATTCCCAGCTCGAGCGCGGATAAAAAGACGATCCAGGCAGGCATCATTGCGGCATCCTCCTGACCGCTAATACAGGGGTATGTCGGCCGCGCTTGCCTGCCGCCGTGATCACCGAGCCTGACCGAATACCCGTAACCGCGGTTACTCCTTGGCAGAACCGAAGTTGCGGCGCATGTTCACGCGTGCGGTGAGTACCTTCGGCACTCGTCCTTTTCCCTGGCGTGTAACACCGCTGAATAAGCGGAAAACGATCGAATCTGGTGGAAAGAATCGTGATTCCCGCCCATGAATAAACGGAAAACCAACGAACCACGCGAGCGGGCAAGAACCTATGCGTGAAAATTCGGCCTGTCTGATCCTCCACGCATTGTTGGCATGCAATTTGCATTTAATAAGCGGCTTCGGCGGACCGAGTGGCTGTGGGTGCCGGGGTATGAACATGACCGGCGCGCACGGCGCTCGGAAAAGGAGGTTTCATGAAAGGACGATTCATTTTCATCCCATTCTGCATGATCATGGCGGCTGCGCTTCAGCTCTCAGCCGAGGAATCGGCGGTTTCCGAAGTGGAGCTTCTTATAGAGAGGGGAGTGGAGGACAACTTCTCACTCATCTCCTCGAAGGCTGCCGAGCTCAGCTCCAACGAGAGGATGTTCCTGTACGAGCGGCACAAGAAGGAAGCGACGGTTCCGTTCCTGCTGAATTTCCTGCTCGGCTGCGGGATCGGCTCATACATCGAGGGGGATACGACCGGCGGCACGGTCGGGCTCGTGGGAGAACTCGGAAGTCTGGCGATCGTCCTTGTCGGGTACAATTCCGGCATCGGTTATATCGGGATTGCGACTCTCCTGGCCACGCGGATCTACGAGATCGTGAGGCCTTTCACCTTCGCGTCGAACTACAACAAGGAGCTGAACCTGGCGCTGCTGGGCGGATCGGTCTCCTGCGAGATCGCTCCGCTCGTCGATCCGGTCTCCGGGCGGTACGGGATTTCCATCAAGGTGGATTGACTCCGAAAGCGGGCGGCGCCGCGGCCGGCGGCCCTCCGGTT
>CAZPZF010000029.1:0-18741 GCA_964590705.1 uncultured Spirochaetales bacterium | reverse complement strand
CGGGATGGCGGACATACAGGGTCGGGACTGAGGTCCTGTATCCGGATCGATCACCCCCGCCCCTGAGCTGACCATCCCCGCGTGGGCACCCCGGATCCGCCGACCCGGGATCCCTACCCCGCGGACCGGCGCGGGCGGCATCTGCGGCTGAACGTCACACACATTTGCAGTACTTCACAAGCACGCTGTCCGGTAGCCTGACGGCGGAGCAGACGAATATGACGTGGTACAGCCGCCGGTTGGCCGCGCCGTAGGTTTCGAACCGGGGAATGGTGCGGATCCCATGGGAATCAGCTGGCGTCGCATCCGCGCGGCTCGGGAGGAACTTTCGGCCTTGACCGGCGGGGCGAACCCGCCATGGCTCATCGTCACCCATTCCTTCTTCTGTGGCAGGTGCCGTTTTGCATGAAGAAATAGAAAAAACACCTTGAAAACGGCACTGCGCATGGGACATATCCCGATCTATCATGCTCTATACGTGACGACCCGGAAGGGGGGGCGGCGCCTGTGGATCTGCAACGGCCTCCGGTCTTGCGTCCTTGGCGGTTTTTAAAGGGAGAAATGGCGAAAACTCATTCATATCGGCGATGGATTCCGCGGAAAACCGATCCTATCCTGTTCCGCATACATGGTCTTTGGGAGGCAACGAGATGATAAAGGAGCGAGCGCCCGGTAAATTGTCCTTCGGGCTCAAGATCGGGTACGGGGCGGGAACCGCTGCCGATTCCATTACCTACACCCTGTTCTACACCTGTTTCCTGTACTTCCTGACCGACGTGGTCGGGATGAATCCCGGCATCGGCGGAACGATTTCATTCATCGCCATCCTGTGGGACGCCGTGACCGATCCCGTGGTCGGTTTCTGGTCCGACAACACGATCAATCCCGCGGGCAGAAGGCGGCCCTTCATCCTGCGGAGCGTCTGGCCCCTCGCCGTCTCCGTGTTCCTTCTCTTCGCCACGTCCGGACCCATGTACATCATCGCGTTCCTCGCTCCGATGGGTCTCACCGAGGGGCAGTACTGGATGGTCACCGCGGCCCTTTCTGGAATCATCCTCGTCATCTGCGGCTCTATCACCGCGCGGGTGACAAAGGGCAGGGACGTCCCGGCTGCCCGGGAAAAGGGCGAGAAATTCAAATTCAGTTTCAAAGCGATGATCAGCCAGTACGCGGACTACTTCACGATGAGGGACTACCTCCGTCTCACCATCTTCCAGCTCATCTCCATCGTTGGGTATACCATCATGAGCAACGGAAACGTCTATATGCTCTCCAATCTCGCTGGACTGGACGAGGCCCGGCAGGGGGTGTTCTGGAGCGTTTTCTCGATCGTATTCCTGGCCGAGTGCGCGCTTTTCTTCATCATCGGGATCCACGGATTCGTCGGAGCCCTGATATTCGGGATCGGTATCGCGGACGCCACCTTCACCTAGAAACTGGGAGCCGCTTTCGGAGCCCTGGCACTTGGGTGGATCCTGGAAGGGGTAGGATACCAGGGAATGGGCGAGGAGGTAGCCCTCACCATGAAGGGGATCCTCGCCGTTGAAGCCATCATACCCGCCGTTCTTGTCCTGGCCTCCCTGTACTTCCTCGGGAAATACTCCCTCAGCAGGTCCAGGTTCGTGAAATGTACGCCGATCTGATTCTCACAAACGGATACGTCTGGACAGCGGACGGGAACCAGTCGGAGGCCGAGGCTCTCGCGGTTTCCGGGGACCGGATCCTCTACGTAGGCGGAAAGGATTCGATGGAGTTGTCCCGTTTGGCGGGGCCCTGGAACGAGAACCGTCGATCTGCTGGGACGGATGGTCATGCCCGCGCTGTTCGACCACCACATCCATATCTCGGCTGTGGCCAGGAGCAGCTGGTTCGTGATCCTCACCAAGGAGGAGCACTCCTCCAAGGAGAACATCGCCAGGGCAATCCGGAAGTACGCCGCGGAACACACCAAGGAGCAGGTCCCGTACATGTACGTGGAATCCTGCCCCACGGAGATCATGAACGATCCTTCGATGACCAAGGAGTTCCTGGACGAACTGGTTTCCGACCGGCCGCTCCTCCTGTGCGACTCGAACTACCATCGGAGCCTGTTGAACAGCAGGATGCTGGAACTCCTTGGGGTCACCGACGTGGAAACCTACGAGGGGAAGGAGATCCGCTCTTTCTCCTTTGGCGCGGACGGGAAACCGACGGGGATCTGCGTGGAACGGGCCTTTGAGGATATCATCGACAGGATGTACGACAAGATCGGCTGGCGGCCACCATCCCAGGCCACCGGTGACATCATGCTGCCCCTCCTCGACTATCTGAACCGATGTGGAGTCTGCTACGTGGTCGACGGGATCATGGAGGGGGAAGACACCCTGATCGGCCTCCAAAAGCTGGAGAAGGAGGGGAAGCTTCGCTATTATTACGAGGGGGCCGGTTTCGTGAAGACCTTCGACGAGCTGGAGCCGACGATCGAGAATCTGCGGAACTGGCGGAAGCGGTACACGAGCGAGCATATCCATATCAATACGCTCAAGGTATTCCTGGACGGTACCAACGAAATCGGGACAAGCGCCCTTCTCGAACCCTATTGCAATGACCCGGATGGAAAGTTCTGCGGGGAGTTGCAGTATACGGAAGAGCAGTTCACGACGATCATGGACCGGGCTAACACGGAGCATATGGACATCCAAGTGCATCTGGTCGGTGACCGCGCGTTCCGCGTCGCCATGAACGCCGTGGAGAAGGCCAAGGGGATCGCCGCGGAAAAGGGAATTGCGTGGACCATGCGTGTCACGCTCCTTCACTGCGAGCTCACCGATCCCGCGGACCAGGTCCGGGTCGCTCCGCTCGGCGTATACATCAACTGGACCCCCCACTGGAGCGGAGGGGTCTTTGGCGAGAGTTCTAAGATCTATCTGGGGGAGGAACGTTTCAACCGCATGTACGCATTCAACCGCATGATCGAGACCGGAGCTGTCGTCACCTATAGCAGTGATGTAGTGGACATGGAAGAGTACGAACAGGCCAATCCCTTCCTTGGGATGCAGATTGGACACACGAGGTTCGACGCGTCGCTTAATACGGGAAGGATCCGTGAACCGGCAAGCGAGAAGCTCAGCGTCCGCGACCTGCTCCGCGGATACACGATCAACACGGCAAAGGCCGTCGGGTATGAGAATCGGTTCGGTTCCTTGGAGAAGGGCAAATCCGCAAACCTGATCGTCCTGAACCAGAATATCTTCCAGGTCCCGGAGGATCAAATCGCGGAGACAAGGCCGGTCTTCTTCCTCTTCGACGGAAAGGTCATTGTCGACGATCTGTAGCAGGGGACACGGCCGTCATTCGGTTCGTTCGAGGAATCGACTGACGATGAAGTCCCTGACCGCGTCAGTGGTCTGTTTCCCCTCGGGAATCGAAAAAGCGGGAGGCGTTTGCGCTCACTCGAGGTGATTGATCCGATGCTGGTGGGACGTACAGCCCCACCACGCGTCGAAATGATGGGAGAAATACTTGAGATCGGAAAACCCGCACATCGCGGATATTTCCAGTATGGGCCGTTCCGTTGTCAGCAGCAGCTCCTCGGCGCGGCAGCACCGGATGAATCCCAGGATCCTGCTCAGACGCAGGAATGCGCTGTTCCTGATGGACTGGGAGAGGTAGAAGCGATCCCGCATGATGTTGTTCGGATCCCAGGTGGTCTTCTTGTAGTAGTACAGGTCGAAATACTCCAGCAGGAGGGCCATGAGGCGATTCGCGGCTTGCTTTGCCTGACTGCCGTGGTCATCGTCCGGCGCCGTACGCCGCCAGGCCGCGGAGAGGATGAGATCCTGGATCCTCCGCATCGGTTCCTCCCCCTGCGGGGGGCGATTCCCGTCTCGCAGATGAGTGGCCTCGAAACCAGCCTGTATGGTGGCGGAGCCTGCGATGCGATAGATCAGTTCGAGGGACCCGCGATGGTAGTGCGCGGGGTAGTTGAGGGCTTCATAGACCTGGGTATGGATAGGAGTGTCTTTGGGATATGGGATCCGCTCTTCCTTGACGATGATGGCCGCCGTGCCCACAATCCCTGGAAAGGAAAACAATGGCTTTCAGAGCGGAGTCACGGATACTAATGGAACACCTCTTCGACAGCGGTCTCGATGTCCGCGCCTATGCCAGGTTCGGCGCCCAATCGGTATTCGTTATGGTCAACCTATTTGGCATGGAGGTTTTCGCGCCGTGCAACCTGGTCTACCCGGTTGGATTCCTGATCTCCGGCGTAGCCGTCATGTTCGAGACTCATAAGAAGAAATACCATTATTCGCTCTGGGACCGATAGGGGCATACGGCCCCGGGTGGGAGGAATGCGGCCCCGCTCAGGAAGCTCGCGGCCCTGGTTGGGCGGTTCACGGCCTTGTGCCCGGACTTGCGTGTGACCTCAGAACGTGATGCGGAAGCCGGTACCGCCGTTTCTCCTGATCTCGAGCGTTCCGTTCAACTGTTCGATGAGCGTGTTGATGAGGAGAAATCCGATCGAGCCGCCGTCCTCAATCGTCACGGAATCAGGGAGTCCGCAGCCGTTGTCGTCGATCTCGAGAAGATAGCCGCGTTCCGCGTTCCGCGTCATGCGGATACTCAGCTTTGGCTTCTCCGTGTTCCGGAACGCGTACTTCATCGAGTTGGAAACGATCTCGTTCACGATGAGGCCGACGGGGATGAGCGTATCGATCCCCATCCGGACGCTCTCGATTTCCAGATCGATTTCCACATCCGCCGACTGATTCGAGTAACTCGCCACCAAGCTGTGGACGAGTTCTTCGATGTACTCGGATACGTCGATATTGGCGAGGCTTTCGTCCTTGTAGAGCTGTTCATGGATGAGGGCCATCGACCTAATCCGATCCTGGCTGCTCCTGATGAGGGAATGGACGGCATCGTCCTTCACGTTCATCTCCTGCAGATCCAGGAAAGAGGAGATGATGGCCATGTTGTTCTTAACCCTGTGATGGACCTCCCGGAGGAGGAGATCCTTCTCCTCGAGAGAGCTCCGAAGCTTTTGCTCGTTCTCTCGGAGCAGCGCCTCCGTCCTCTTCTGTTTCAGAAGCAGCAGATAGATGGCGGCGACGCTGATGGAGAGGAATATCATAATGCCGATGGCGGAGACGATCTGGACGGTGTATTTCCTGAAGAAACTCTCCTCCCTGAAGTAGATCTCGCTTCCCGGGGGCAGGAGATCCTCACGGATATTCCACCGTTCAAGTTCCCTCCAGTCGTACATCTCTTTGGAGATCACCCGATAGTCGTCGATATGGAAGTTCCCGTTCTCTCGGATGGCGAGCGCCAATTCCGCCGTGTATTCCCCGTATGCCCGCGCGCTGGACATATTGCCGCCCACCATTCCGAGCCCGAAGGTGGAGTCGCTGAACCCGAACACGGGGGCGGCCGCTTCCCGGGGTAACCGGGGGAAGAGATCCTCCGTGTTGTAGAAAACCCGCTTGTTGTCCCTGCTGATCGGGAGGAGCAGGATGGCGGAACCCGGTTCAAGCGTGGCCGTCCGCTGCAGGAGGTCGTCGAAGGGGATGCCCGGCAGGTACTCTATTTCGAAACGAGGTCCAAGGGTCTTGATCAGCTCCTGGAAATACAGGAGATAGGGCAGGTCGTTTCCGCTCACCCCCACGCAGACGACGAGTCTCCGCAAGTCGGGGATGAGGGTGATGATGTTCTCGAGGGTCTTCCGCATGGCGTAATGGGAGGCGCTCTTGATGATATACGTGTCGGGCAGGCTGTCTATGGCGTCGAATTGGGAGTCCAAGGTCGGAACGAAGATCGTAGGGATTCCAGGGAACAGCTCTGCTTTATACTTGACCAGAAACGCGTGCATCGCGGGGAAGACGGAGACGACCACATCAGGCTGTATCAGCTCCGCGCTTTTCCTGAGCTCATCCAGGATAGCCTCTTCGCTCTGTTCCAGGGGGATCATGTCGATGCCGAGATACCTGGTGTAGACTACGATCTGCGTACTGCTGCGTTCGGTCAGGGTGCCGTACAGCCCGGTATCGAAATTGTTGAACCAGACGCTCGTCTGCATGGTCGGGTGGAGCACAAGGACACGGAAATACCGCTCCCGGTCGGCGTTCTGGCTGAAGAGAGGAGCGGTCAGAACTGGCAGAATGGCGAGAATCCACAATCGAGCGATAGGGTTCGTTCGCATAGAGCGTCGAATCCCATTGTAATACAATCGGTCCGATAAGGCAAATGCCGGTTCCGGTGGGAATGGTAAAAGCTATCGGGCCATGATGCTCGGAAGCCAAAGGGCTATCGCAGGGAATCCGATAATCAGCGCGAGGGAGATCAGGTCGCAATAGATGAACGGAAGCGCGGCTCTAATGATATCTCCCATCGTCGTGTCCTTCGGGGCCACACCTTTCATGACGAAGAGAGAGGATCCGAAAGGCGGTGAGGTTGTCCCGATCTCCGTGCAGAGAAGCACCAGTACCACAAACCACACCTTGTCCAACCCGAGCTGGGAGACAACGGGCATGAACAGGGGTACGGTTATAAGCACGATGGCGGAGGGGGACATGAACATCCCGAGGAAAAGGAGGATGATCAGCATGCCGAGAAGGATGAAGATCGGAGGCATGGGGAGGGAGAGGATGAACGCGACAAGCCCTCGGGTAGCCCCGCTGGCCGCAAGGATCTGGCTGTACGCAGCCGCCGAGGCGATGATCATGAACATCATGCCGGTTATTTTCACCGTATTCACAATGATCGTCTTGATGATCTTCCAGTTGAGCGAGCCATAGATGGCCGCTAATAGGAGCATTCCCAGCGTTCCTGTCGCCGCTGCCTCGCTCGGGGACGCGATTCCCAGAAGAATGACGCCCACCACGAGGAAAAGGACGATTCCGATCGGAAGGATGTATTTCGCCGTGTTTATAAGCTTTTTTGAAAGGGGAATTTTCGGGACATCATACGGAGGCGCGACGGAAGGATCGACTTTGCATCGGATGACAATGTAGAGAATGTAGACGAGCGCCATAAGCAGGCCGGGGAGGATGATCGCCACCAGAATCTTCCCTATGGAGACTTCCGCGACCGCTCCGATGAAAACGGCCATCGCGCTGGGAGGGATCATGATCGCGAGCCCTCCGCTGCCGAGGATCGGTCCCAAGCTCATGGGTTTCTTGTATCCCCGGGCTTCCATCTGCGGGACGAGAGTGGAACCAAGCATCGCGATGCTTCCCATCGTTGCGCCGGTGAGCATGGAGAAAAGCACGCCGCCGCCGACGGCGAGAATCCCAAGTCTTCCAGGCACCCGCCCCATCCAGCTGTCCAGGGTGTCTATCATTTTTGGCGCCAGGCCTGACTGGAACATGATCTCTCCCATGAGCATGAACAGGGGCAGCGGCATCAGGGTGAAGCTGGAGATGCTGCTGAACATGTTGAGGGTGATCTGCTGGAGCCCCGTATCGCCTCGGAAAAAGACCAATGCACCGATCATCGTGATGAAGAAGAAGCTGAATGCGATCGGAAGCCCCGACATCATTACCACAAGGAAGCTGCCGATCAGAAGCAGCAGGATCAAATACCATTCCACCGGACTATCCTCCAAGAAAATTCCGTTCAGCGGACGGACGGGCTACTGCCCTGCGCGTGAAGCCGTGCGCCTTTCGCGCATGAAAGCGCGAGCTTGTCGAATGAACTGCAGGAAGAGCAGCGAGAAACCGAAGGGGATTATCGCCATGAGCGGCGCTTTCGGGGCTTTCAGCACCTTGGCCTCCACGACGCCCCTGACGACATGGTCCCAGACAGACCGGATTCCGTAATACGTCAGTGTCAAGCAGATGAGAGCGCCGAAAATCGACGTGACGATTCCTAGCACCGCCCGCGTTTTCGGGCTGACCCGCAGCACGACCAGATCCATGGATACATGCCGACCCTCTTTCAGGACATACGGGGCGGCAAGGAAGGTCATCCACACCAAACCCCATTCGATGACCTCTACGATCCAAAAAATCGATCGATTGAAGAAATACCGTGCAATGATTTGGCAGAGGACAGCGGCCATCGTAAGAACGATAAGCGTTCCCGACACTGCGCCGAGCGTGTCAATAATCGTATCGAAAATACCACTGTGTTCTCTTTCCAGCTTCATGACACTTGTCTCCGGACGATGTGTTTCTCAACAGCGATGCGTATGGTCCGCACCGCTGTTGAAACCTCATTGAAAAGGTCTTTCATCTTCTTTCAGTCGTTGAGCAGATCCCTGAGCTTCGCAACTTCCGCCGGATCCGCGGTTCTTTCTACGTCGGCCCACTTCGCATCCATCGCGACCTTGAGGAAGTTCGCGGCAACGGAAGGCGGGAATTCGATGGTCTTCATTCCCGCAGCTGAAAGTTTCCTGATCATCTCTTTAGCCTGCGCCGTGAGATTGTTGGTCGTCTCCCTTTCCAGCTCGAGCATGACATCGGCGACCAGTTTCTGAAGGTGCTCCGGCAGTTCGTTCCATCGACCTTCGTTCATCAGAACACACGTCAGAGCTGAGCCGAAGGAGTACGGAAGCCAGTATTTCGTAACCTCGTAGAGGCTGTCACTGTATTGGCTGTCCAGATCCCCGACAACCCCCGCCACCAGCCCGTTTTCGAGAGCGCTGTACTTTTCCGCCAGGGAAACACGGACTCCGCCTGCTCCCCATGCCTGGACCGCGAGGAGATTTGTCGGACCGGTGGCGAATTGAAGCCCTTTCAGTTCTTCAGGTTTGGATATCGGCTTTGTCAGGAAGATATAGCTGCCGTGGAGAACGGAAGCGAAACTGCCGAGATAATGCATGTTAATTCTCTTGTGGAGTTCCACAAGATAGTCGTGAGCTCCGGTCCTATGCCAATCCGGTGGATCGAGATTGCCAAGGTTTATGCCGGCCGCGATGGGGAGGATCCCGATATAGGCCGCGGGAAAGATTACGAGCAGGTCGATCGCCCCGGACCGCAATGCCTCCGGCTGATCATACAGGGGAATGACCTCGGTCGCCCCCATGTATGTTACAATGAGTTCGCCGTTTGACCGCTCCTTAATCCGATCCATGAAAGCCTGCATCGGAGCGGCATTACTGTGCGACAGTGGCCCGAAGGTCACCAGTTTCAGCTCAATCGGCTTGCCAGCCGGTGTCTGACCTTCTTTCTGCCCACCGGCCATTGCCATCTGCGCAGAAACTGTAAGGATGATGAGCAGAGCAGCCATCATCCGCAGCGTCTTTTTCGCTTTCATTTGTATACCTCTCATTCATACAGATTTCCGACAGGCCATCTGGCTGTCAGACCATACAAATTAAGGGTATACCAATGAAACAAGATGTCAAGTCGGAAGGAGATGAAATTTCGCGAATTAATCGAATAATCATTCTATTTTATATCAGATGAATTGCATCCGTCCAAAGAGGGATATGCCTTGACGCAGCCGAGCGATTCGTCACCAAAGTTTTTCTCCACAATCCAGAAAGGAGTATCATCCGTCAGATATTATGAAACGCCGCTCTCGCCGAATCCGTCATTCCCGCCGCGCTTCCCGTAGATCCTCCTGGAGCTTGCGCACCGTTTTGGCGGCTACCTCTTCGGCCATCCGCTCGAAGCCTTCGGCAAGCTGCTCCTCGGAGAGGGAGTTCAGGCCCGCGATTGTCGCCGCGTTCCCCAGCACGTCGTTGAAACCGAAGAGGCCGGGGGTGATCTCCTCGGAAACGGAGATCCTGCGTTGCCAGATGGTCTCGCCTGCCCCCGCGTGGAAGAGGCTCGCCATGAGACTCATGACCATCTCCACGCCGCCGGTTGACGATCTTGCCTCGATACCGTATTCGAGGATCTCCAGCTCCAGGATCAGGTCCGCGTCCCGTTTCCGATCCACGATTCTAGCTTCCAGGGTGTCCGCGACACTCTCGAGGAGCTGTTCGGAGATCAACCAGGGGATATCGGTTCCCGACAATGCCCGTTCAAGCTTCCCGCGGGCGATCTCCGCTTCCCCCGCCTTGACCAGGTTCGCTCCAAGCTGAACGATGGCCGCGAACTGGTTATCCTTGTCGAAATTCATCTGGTAGTCGACATCGACGGTCGGCGGGGGCGGTTCGAGCATGTCTATGGCGATTCGGGAATCCGCTAGGTCGTAGGAGGCCAGGTCGTTCACGGTCGTGCAGGCTGCGGTCAGTAGGATGATAGTCGGGACGAACGATAGACCGGCGAGTCGGTATGGTTTCCCTTCCTTCATATTTCCTCCCGGGGGTGCGATACCATATATAACACACGGGGCTGGAAAAACTGTTTCTTTTCGCCTCACCATATCATCCAACCCGGCAAGGCGTTTACCCCGCCCTTCGGGAAGCGGCCGGCTCTCCACCCCCTTTTGTCGGAGAGCGATAGGAGACGAGAGCCCCGTCGCGCAAGGTTATCAGTTCATCGTCCGTCATCTCCAGCTCCGCGTCCGTGGAGCTCATATCGCGGAAATGAGTCGGAGATCGCGGGGCCGAGCCTCCCTCGATCTTCCAGGCCGGATGGCGGTCCTGCGCACTGAGGAGGAAGCCTCCGGCCGGGCAGTTCTTCAGATAGGGGACCTCGTCCTTTGAGATCAGGATATCGTGCAGTCTCTCGCCCGGCCGGATCCCGATTGTTCGTATCGGCGTGCCCGTATCCCGCCACAGGGCCGCGGCCAGCCTGCGGATACGCACCGCCTTCATGGCCGGGTGTAGATCTGGCCGGCGCATTCCATGGCGGTCATCACGTATTCCACGGCTCATCCGGACGAAGGCGAAGACCGCTGGAGCCTGACCGGAGGCTGTTGCGAATACGTGTTTCTAGATGGCCTTGGTCATCCGACTGAGATCCCGGACATCGCCGATCATGAATTCAAAGACGCCGGCCATTCGGCCGTACCGCTTCTCAAGCTCCGCGCGAAGCCCGTACTGCCTCCCTGAGAAACGCTGACATACGCGACTCCTTTACCGGCGTCGTTCCTGCCGGTCACGCCGTACCTATCTATCGGGAATCGGTGTTTCGAAGCGTATTTCACGGTGTTTCAAGGTTGTTTCATTCCTGTGAAAGAGCGCTTAAATCTGAAGAAAAGGCTCCCGAAGACCGCGCCTTCGGTGATAGCATGGGTCATGGCTGAGACAGGAACGGTCCTCGTCGTCGAGGACGACCAGGATCTCCGCGAGCTGATACGCATTGCGGGCAGGAAGAGATCCTATCGGATGCTCGCGGCGGGCAATGGTCTGGAGGCCGAGGGGATGATCGAGTCCGGAGAGATCCACGGCCTGGTCATCCTCGACATCACTATGCCGTGCATGGACGGGTTCGGCTTCTGCCGCTGGCTCAGGGAAGACCACCCGCTCATCCCCGTGATCTTCCTCTCGGCTAGGGCCGGGGAGTACGACAAGATCGTTGCCCTCGAGATCGGGAAAGATGACTATCTGACCATGCCCTTCTCCATGAGGGAGCTCTTCGCCAGGGTGGATGTGGGCCTGCGCCGGGTCAGGCTGTTCGCTGCATGGAGCGCCTGTCATCCTCACGGTTTCGGAGCTCCGAATCCTCCACAGGCTCCTCTAAAATCCCGGTATCGTAATCGGTCGTGAGAAATTCGCGGAGGCCGCATTTCCCGAGGACAGGTGCAACCTGGGCAGCAGCGTGGTCGTCCATATCCACCGGATATGGAAGAGACTCCAGGCTGTCGATGCGGGACTCGACCCCATCGAGACCGTCTATCAGGTGGGGTACCGATGGAAAGAATGGGCCCCAGCCCCCTGTCAGGACGCTTCTGGTTCAGGGCCCTCCTCTTCAACGCTATCCTCCTCGTGAGCGTCATCGCGCCGACCCTGATCATCAGGAACATGGACTACGAGGAGCTCATGGACCGGATCTCGTTCCAGACGTCCTTCTTCCGGGATTTCGCGGACGAGCTCCGCGGCCTGACCGCGGACTAATGGTCTGAGGCTGTCGAATCCTTTCCGAGGATCTTCTATCAACAGCGGGTCTACCTCTTCGATACGGAGCGCATACTCCTCTGCGATAGCTGCGTAACCAAATCCTTCGATCGCTTCTATCGCTTCAAGCTCCTCCTGCCCGATCCGTGCATCGATTGGAGCGAGGAGAACGCGAAAGCCGACCCCCGTGTCAATCTCGACCCCCTCCTTGCGATCGATACGGAGGGCCTCGATCCCTGGGCTTCCTTCCAGTCGACGCGGAATGTCCGGCAGCCGGGGGGACTCGACCGGATCGTCCTGGTGGGAAGGATGGTGCGCGCGGCGGACGGAAGGGATCTCGTATTCACCGTGAGCCAGAGTGTGGCGGATATCCTCATCGACGCATGCGGCATCAAGGAGCACTTCCTCTTTCCCTTCCTCGGTGTCGCTATTCTCGGGATACTCATGACCGTGCTCCTGAGCCGGTCGGTGACTCGGCCCCTCACGCGGCTGTACGCGTGCTCGCGGGAGATCCTCGAGTCGGGACCGCGGGAAAACGGCTGCGCGGATCTCTCGTCGCGCGGAGAGATCGGCGGGATCTGTCGAGCCCTGCACAGCCTTATGACGGAACAGCGGAGGCAGGCGGACAACTTCATGTGGTTTTCATCCGACCTCGTGCACGAGCTGAAAACACCGCTGTCCGCGATCCGCTCCAGCTTCGAGCTCTACACGGAAGGCGCGGAGGGATGCTAACACGGCGATATCCTGGCAGCCTGTGAGGCGGCTACCTCCGCACACGGCGAGGCGGGAATCCTCTTTTACGCGGAGTCCAGTGTTGAAACATGCCGCATTCCCCTCTCCTGTGACAGATTGCGCCGCGTCCTCTCGAATCTCCTCTCGAACGCGGTCGGCTTCTCTCTGGAGAGGGGCAGCGTTTCGCTCTCGCTCCGGATCGAAGTGAGCTTCCTCCTGGCCGGTGTCCGAGAAAACGGCCCCGGTTTTCCCGACGAGGTGTTCCACCAGATCACGGAACGATTATTCGCCAACCGCGCGACCACAGGTATCTCGGGGAAAACAGTGTCAGCGCAGGAGACCGCGGTGTGAAGTATGCGGGCTTCGGCCTCTTCATCGTGGACGCCATCCTGCGGAACTGCGGCAGCCTGGAATGCAGGAATTTATGCTCGGCCGGTGCCGAATTCATCTGTCGGATACCCCTGCTGAACCGCGGCCGAGGAACGGATAAATAGCTAATTCACTGTTTTATAAGTATTTGCTTGTTTTCCATCCCGCACGCATTTCCCCATAAGCTTCCGGACACTATATTCCTGTTGACAGATCCGTATTCTTCCTGTATATTAAGTAAGTAAACGTTAACATATATAAGGAGTATCGGTAATGCAAACCAAGGCTCTTGTCCTTCTTCTCACGACCGCGTCCCTCGGCGGATGCGCGTCTTCAGGCATCCATTCCTCGCAACCGATCACGGAGGAACGGAGCGTGTCCGCTTTCAGATCTATTGCCCTGAACGGAATCGGGACAGTCCGCGTCCATCGGGGACCCCAGTCTGTTCGTGTTACCATCGACAGCGAGCTGGCCGATCGGTTCGAAACCGTGGTACGGGACGATACCCTGTACATTGGTTTCAAGTGTTCGCTCAAGCCCTCGGTTCTCAGGGCGGTCAAGAACCTGAGGCGCTGCGAGGTGGATGTCACGGTGCCGGAAATCCTGAGTATCGAGGTCAACGGATCCGGAAGGATCACCTCCGATTCGTTCGACTATGGATCACTTCGAGTCGCCCTGACGGGAGCGGCGCTGGTCGAGCTTAAGGGCACGGCGGAAACCCTGGAGATCAGGAGCACGGGGGATACGGAAATATCAGCCGCTCACCTGGACGCTGGCGCGGCCAGCGTTGGCATCACCGGTTCCGGGAAGGCGGAACTCCGTGTCCGGGAAAGGCTCGACGCATCGATCACCGGAGCCGGAATTTTGTCCTATTGGGGAACCCCAGCCGTTACCCGGCGGATATCGGGAGCGGGAACCATCAAACGTTTGGGAGAGTGAGGAGGACGGGTACCATGGGAGAGGGGAAACTCGTGTCGAAAATCGGCCGGCCGGTACGGATGCCTGGGGAAAAATCCACGAAAGAGCGGATCTTCGAGGCTGCGGTGGACCTGTTCGCCTCCCGCGGCTATGACGGAACCTCTATGCGGCAGATCGCCGGTGCGGTCGGGCTTACCGAAAGCGCCCTCTATCGCCACTACCCGAGCAAGGAGGCGATTCTCGATGCGATCCTTGCCTATACCGAGAGCGGAATCTACACCGCCCTCCCTATTGAAGAGACTCTGGGAGTGGACGGCGGGGACTCGATCTTCCGGGGGCTCCTGGCCCCACTGCCCGGGATAATCGCGGGAATGCCGCTGGTCGTAAGAATCATGCGGATCCTATACGCGGAGATGAACCATAACGAACGGATACGCGAGTTCTTCAGGCGGGAATTCGTGGAGAGGGCGGACGATCATATGGAAGCCTTGTTCAGGAGCTGCGTCGAGGCGGGATCGATCAAGCCCTGCGACACCCGCTCCCTTGCCCGTGTCTTCAACGCGTTCCGGGCCGAATGGACATTCCGCACGTTCGGTATCGCCGGCGCCGGTACCGCCGATGCGGCGGATGAGGAGGCGTTGAGATCGGACCTGGAGGGTCCGATCCGGCTTTTTGAGGAACTGTTCGTTCAGGGGAAATGACCGGCGCGAAGCATGCGGCTCAGCCGATGATGGCTGCCGGAATATGACAGCCAGCAGTGCTGGCCTAGATGCGGCCGTCGGACCATCGCTTCTCCTGTACCGCCGAGCGGCTTTCATCCCCGGATCGGCGGGTCACAGCCGCACATTCGGATTGACGAATTGGCCGTGGTTTTTCGTTTTCCTCCCGTACTGTATGGCGAATTCCGGACAGCGGTGGAGGCATCCTAGGCAGACCGCGCATCGTTCCTTTGTCCATGCGGGCTTGCCGTCGCGCATCTCGATCGCCTGGACAGGGCATGTATGGGAGCACAGCCCGCAGCCGATGCATGAATCTCCTACGGTGAAGTCCCTTGTCGCTTTCCCGTTCCTGTACTGGGCGTAGAACGGCGCGGCGATGAACCGCGGCAGTTTATGGTCATTGAAGTCTCCCGCTATTCTTTTGGCCACCTGGTCGATGACCGAGGAAATCCGCGGTTCCGCGGCTTCCGTCATCTTCGTGTTTTTTTCCGCGTCGGAGAGATCGAATAGCGGCGTCCAGGTATCCACCATCCGAATGATGAACCTCCCCCGAAGCGGCAGCCCTTGTTTTTTTAGGTACCTGGCCATCATCGAATGAGCGAATCCCGTTGTCGTGCCAAAGGTCAGCACATGATAGGCGTAGCGTTCTCCTGCCTTGGTCAGCTCCATCCGATTCAAGAAATCGGTGACGACGATCGGCAGTCCGCCGAATTAGGTCGGCGTGCCAACTCCTAGCCTCTCCTCCCCGGACGGATCGGACGCGTACATCTGTTTCCGGAGACAGTCGATGATGGAAATCATCCTCTCTCCCGTGGCTTCCGAGAGCCGGCTGGCGACGTACTTGCTGTTCCCGGTGGCGGAGAAGTAGAAGATCATTATACGCTCCTTTGCGGATACTATAGTGTGAAATCCTCTGTAACGTCACCGGTTTTTATGATAGAACATGGACAGGAACAATGTCCGGTGATGCGGATACCCTTCTTCAAGATACTTTCATGGATGCCGCACGGAAAGTGGAATCCGGATCGGGCGGAACCGCGCTGCTGGTCCTGGAATACCTCGGCTTTGACATGGGGTTGTTCGAAGACGGGGGGAAGGGGTAGACTGGCGGCGGATATGACGCCGCCTGCGTTCCGGACCTCCGACAGGAACGGCCCTCGCTTCATGCGGAACCGGCGCGCGGACCAAAGGAGGATTCAATGAACACCGCCAATTCCGGACACGTTCCCGAAGCTCCTGACAAGAGCCTTGCCGCTGTCTGCGGCCTCTTCTGCCGCGCCTGCAGCCTGTACATCGGTTCCATGGGAGGGGCCGGAACGGCTTCGGAAGATCTCCAAGAAGCTCGGGTTACCGGTGGCGGAGCTCGAGTGCCGCGGGTGCAGATCCGGCAAGCTCGGCTTCGTCTGCAAAACCCGCTGTACGATGATCAAATGCGTCGTGGAAAAAGGTCTGGACTTCTGAGGCCGGTGCGCCGTATATCCCTGCGCTGCGCTCCCGGAGTCCCAATCTCAGATACCCCGCCGCATTGCGCTGTGGGACCGATCCGGGCTGCGAGTACGTTCGCCCGCATCGCGGAGAACTGGACAAAGCCGGCGGCCGCCTGGGCAGATGACCGGTTTGTCGAGCACGTGCGAAGAACGCGGCTTTGCGCCGCCCGTGCCGCGGAGCGGCCCATGCCGCAAAGCAGCCCGCGATGCCCGCGCCGTGAAGTGATCGGCGCGGCGGGGTGAGACTGCGGGCTTGGTAAAACGTAGAAAAGAGAGGATACCCCTGATGAACACCCGGCTGCAATCGAAATTCATCCTGAAGAACGTGACGGTGATAGACGGCACCGGAGGAGCGGCAAGAGCAGGCTGTTACTGCGCCGTTGACGACGGAAACATCTCGGGAATCGGCCCCATGGCCGAGTTCCGACGCACGGCCGGCGCCGCCCATGGGGTCGACGTCGGAACGCCGGAAGGATTCCAGGAGATCGACCTGTCGGGACACTACGTCATGCCCGGACTCATCGACGCCCACGTGCACCTGGCCGGCGGCCGGGGTGACTATATCTACGGCGAAACCGAGGTCCTGGCCGAACCCAAGCTGGTGCGGGCCATGCGTTCTGTGTACGAGGCCCAGAAGATCCTTAAACGAGGCTTCACCTCGGTGAGGGATATCTCCTGGAACGGTCTTTACCTGAAACGGATCTTCGGCGAGGGGATCCTCCCCGGCCCGCGGATCATCGCCTGCGGGCCCGGCTTGACCCGAACCGGCGGGCACGCCGATCTGTTCCAGTACACCGAGGGCTACGTGAAGGAGCAGCACTTCTGGGGCGTCCTGGCCGACGGACCTGACGAATGCCGCAAGTGGGTCAGGCGGATCCTCCGCGAAGGCGCAGACCAAATCAAGTTCTGGGCGAGCGGGGGCGACAACTGGGCCCATGACCGGAATATCGATGTCCATTACACCCTGGACGAGATGCGGGCGATCTGCGACGAGGCGCACATGGTCGAAGGAACCCTGGTCTGTTGCCACGCGGAGAACCGGAAGGCGATCAGAATGGCCCTGGAAGCGGGAGCCGATACCATCGAACACGGCGAGGATCTCGATGAGGAGCTTGCCTCCCGCATGGCTGAAGAGGGAAAGATCCTCGTTCCTACCCTTGGACTTCTGGTCAACTGGTTCACGGAGATGATGGCCACGGGAGAGGAAACGGCAGCCATCATCAGGCCCGAGGTTTTCCTGCACCGCACGGTCGACGATGAGACGGATGAGGCCTACCAGCGCTCCGTCGTGGACAATGTCATACGGAGCTTCTCCCTGGCCCGGGAAAAGGGGGTGAAGATCGCGCTGGGATCGGATACGGTGTACGAACCGCTCACCGAGTACGGCGAGTTCAGCGTGCGGGAGTTCGCCACCCTGGCCAGCCTGGGGATGAGCGTCCCGGAGGCGATCACGGCCGCGACTGCCGTGTCCGCCGAGGCCCTCGGCATGTCCCACCGCTTGGGAACCCTGGAGAAGGGCAAGGCCGCGGATATCCTCGTGCTTTCCAGGAATCCGTATGACGGGGTGGAGGTCCTCTCCAATCCGGAGAACATCAGGATGATCATCTCCCACGGCCGCCTGACCGTGGAGGAGGGGAGGTTCGCCTTCTGAGAGAGACCGGGCTCTTTTCGGGGCTGCCCATCCGGGCAAGTCAGGGGGCTTCAAGCCGCGGCTTTAGCCCGACCCGGTTGATTGGTCGGTCGGCCTTGCCGTCTGGAGTCCGTACGTAAAGGACCTCGCCTATACGATCTCCTGCCCGCCCGTCAGCCTTCTGATCCTCGCCTCGTCCACCCGGACAGAAAGGTTCTTCTCCTGGGTCGGTAGGACCGTTCCCTTCTTGGCGTCCCTAGCCCGTCGAAGGTATTTCACGAAGGTGTAGTAGACCTCCCCCTTGCCGCCTGCGCGGCCCTTGCTGAAGTGGATGGCCAGTGCTCCGGCGTCCAGGAGCACTTCCAAGGGTATTGATTTGTCCCTGACGCCTTTGATGAAGACGTACCCGCCGGGGAAGTCCCTGGCGTGGAGCCAGACGTCGTTTCCCTTGACATGCTTCCTGAGCAGTTCGTCGTTTTCAGCCGCGGTTCTGCCGACCAGGATGGTGAACCCGCCTGACCTGAAGGTGAGGCCGGGGGTCGGCTTGTCCGTCGATCCGGACGGCTTCGCCTGCCTTTCCCTGGTTTGTCGTGCCGCCCGTGTGGGAACCAGAGACCGGAGCTTGTCAAGGTCGGTTTCAACCGTTGCCCGTGCGCGGAGCGTCTGGAGCCGAGCCAGCTCCGCCGTGATCCGTTTGGCCTCTTCCGCAAGGTAGGCGGCGGTCCGCTTCCCCTTCTTCGCCTTTTCATAGAAGAGTTCCGCGTTTTCCGGCCCGGAGAGATCGGGGTCGATCCCGATGATGACCCTGGAACCCCCGTGGTGAAAATCCTCCACATCGATTTGGGAAACAGCAGGGGCGATCAGATGAAGATTGGCCATGACGAGGTCTCCCAGCTCCCGGTTTCTCTCGAAGTCTTCAAGCTCTTTGAGTTTTTTTCCCGTATCACCGGCAGA
>CAZPZF010000028.1:0-19152 GCA_964590705.1 uncultured Spirochaetales bacterium | reverse complement strand
ACCTCGCTATGATAATAGGGGATGAACAAGCTGGAGGGGTTCAGGATATCGGGCCAGGAACGCACGACGATGAAATCCTGCCTGTCCTTGGGGTTCGGACTCTTGGCCCTTTCCCACATGCTGTCGAAGGTCGCGCCCCGGAGTTCCAGGGTGATGCCTAGTTTGGCGAGTTCGCTCTTGTACAGTTCCGCGGTTTTTCTCCGTTCCTCCACGCCTGATGTGTACGCATATTCGAGGGTGAATCCTCCGTTGGGATACCCGGCCTTGGCGAGGAGCTCCTTCGCCCTGTCCAGGTCGTAGTTGTACAGAGGCTCGTCCAGGGAGCCCCAGAGGGATCTCGCGATGATTCCGGTCGACCGGCTCGAATACCCCTTCGTGACGAAGTTCACAACCTGGTCATATGGAAAGGCGTACAGCAGAGCTTGCCGAACCAGCCTGTTGTCGAGGGGCGGTTTCCTAGTATTGATGAATGCGAGGTTGTTCGTATATGAAAGGTCCTCCACAAAGACGACATTCGGATTGCTCTTGAGCGCCTCCAGATCCTCCGGCATCAGATTGTCGACAAAATCCGCCTCCCCGCTTTCGATCATTTGCCTGCGTGAGGCGTTCTCGCCGACGTACTTGAAGGCGATCTTGTCGAAGTGCTGTCCTTCCCACCCTCCCCAGTACTCCGGGAACCTCGTGAGAATCACCTCGTTGCCCGGAACCTGGCTCTGCATCATGTACGGCCCTGTTCCGCACTCGTGCCCTTGGTTGAACCAGTCGGTTCCCAGTTCCGCGGATTTCGGGGACATTATATAGGCCGCGACATTGCTTGCCGCAATGCTGTCGAGAGCCGCGGGAACGCTAAGGGTCATCTCGACCGTGTAGTCGTCTATCACCCTCACCTCCTTGACCGCGCCCCAGATGTAGGAACAGCCCTTCTTCATCCGCTGCGTCCTCTCGATCGAGTATTTCACCGCGGCGGCGTTGAACGGCTCGCCGTCATGGAACTTCACCCCTTTGCGGAGCACGAAGGTCCAAACCAGTCCGTCGGGGCTGCGCGTATAGCTCGTAGCCAGCAACGGGTCGAATGATCTGGTGGCCGAATTGTACCTGAGCAAGGTCTCGTACATGTTCAGGGCGATTTTATTTTCAGAAGAACTGATGATCGACGGATCCCAGTCCATCATCGGAGGATTGAATGTCACCATAGTCGCGATGCTCGGTTTACCCTCCACCTCTGTCCTTTTAGAGCCGCACCCGGCACAGAGGAGCAACAGCAGTGCTATCAACATAATCAGGACAGAAAACAGGAAAAAAGAGGATACTTTTTTTCTCATATTTCTTGACGCCTCCCTCAATGAGTATATTGGAACAGGAACTAATTTTATATTATATATTTTATATTATATTTTAGTCTCAGCCGTCAACCTTTTTTTCTCGCTGTTCCGAAGATTGTAAAAATTGACCTCGATCTGGAAGCCGGGAGAGAGGGATCTAGAAAAATAATCGCTTGATAACAGGAAGCTATCGTATTAGGGGTTTCAAGCAGCGGGGTTTTACAATCTTCGTGACAGTCAGCGCTGTTCACACCATCTGATGAGGCGGCGTTTCGAATTGGTCCAGTGCTCGCGCATCATCTCGACCGCACGGGTCGAGTCACGATCCTTGACCGCTTCGAATATCCGGCGGTGTTCCAAGGCGCCGTGATGTCTGTTCTCCGCGGAACGGATGTATTCGCCGAAGAAGATATCGCATTTGCCTTGGATCTGTTTCACGATCTTCTTCAGTTCCTTATTCCCGGCGAAATCGTAGAAAACGTCATGGATGCTCTCCGCGACATGCCAGTACTCCTCGGTAGGCTCCTTCGCGGCTATCGCCTCGTGAGCCTCGACATGCCGTCTCAATTCGTCTACGAACTGGTCAAAGCGGTCGCTCTGCATGGCCAGCGTGACGGCGCCGCAGTCAATGATCATATTCGCGTCAAAAACCTCGTTGATCGCGGTCCTGTCCATCTTGATGACCCGGGCGCCGACATTAGGGATGAATTCCACGAGCCCTTCCTGTTCCAGCTTCATGAGCGCTTCCCTGATGGGAGTCTGGCTGATGTTCCACTTCTGCTTCAGCATGGAGATATCGATCTTCTCGTCGCTGTGGATGATCTGCCGGGTGATATCGTATCTGAGTTTTTCGTAAATCTGCTCGGATAGGGTCTTCTTTGCCAAATTCTCAAACATCGGGCATCGCTCCATGACGAATGATATATTATATATAATAAATGATATTCCATCTCCGTGGAAGTAGCAACCGAAAGAAACCATCGGCGGAGAGTCGGATCGGTTTCGCGCGTAGACTGCGATCGATGGAAAGTCCTATATAACTAGGCCGGATAGGAAATCCTACAGACCGTTTCGCTGTTCCACCTGGGTCAGGGTACGGTCATAGATATCGACGATCTCATCGATTTCCCCTTTGGAAACAACCAGCGGCGGTCCGAAGACCACGGAATCGCCGATCTTGAGATCGGCCACACCAGCTTCCCGGTATCTTCCCTCCAAAAGTTCGTGCCGGAGAATGGCGGAATAGTCCTGCTGTGCGAAATGGAAGGCGATGAGACCCTTCCGTTCCGCCTCCGCGGAGAGCTGCTTCGCGAAGCTCATCTCCGGGGGGAGAAGTTCCTTTGTCCCCCTGTCCTTCACGAATTCGATCCCAACGTAGAGACCGAGTCCTCTGATATCTCCGATCACAGGGTGGCGGAAGCGGAGTTCCTCGAATTTCGTGAGCATGTACGCCCCGTTCTCCGCTGCCCGTTCGACCAGTTTTTCCGCCTTCATGATCCTGAGGGCCTCCACGATCGAACGCGCGATCATCGGTTGATTGGTGGAGGTATAGGCGAGGCCGATATGATCCTTCTTGGCGCCATCGGCGATGGTTCTGACGACTTCCGTGGTGCATCCCACGACGGATGCCGGGATATACGCCCCGCTGATGCCTTTGGCGAGGATCAGCAGGTCGGGCCGCACGTCGAAATGGTCGCAGGCGAGGAATTTCCCCGTACGCCCGGATCCCACAAGAACCTCATCCAAAATGAGGAGGACATCGTATTTCCTGCAGATCTCCTGGACGATCCGATAGTATTCACGCCTCTTCGGGTAATAGGCGCTCAGGCTGGAACCGGAAACGGTCTCGGCCATGAACCCAGCCACGGTGTCCGGCCCCTGCCTGAGGATCTCGTCTTCAAGGGCGCGGGCGCACTGTACATCGCAGGTCTCGGGGGTCTTGCCATACGGGCAGCGGTAGCAGAACGGGGGCGGAATGTGCCCGGCGTCGGTGGTGTAGTCGTCGTACGGGAGTCGGGTTCCCAGGCACGCGCCCACGGAGATCGTGTACATCGTTCCCCCGTGATAGCTCATCCACCTGCCGATGATCTTATGCTTCCGCTTGTTCCCTCTGGCGATCTGGTACAGACGGGTTATCTTGACAGCCTCCTCGTTCGCCTCGCTCCCGCCCGCGTGAAACATGAATTTCTCGTAGCCGGTGAGCTCATGGAGCATCCGCGCCGCTTCGGTGAGCGCCGGGTGCAGGCTGTAGTAGCGGTACGAGAAGTGGAGAGTCTCCGCCTGATCTGCCAGAGCCGCGGCCATATCCTTCCTGCCGTATCCGAGACTGCAGGCAAAGGGTCCGGCGGACGCGTCGATGTATCTCTTCCCCCTGTCGTCATACAGGCAGACCCCCTCTCCCCGCACGATGGTGATGTATTCCCTGTTCAGGTCGGGAGTGAAAACATGGTGAGACGTATTCATGAAGCCCTCCTTGGTAAAACGGTCAAACCCCCTCCGCGACGATCCGCGCGTCCAGCACGAGAATCCTGTCATCGTATGCACGGACAGGATTGAGGTCTACCTCCCGGATCCCGCCGGCCTCCATGATGCCGGAGACGCGCATCATCAGGTCCGCGATCATGCCGATATCGCGGTTCCCCTGCCCCCGCATCCCTTTCACCACATCATACCCCCTGATTCCTCGAACCATTTCCATCGCATCCCGCTGCGAGAGGGGGCAGACCCTGAAGGAAACATCGCGGTAGGCTTCCACGTAGATGCCACCGATTCCGAACATGACCACGGGGCCGAAGATATCGTCAACGATACCACCGGCCACCAGCTCAAGCCCAGGTTCCGCCTGAGCGCATACGAGGACGCCCTCTATCCGGGCAGCGGGATTGGAGCGGGCCACCCGGTCAAGTAGCTCCGGGTAGGCTCGGGAAAGCGCTGCCTTGTCTCGTATCCCGGTGATCACTCCACCCACGTCGCTTTTATGGGCGATGTCCGGAGAGACCACCTTGAGAACGACCGGATACCCGATCCCCTCGGCGATTCCCGCGGCGTCCTCCATGCACCGGGCAAAGCCGTGTTCCGGGTATGGCAGGCCGTGACGAGATAGGATCGCGATTCCTTCCGGTTCCGTCAGAAGCCGGTTCTCGATTTCACGCATCGCGTCCATCCCTCCGATAGTTTCCATACCAGGCCAGCTTGGCAAGGCTCCTCACCGCGCGCTCCGGCGTAGGATACACCGGAATGCCCCTTTTAAGCATCTCCGCCATCCCCCTTTTTCCCTCATCGCCGCCGCCGACATATATCACGGCCAGAGGCTTTCCGCACGTCCTGGCGATCTCGTCCATGACCTCCTCTATTCCCGGGATGGGATCGGCAAACACGAAGAGATACATGTCACAGCGATCCCAGGGCTCGAGGATCTCCATAACCCGCCGATAGTTGTCAGGGCCGAGGCTGGGCATGTCGATGGGATTGGCCTCGAAGTTGGCTCCGGGTACGTTCATCCTAAGCCGCAGCTCCTCGACGATTGTCCCGGGTATCGGGGGAAGCGCGAGCCCGGAACTCTCCAGATCATCCACCACGATGGAAGCGATGCCTCCGGAACTGGACACGACACCTACCTTGTTCCCTTCGGGGAGAGGCATGAGGGCGAAAATCTTCGTGTAGTCGTAGAAGGATTCGAGATCCGATGCCCTAACAAGGCCGAACTGCTCACAAGCGGCACCGAAAACGGCATCGTCCCCGGCCATGGATGCCGTGTGCGAGAGCGCGGCCCTCCGTCCTCCCGCGGTCTTCCCCGGCTTCATGACGACGATTGGCTTCAGCATCGGTAGGACCCTGAGGATCTCCGTGAAGGCCTTCCCATTCTTGGGTCCCTCAAGGTACAGGGAGATCACCTTTGTCGAGGGATCGGCCGAGAAGAACTCGATGAAATCGGTCTCGCAGAGGTCGACCTGGTTTCCGAGATTGATGAGTCCCGATATCCCGATCCCCTCCTCCTCCGCCCATTCGGCGAGAATGGCCGAGACCGAGCCGCTCTGCGAGACGATTCCGATCGGTCCGCGGGTCCGGAAGCTCTTGGTGACGTTCGCCTGGAGCCGGTTCGGCAGGTAGTTGATCCCGGCGATGTTGGGTCCGATGATCCTGAAATTCCGCCCCTCTATCCTCTTGCGGAGATCCTCCTCGAGGTCGGCCCGCCCTTTCTCCCGGTAACCGCTCGTGATCAGAGCGGCCCCCGCGGCGCGTTTCCGTATCCCCTGCTCGATCACATCGGGGACCATTTCAACGGGCACGCAGACGACGAGAAGATCGATGTCGCCGGGGATATCCATGACCGAGGGATAGATAGGTACGCCGAGAATGCTCCGCTCCCTGGGATTGATCCCGCAGAGGCTTCCCCCGTACCCCCCCTTCAGGATGTTGTCGAGGAACATGTAACCCCATTTCCCGGGATTGGCGGAGGCGCCGACAACGGCCACACTCCGCGCGTTCAGGATCCTGTCCACCACCTCGACGCTCGCTTTCGCCATACCCGTCTCTTCAGTATTTGCGAGGCGCCGAGGATAGCCCCAGCATCTCGCGGGCTTGTTCCGGGGTAGCGATCTCGCGGTTTAATTCGCGCGCGATCCGAACGATCTTCTCGACCGCCTCGCCGTTGCCGGACAGACGCTGTCCCCGCTTCGCGTAGATATTGTCCTCGAGCCCCACGCGGACATTCCCGCCCAGGATTACGCTCAGCGTTGTGAGGGCCCACTGGTACTTGCCGATGCCGATGGTGCTGAACAGGGAGTTTGCCGGCAGCTCGGAGACGAGAGAGACGAGGTTCTTCGGCGTTGGAAAGATGCCGGTCTGGTAGCCCATGACGAACTGGAAAAGGTAGGGGGGAGAGACCAGTCCTTTAATGATCAGCTCCAGCCGTCCCCAGAAATCGCCGGGCTGGGAGAGCTCCATATCGGGTTTGAGCTCCCGCTCCCGCATCCGGCCGGCGAGGGTTTCGATGAAGCCGTAGGTGAAGGGGATGCATGCGTCGATTTCGATGCTCTCATGCGGATGCGGGAGAGGCGCCTTCCGCGCGCCCAGGGTGAAGCGGGACATGTCCGGGCCCATGTTCAGGGATGCGATCTCCGGCAGCGCGTCCAGGTAGGCCAGCCGGGTGTCCATGGTCGTCGTGAACCCCCCACCTGTGGAATTGTTTATAATCAGCCCGGGACATTTCTCCCGTATCCTCCTGTTGATTTCCATGTAAACCGTTCCGTCGTCAGCATTCTCCCACAAGCAGCGGGGATCCCTCGCATGGACATGAACGCAGGATGCGCCCGCGTTGTAGGCGTCGAGGGCCTGCTGCGCTATCTCGCTCGGAGTCTCGGGAATGGCCGGGTGCGCTTCCTTTCCCTGCATGCCGCCGTTGACAGCGCAGGTGATGATCAGGGGGGGCATTTTGTTCACCCTCTCCATCCACTGATAGGCGTTTCCGTATTCCCAGGTCCCATGGGTATCCATTCCGTGGCCTCCGTTATGTGTTTACAAATCACATATCGTATATTTTATATTATATATTTTACAGTAACATACATCCCAGCATACGTCAAGCATGTGAAAAAACTAGTGTCAGGAAGATTATGGGGAAACCCTATTTTGCGCTTTCTCCCGGAGAATGGCACAAGATATGGAGTTCTTTTCAAAAAACCCATAAGCTTCCGGACACTACTTTCCGGATTCGCCATGCCGGAATTGATAAATACTGTACTAATTCGATAACAATCTCATCATAACTAAATTTCGATGCGAATTTAGATTACATCACTTGACAATTATCTTTAAAATACAGTCATAGTTAAATCAATCGACACTCCGACACGCTAGCCCATCCTGCTCCGTGTCGGAAAGCCGAAAAATAGGAGGCCCGCAGATGAGAATCGAATCCCACCCAATCCTGTCCTTCCCGCACAAGACCAGAGTCAGCTTTACCTTCGACGGCCAGGTGTACGAGGGGTATGAGGGAGAACCGATCGCCGTGGCCCTTCACGATGCAGGAGTCCGGGTTTTAAGCCATGGATTCCGGACGGGAAGGCCGCGCGGCCTCTACTGCGCCATCGGGAACTGCTCCTCCTGCCTCATGACGGTCAACGGAGAGCCCAATGTGCGCATCTGTATCGAAAAACTCACCCCCGGCGCTGTCGTGGAAAGCCAGCGCGGCAGGGGGTCGCTCCATGGGTGATGCCATGGAACGCACGGACATCGCGGTCGTCGGCGGAGGTCCGGCCGGTTTATGCGCAGCCATTGCCGCGGCTGATGCGGGAGCCAGGGTCACCCTCTTCGACCGAGGCAGCCGACTTGGCGGCCAGCTCGTTAAGCAGACCCACAAGTTCTTCGGGTCGGCGGGCCAGCACGCCTCGGTCCGCGGTATCGACATCGCCGCTCTCATGGCAGAGGCACTCGATAGACGCGGCCGCGTCGATATCCGCCTCGATTCCACGGTGATCGGCCTCTACGGGGACAGGGTACTCACCTACGAACGGGGGAAAACGTATCACAAGATCCAGCCGCGGGCGATCATCGTCGCGGCCGGCGCGTCCGAAAAATTCCTCCCCTTTCCCAACAACGATCTGCCAGGGATCTACGGCGCCGGAGCGGTTCAGACCCTCATGAATCTGTACGGCGTGATCCCGGGACAGAAAGCGGTTATGCTCGGAGCCGGGAACATCGGCCTGATCGTGAGCTACCAGCTCATCCAGGCAGGTGTCGATGTCCGGTGCGTAGTCGAGGGCTCCCCGCGTATCGGGGGCTACGAGGTCCACGCCGCCAAAATCAGACGCATGGGCGTACCGATCCATACATCCACATCCGTCGCACGCGCTTACGGGACGGACCGGCTCGAGCGGGTCACCCTCTGTGGAATCGATTCTACATGGAAACCGATTCGCGGCTCGGAATTCGACGTGGACACGGACCTGCTCTGCGTGGCGGTGGGACTCTCCCCCCTCACGGAGCTCCTCTGGCAGACGGGGTGCGCCATGAGGTATATTCCCGAGCTTGGAGGGCACGTCCCTCTCCGAAACGACCGCCTCGAGACGAGTCTTGCGGGGATCTTCGTCGCCGGGGACGCCGCGGGAATCGAGGAGGCGAGCTCCGCGATGGTGGAAGGGAAGCTCGCCGGGTTGTGCGCTGCCGAGAGCCTGGGGTATGGAACGGATCTCTTCCCCGAACTCCGGCGGGAATGTCTCGGCGAGCTCGCCTCCCTGCGCGGGGGACCGATGGGAGAGAAGATCAGGAGAGGCCTCGCCAAAGCGGCGCTGATGCCCACCGGAACACCTACGGAATCTGCCGCCGCGGACAGCGCCGCGCCCACGCCCGACGCAGCGGAAAATTCCGCCCCTTCAGCCGAACGCCTCTCCAAAGGGCCGCTCGCCGTGGTCGAGTGCTTTCAGCGTATCCCCTGCGATCCCTGCGCGCGGGCGTGCAAACGAGGAGCCATAGCCCCATTTCAGGACATCAACGATCCGCCCTCTATAGACTATGACCGCTGCAACGGATGCGGGAACTGCGTGAGCGTCTGCCCCGGGTGCGCGATCTTCATTGTGGACGAGACCTTCTCGGGCACGGAAACCCTCGTCTCAATCCCGTACGAGTTCGTCCCACTTCCCGAGCCAGGGGATCGGGTAACGGGGCTTGACCGCGACGGGAAACCCGTTACCGCCGCGCGGGTCATCTCTGTTAGAAACCGGAGATTCCAGGACCGCACCCCGGTGGTGTCCCTGGCCGTTCCAAAGGGACTCGGGTTTACGGTGCGTCATATTAGGCCCGGAGACTTCATCGATGACGACGCGGTGGTGTGCAGATGCGAGGAGATCACCCTGGGCGAGATACGCAAGCTCATCTCGGAGGGATTCACAAGCCTGGACGAGATCAAGAGGATCTCCCGGTGCGGCATGGGTCCCTGCCAGGGAAGGACCTGCAGGCACATCGTCATGGGAGAAATCGCGTCGGCGACGGGAATCCCGATCTACGTGTTGCCCATGACGACCTTCAGGCCGCCCGCGAAGTCCATCGAGCTCGGGGCGCTGGCCGCGGAATGGGAAGAGGGCCACGCTCAAGAGGCTCCCATGAACAGCGGAACGGAGGCGGAAACGGAATGAACAGAAATCCCGATATCGTCATCATCGGCGGCGGCGTTTCCGGATGCTCCATCGCCTGGCACCTCGCACAGAGGGGAATACGGAATGTAACCGTGGTGGAAAAGGATTTTCTCGCGAGCGGATCGACCGGCAGATGCGGGGCCGGGGTTCGCATGCAGTGGGGAACCGAGATGAACTGCAGGCTGGCCATGCACAGCATCGGGTTTTTCGAACATGCGCAGGAGGAGCTTGGATACGGCAGGGACATCGAGTTCAAGCAGAGGGGGTACCTGATCGTGGCCTCCACCCCGAAGGAGGAGCGCCAGTTCAGGAAGAACGTGGCGCTGCAGAACAGCCTGGGGATTCCTTCGCGCTGCGTTTCACCGGAAGAGGCGAAGCGGATCGTTCCCCTTCTCGACGAAAGTCGGATAAACATGGCCACCTTCTGCGAAAAGGACGGCCATCTCAATCCGTTTCACGTAACCCAGGCTTTTGCCGAGGCCGCTGTCCGCGAAGGGGCCGAGATCCTGAAACACACAACGGTAAGGGGGATCGTTATAGAGCACGGAAGGATCGCGGGAGTCGAGACCAGCGAGGGCTTCCTCTCCACCAGGATCGTCGTCAACGCCGCGGGCGGATACGCCGATGCCGTGGGTAGGATGGCCGGAATCGAGATCCCGGTAAGTCCCGAACGGCACCAGATCCTCGTGACCGAGCCTGTCGACCCGATTCAGGGACCCATGGTGATGTCCTTCTCGTTGAACATCTACTGCCAGCAGACTCCGCATGGGAGTTTCATCATGGGAAGGGGGGATCCGGAGGAGTCGACGGGGTACGGAATCGCGTCGGACTGGCGTTTCCTCGAGGAAATGGCCGCTTCCTGCTGCCGGCTTCTCCCCCCGCTGCGGAAGCTCCGGGTCCTTCGGCAGTGGTCGGGGCTGTACGAAAACACGCCGGACCGTCAGCCCATCTACGGTCCCGTGCCGCAGGTTTCGGGGCTGTACCTCGCCTGCGGTTTCAGCGGTCACGGCTTCATGCTGAGCCCGGTGACCGGCCTCCTCGTCTCCCGCATGATCGCCGGGGAAGAGACCGGCTTTCCCGTGGAAAAGCTTGGAATCGAGCGGTTCGAGAGGGGCGAGCTGATCCGCGAGCCGTCTGTGGTTTGAGCGCCGTCGCCGGCGTGCGCGATACCGGCTATGGCATGAGGCGCCGGATGATCCTTTCGCAGTCCTCCCGCTCCATGAACCGAGGAACCGGGTAGAGGGGGTGGGCCTCCCTGAAAGCCCGGTCGATCAGGAGGGGGATGTCCTCCTCCCTGATCTGCGGAAATTTCTCCTGAATCCCCATGCGCCGGTTCATCCCTTTGATCGCCTCGATGAAAGCGCGGGCCTTGTCACCGTCGGAATCGCCGGGCTTGGCGATATCCGCGATATCGGCGAGTCGGGCCAGCCTGTAATGCGCGCTTTCTCCGAAGAACTCCAGTACGTGCGGGAGGATGACGGCGTTCGCGAGGCCGTGGGCGATGCCGTACAGTCCTCCGAGGTTGTGCGCAATTGCGTGGACATACCCGACATACGCCCTGGTGAAGGCGATCCCCGCGCAGAAGGAGGCTTTCAGCATGTTCCCCCGTTTCTCGATATCCGAGCCGTCCGCGTACACTTTCTCAAGATTCGAGAAGATCAGTTCGACGGCTTTTTCCGCCATCCGGAAGGTGTTGCGGGTATTGCTCCCACCGATGTACGCCTCCACCGCATGGGTCAACGCGTCCATACCCGTCGTCGCCGTGATGTTGGGAGGCAGCTTCAACGTCAATTCCGGATCCAGAACAGCGTACGGCGGGATGAGCCGGGGATCGTTGATGGCGTATTTCTCGTGGGTGGAAGGGTCGGTGATGACTGCGGCGAGAGTCGTTTCGGATCCGGTGCCAGCGGTGGTCGGAACCGCGAAGAGCGGGGGCAGCTTTCTCGTCACCTTGAGCAGTCCCCGCATGCGGGGAATGGTTTTCCCGGGGTTTACCACCCGGGCGCCCGCTCCTTTCGCGCAGTCCATGGAAGAGCCTCCGCCAAAAGCGATGATCGCCTGGCACTGGTCGGCCAGATAGAGGCGTACCGCTTCCTCGATGTTTGGTATGGTCGGGTTGGGTTGCACGCCGTCGTAGAGTCGATAGGCGATTCCCGCCTCTTTCAGCCCATCGAACAGACCGTCGAGCAGCCGAAGGCTCATGAGGCCCTTATCGGTGACGATCAAGACCCGGGATATGCCGAGCGACTTCATGAAAGCCGGCAGCTGCCGGATGCTGCCCGGCCCCTCGATGAGCTTCGGCGGCGTAAAATTGAGAAAATTCGCCGCTATCCTCATCACCCCCTGATAGATCCTGTACCATACGTGTTTGGCCTTCATACTCCATCTCTCCTTTCGCGCAGCTCCGCGACGCGCCGAACGACCCCTTCCCTTCCGTATCTGATCAGTGCGGTGATGAGCGGTCTGCCGATCATCACCGTCCGAGCCCCCATCTTGCCCGCGGCAAGAAGGTCCCGGGATTTCCTGATTCCACCGTCGACCCATAGTTCTCCCGCGAACCGGCGAAGCCGCTTTCCCCAGAGGAACAGGGCTTCGGCCGTGCTGCCGATCCTCGTCTCTATCCTTCCGCCGTGGTTCGAAATGACGACGATATCCGGTTTCAGCTGTTCGACCAGGGATAGATCCTCCTCGAGAAACACCCCTTTGAGTGCGAACGGCTTTCCCGCCGCCTTCTTCAGTTCCGATAGCTGGGCCGCGGTTTTCCGCTCCAATTTCGCCAGGTTCCGCATGGTGAGGATCGAATGGGAATCGATATCGATCCCGACGATTTCCGCGACATCCGTGCACCATTCCATCCGTTCCAGGATCCCGTGGTTTTCATACGGCTTAATGAAAACGGCGGCCCGCTCGCCCGCGTTTCTCAGGGCGTCGATCCCGAATCTGAGTTTCGTGTCCGGGTATCCGTCTCCTATTGAAAGCCGGATCCCGGCGGCCATGGCAGCGGCGACCATCGCCCCATAGAAGGGGCCTTCCTCGTCGTACCCGATATTCTCCACCGAGCCCGTGATAGGGGCAAGGCGAAGCTCCGGAAGTTCTCCCTGTGATGGAGCGGCAGGTTCTCCCTCGAGGGCGATGGCCGCGAAACGGTCCCAATCGGCGCAGTTCAGGATGAAATTCCGATTTTCATAGGCACCGCCCATCCCGGGAAGCTAGCCGATGCACCCTTTCCCATCGCAGATGTCGCAGAAGCGGCAACGATACCCCATCGGTTCTCCAGGCACGAAGGCAGGATCGAAGCGCCGCGGGATCTCCGCGACGCGCATCCTTTATTTCTATAGAATAAACACGGCTCTGGCAAGCGGGTTTATCCCTTGATTATCGGACGCGCTATCCGTATCTTGTATTCACATGGATCATCAAACCCTCTTCGATTCCCATACGATGGGATTTTTTACGTCTCTAGTCGAAAAAGCCCTTCGGGGTGGCTCCTCCGCCGGATCAGCCGCTACCCGGATCAGGCGCCTCCGAACGCTCGCTTCCACTGTGTGGTTCCAGCACAAGCAGAGGCTGAAGCGGAACCGCGCCGCCCAGGACGGACGAACCGTGCCCTCGATACTCATCGCCTCAATCACCCGAAGGTGCAACCTGAACTGCGCTGGCTGCTACTCGCGGCAGCTGCGGGGGACCGGAAACGCCGACGGCACGGCGGTGACTGACGCGGGAGACGGCGGGAAGGATGTCGGCGGAGAGTTGAGCGACGATCGCTTCATGGAGATCTTCCGCGAGGGAATCGACATGGGCGTGGGAACCCTGATGCTCGCAGGAGGGGAACCCCTCCTCAGGCGAAGCCTGATGCGTCGCGCCGCGGCGCTCCGCGGTCCCCTGATCCCGGTGTTCACCAACGGCACCCTTCTTGATGAAGAATACTTCACCCTCTTCGCTTCATCACGGCTTGTTCCGATCTTCAGCATAGAGGGGGATTCGAGCTTTACGGAAAAGCGGCGCGGATCCGGGATCCACGAGGGACTGATGGAAAAGGCGGCGGAACTCAAGCGCCGCGGGATCCTCTTTGGCTTTTCCATTACCCTCACATCCGGAAACGCGGATCAGATCCTCTCCCCGGACTTTCTCGGGCGGGTCGAGAGAACCGGGGCTGCCGTCGTATTCCTCGTGGAATACGTTCCCGTCACGCCGGGAACGGAGAACCTCGTGCTCACGGCTCCGCAGAAGGAGCTCCTGGTTACGCCCGGAATCTTCGACTCCTTCCGGTTCTCTGTTGTCAGGCTGCCCGGCGACGAGGAGAAGTTCGGCGGGTGCCTGGCCGCGGGCCGGGGATTCATCCACATCGCGGACAACGGCCGCCTCGAGGCCTGCCCCTTTGCCCCGTTCTCGGACACGAGCGCGGCGGACAAGCCCCTCTCCTTTGCCCTTGAATCTCCCCTCATGAAGGCGATACGAACGCGGCACGCCGAACTGACCGAAACCAGCGGCGGCTGCGCGCTGTGGAACAAGAGGGGATGGGTAGCCTCACTGGGAGCCTGCGCGGTTCGGGATCTCCGCGCCGAACCGGCTCCGGCAACCCAGGCCGGACGGTAACAGTGCCCATGCGGCCGCGCGTGCCGCGCGGCAAAACGTGACGGAGGCAGCACGGGCCGTGGAGATTACACGGCCCGTTTGACCGCCGTACGCGATTCCAACTCTGACAGAACCGTCCTACTTGAACAGAGCCACAAACGGTGCAATATGGGTGTTGGATACGCTGATATTCGTCTCTCCAGACATAATCGCCGGCAGGCTGGCCCCGACAGCGATGATTCTTTCCGTGCCGTACAGGGCAATGGCGCAGGCTTCGTCTTTCCCGCGGCTGTATACGGTTCCCGAATCTTCCTCCTCGTATCCGCCCAGAAGGCCGTATACCGCGGCCGGGCCGCCGCTGCCAAAGCCCGTATCGATAACCCCTGTTGCCGAGTCGAGGCGCATGAGGAACATGGAGGGCTCATCGCAATATTCCGGATCGGTTACGCAAGGGGAAAAGGCGGAGCCGGCAAGATAAAGCTTCCCGCCGCCATCCGAAAGAACGGCATAGGCCTTGTCGTCGATATCGGAGGATGCCCCGCCAATATTGGTAAAGACCGCGTATCCGCTGGTTCCAAAGGAGGGGTTTACCGAGCCGTCGGAAGCGAGCTTGACGACAAAGGCGTCATCGTAGGATTCCCCCGTTTTTCGGTAAGTACCGGCTATATAGTACCCAGTGGAATCGGAGGCAGCGCAGTCCGCTTGTGTGGGATAATTGTCATGACTCATGGCTCCCGGAATGCTGAAAACGGCAACCCCGTTGGTTCCGAAATCCCCGTCCGGCGTACCGGCGGATGTAAACCGCCAGACGCACGGATACATGGGATAATTCCAGCTTTCCGGTGACCAATAACCGGTCAGGACCATCCGGCCGGAATCGTCCAGAAGGCCCGCGGAAACGATGGAGAATATGCTCGTCCCCGGCCGGGTCTCCGCCGCGAGACCGTCGGTTCCGTAGCTTGTGTCAAGCGTACCATTCGTGTTGAGGCGTACGGCGATTGCCCAGTAGTCGGTATTGATTTCATTGGCGTATCCACCGGCGACTATCCTTCCGGAATCGTCTATCCCGATACCAAGAGCCATCCCGAAGGGGAGCTTGTCGGATGCCGAGGCAATCTCCGCCTCGGTGGGAATGAACACGCCGGCGATACCGTCCGCGTTAGCCGAGCTGAAGGAGGTGTCAAGAACTCCTGAGGAGAGGTACTTCCATACCGCGAAGCGTTCCGACTCCCGTCCTGCAAGGTAGATGTTTCCCCCGGCGTCTTCCACGGCTCCGTAAAATCCGCTGTACCCCCCAGCGGATTCAGCGGTATAGAGAACCACCCCGGACGAGCCGAAGGACATATCAAGGCTGCCGTCCGCATTGAAGCGCGCGAGAATTCCGCTGCAGCCTGAGGAGGACGGGGAGACATACCCCGCCGCCAGGATCTTTCCGCTTGAAAGGGGCACAACCGCCTGGAAGCGGCCGTCATTATAGTCGATAAAATCGGGTATCCCCGCCGCGCCCGTACTGTTGAAGGCGGTGTCAAGAATTCCCCGTATCCCCTCTGCCGGCGGTTCACCGGTGCCGCCACCGGCGCTTACGGTAACCGCGCAGGTCGCCGTAAACCCGCCGTCCGTGGTGGTCACGGTAATGACCGCGTTCCCGGCGGCGACTCCGGTAACGAGGCCGGCCGCGCTGACCGAGGCGATGGCCTGCGAGCTTGAAGACCAGGTCACGCTTTGGTCATCAGCTCCGGCGGGGGTAACCGCGGCGGTGAGCTGGCCCGTGGCTCCCACCGCGAGGGAGAGGGTGGCCTTGTCCAGGGTCACTCCTGTAACGGCAGTTTCGACCGGGTCAGGGTCGTATGGGCCGGGACATCCGAAGAGAAAGAGCGCCGCGGCAGCGGCAAGTATCAATGAAACGGTAGAAAACCGAATTCCGGCGCTGCCTGATGGGCGAACGCGCGTACCGCCTATTGTCCGAGTGAATCCTCCTCCAAAACGTCCCATAAATGTCTCCTTGTTGTGCGTTGTTGATTGAATTGTAACGAGGAAGCGTTGAAGAATCGTTGAATGATCTGATGATGTTGAAAAACCGCTCGGTCCTCCGCCGCGCGGCGTGCTCTGTGCGCAGCGCGCGGCGAGATCGTAATCCGCGGTCGAGGTCAGAGGCAGTCAGAAACCGTCGCTGTTTCCGGGGCTCCCGCAAAGAGCCTCCATGAGAAGAGAACGGTACATTCAGCGCGGGAATAGACATATGAAGGCTCTCGGATCGGGATCCCCGCCCGAATGCCGATCCGGAAACCCCACTCTCCCGGTTTCCGGAACAGGGCACGGGGATAGAGCAGGGCGGTCAGGTTCAGCCTGAATTCGGGAAGCCATGACCACCCGGTGTATTCGGTATCGATCCCTATCGTTTCATCGATGAAATGTCCCCCGCGGTAACCGATATATCCTCCGAATGAAAGATCGAAGAGCGCCTCCCAAACCGGCGAGGTCGACAAGAGAAATCCGCCGAAAACTCCCCACTCAGAATCAAGAACGCGATAGGCCTCCGTTGTGGACTCATCGTCGGACATGCTTCTGGGAAAGAGGATCGAGTACGACAATGGAGTCATCGCGGCCCTGCCCCCGAAGACCAGGCCGGAGGCGTTCGCCGTTCGGAATTCGACGCCGATTCCCGGTCCCAGGGGATACCCGAAGGAACAGAGGGCATCAAGCGTACTCCGCCAGGCGCCCCTCCCCTCCGCGCCGCTGCGGGGCACGACGGCGCAAACGAGCAGCAAGGCGGCGGAAGCGAACGGATAACGGCAGCTCATTCGCCCGCCCCCAGAACCGTCGTTATCCCGTCGGGTATCGCCCATTCCCAGACAGAGCCGTGCATCGCGTACTCATATACCACCCAGGAAGCTTCCACTGACTCAATGGCGTTCATATTATCCATGAATGCCTCCAGATAGAGGCCGTTCGGGAACAGCTCCTGATCCCCGATGGAGGCGAACACCGACACGTCGTGCTCGGCCGCCGTATCCCCTGCCCAGGCGGAGAGTAAGGTGAAGATGACATGAGAATCCCAGTAGAGGGCGGGGCTGGAGGCGACAAAAGAGCTGAATACATCCGGAACCCTCGTAAGGGCAAACAATGAAAAGAGCCCCCCCAGGGAGTGACCCGCAAGACAGCGATCCTCCCGTCCGCTTCCGATGTGGTATCTCTCTTCGACAAAAGGAAGGAGATCGTCCGTGATGAAGGCGATGAAATCGTCGGCATGACCCGATTCGAGCCCGCTGTCCGCGGAGAAGGCGGAACTGTCCCAGGCGGTATCCGCCGTAGGGGTAAGATCCTGCCCGCGCCGGTTCTCTTCCCAGCCGTAGCCGACTCCCACTAGGACGAGCGGCCGGAGCGTGCCCGCAGCCATGGAGCGGGCGAGCCTTTTCCACACCACCTTGAAGTAGTCATCGCCGTCGGTGAGAATGACCACGGGATAGGGTTCCGCGGACGCCGCTTCATACGCCTCCGGAAGCGCTATGTAGACAGCATATTCATCGCCGGTGATCGACGACTCGAGAGTATCGATGATGAAACCCTCCGATTCCCTGGGGATCGTGAGGGAGAGGACGATATCGTCCGAACAGGAGAAAAAGAGGAGCGGTAACATGGGGAGCAAGGCGATAAGAAGCACCGCTTCAACCGAACGCCCGGTTTTCATGATAGTAACGAATTTATCACAACTCCTTCCGGGAGGTAAGGGAGGATCATTGCCTTCCGCAATCGCGGTGCCGAGGCTCATTCCCGTGGCCGCCGCGGCGGCACTTCAGACAGGATCGATCAGCTCGAAGAATCCTAATCCTTCAAAATCCCTAACATTCCTCGTATAGAACCTGTCGACGCCATGGGCTTTCAGGGTAACCGCGAGGACCAGGTCGAATACGCGGCGGGGAGAGAACGACGCCGACCGCCAGAGAGGTTCAAGATCCCCCATCATAGCCGGCTCCCACGCACATCTGAGCCAGCCCGATTTCTCCCGGTACCAGGCGATGGTATCCGCGGCCCGACCGGCGTCCAGGGGGCGCTGGAGAACCGCGGGATCGCGGAGCAGACTGTAGAGCTCAAACCAGACCTGGTCGGCGATCACCCACACGTCCCCTTCCTTCAGCGCTTCCGTTACCAACCCTCGACACGCGGCGTGTTCTTCGCAGTCGGCGTTCGTGGCATACAGGAGGATATTGGTATCCAGGCTTTTCATGGAGCGTCCCTGTCTTCATTGGCCAAGGTGCGCATGGAAGCGGAATCCACAAGAATCCGGCCGCAGCCGTAGGAGGGGGGAGATTCTGCGGCAGATTCATCGCCGGTGCCGCCGTACCTGGAGAGCCAGAAATCAACCGCGTTCCGTATGATCTCGCTCACCGCCCGGTCCCTGGACTTCGCGATTCTCCGCAGCCGCGCCAGCTGCTGTTCCGGAAACAGGATCTGCATCTTTTCCATGGATACAGTATATGCATGGATGAGTGTTCCTGTCAAATTCCGGCACGGGCTCGCCGGCGTCGGCCGGCGGTTTCACAGACCGCGCCGCAGCTCAGCCGGGAGTCATTCAATTCGGCCGCCGCGGAGGCCGAAGCCCCCGCGCATCGGCCAAGGATCAATACCCCAGGGTAAGATCAGTGGGTCTGCCGTACGGATACTCTGACGGCAGTTCAAGGTCGCTCATCGTTCCGTTCCGCCAGTACCCGGGATGATAATAGGAACTGTCGTCGCTGATCAAGGCAGCGAGGAAGACATCCTCACCCGCTACCTTGAACCTGACCCACTCGATCTGGCTCACAGTGAAGGAATAGCCGAATGTCGGGACCTCGAACCATGTTTCCGCGGAAACATCGTATACCCCGATGCTCATGGGACCGGAGGGGTAGTTCAAGAGCACCCCGACATAGACATTGCCGAAGCTGACGGCGATATCCCGGGAATGGGATTCGGTAAAGGAGGAGTCGTGGATGATCGTTTCCGCGCCGTACAGGACCCAGTTCCAGGAAGCCCCTTCATTTTCCGAGTACCAGTAGCCTCTACGCGGCGGGATTGGAGTATCTGTGACAGAGGGCATAAACGATCCCATCATGGATGAAGATGGAAACAAGTTCCGACTCCAC
>CAZPZF010000027.1:0-19219 GCA_964590705.1 uncultured Spirochaetales bacterium | reverse complement strand
TACTAGCTGCTACGGCGCCGGAAATTGATCCCTGCAGCCTGACCTCAGGGGGGACCATGTCTCTTCGCCGTCCAGTTGGTTCCGCTCCTGGTATATGTGTCAACATGATCAACCATTCTGATGGCGAAGCTGCGCCATCAGAATGGAATCATCAAAGACTCTATATACGATTCTATGCTCATCGTTGATCCAGCATGACCAATACCCTTTCAGCGCGAAATTCACTGGTTCGGGCTTCCCTATCCCGGTATACGGCGTTCGTTGAGTATCCTGGATCATTCTTGGATCGGTTTTCTGCCAGTATAGATAATCATCCCAGGCGTGTTCGGAGAAAACAAGTCTCATAGAGAAAGCTCATGTTCGATTCCCTTGCCGGATTCCAGCTGCGGAATCGATTCGATCAGCCGCTTCGCGTTGACCGGGCTTCGTAACAGGTATGACGTTTCCTCCAATGCCTGGTAATCCTGGAGAGAAACCATAACAACGGACCGATAGCCGACCATGGAGAGGCATTCGCCCCTCAGTGGATGGTCGAGGCAACGCTCGACCGCGTCAAGGGAGAGACCGAGCGTATCGATTCCCGCTTCCTGGGGCCCGCGTACGGGAACGGCGCGCCCCCTCACCCGATCACTTCCAGCGCCGTCCGGACGCGACCGAAGGGAGGGCTCACCTGGATCCCCCGAACAGCGCCGCGGACCCGCTCCACGATCTCGCGGGCGATGAGGATGCCCTCCTCCCGCGCGCCATCCTTGGTGTCGTGGCGCCTCATCCGATCCATCACGTCTTTCGGGATGACGACGCCCGGGACCTCGTTGGCCAGGAAGAGCGCGTTCCGGTAGGAGGCGAAGGGCCAGATGCCGGCGATGACCGGAACGCCCGTGCCCCGGATCCGCTCGATAAAGGCGAGGAGCTGGTCCGCGTCGAAGACCGGCTGCGATATGAAGAACTCGGCGCCGGCCTCCGCCTTCAGGAAGGCCCTCTCGACCTCGCGGTCGATGACCGGGCTTACTGGGTTGACGCCCGCCCCGATCACGAGACTTGTCGGCGAGGGAAGCGGGTTCCCTCCCAGGTCGATTCCCCTGTTCAGGCGCGACGCCAGCCCGAGGAGGCCGATCGAGTCGACGTCGAATACGCCGGTGACGTCGGGATAGTTGCCCGTCTTGGGTGGATCGCCGGTGACGAAGAGCATGTTCCGCAGGCCCAGCTCCTGCGCGCCGAGGAGCAGCGCCTGGATGGCGATAAGGTTCATGTCCCTGCAGCAGACGTGGAGGATGGTCTCGATCCCCGCGCGGCGCTGAATTTCGTACGCGGTCACCAGGGCGGAGACGCGCGAGGATGCCCGAGGGCCGTCCGGCACGTTGACGCAGGAGTATCCCCCCGCGCGGAGCTCCGCGGCTTTTTCCGCAACCGAGGAAAGATCGGCTCCCAGAGGCGGCACGAGCTCCGCGGACCTGATCCAGGTTCCGTCCGCCAAGGCCCTGCCAAGTTCCGAGCGGCAGCGGAGATCCGCGGGTTCGGCGGGGTTCGCCTCGGCGCAGGCGCGGGGAATCTCAACGCGACGGCTTCCGGCGTCCAGCTTGAGGATCGCGCGCGCCATCTTCCCGATGTGCTCGGGCGTGGTGCCGCAGCAGCCCCCGATAATCGACGCCCCGGCCTCGAGGAAGCGCTTGGCGTATTCCGCGAAGTAGTCGGGGGATGTCAGGTAGATCTGCCTGCCGTCAACGTCCTTGGGGAAACCGGCGTTGGGCATGACCGCGATGGGCTTGTCCGTCTCACCGCGCATAGCCATGAGGATCTCGAGGGTTTCCGCGGGGCCAACCGAGCAGTTGGTCCCGACCACATCCACCCCCTCGCAGGCCGAGAGGCGGCGGACGATCCGGGGAATCTCCGCGCGATACTCCTCCAGGTTCATGGGTCCCACGCTAAAATGGGCGTGGAGGGGAAGGTCCGGCCATGCCGACGATATCGTCCGCGCCGCGAAGATGAGCTCGTCGATATCCTTGAAGGTTTCCAGGACGATGAGATCCACCCCGCCCTCGACAAGGGCCTCGGCCTGGAGCCTGAACGCCTTTTCCGCGTCCGCCCGTTTCAGTTTCCCGATCGGCTCCATCCTCTGGCCCAGGGGCCCGATCGAGCCGGCCACGTATATGGTTTCCCCGGCAGCCTCGCGCGCCAGCTGGACAGCGGCCATGTTGATCTCGCGTACACGGTCGGCAAGACCGTACCCGGAAAGCTTCACCGTGTTGGCCCCGAAGCTGTTGGTCATGATCGCCTGGGCTCCGGCGTCGATATACGCCCGGTGAATGGCGAGGACGTACTCGGGATTGGTGAGGCACGCGTCCTCGAAACACCTGTTGATGAAGATGCCCTTGTCGTAGAGCATTGTTCCCATGGCGCCGTCGTAGAGGAGCACCCCCTCGCGGAGCCTTTGCAGATAGTCGGTTTTCATCTTTCCACCCCAGAATCGAGGTCCGGGCGTTCGGCCGGGCCGGAGCGATCATCGTGACGCGGCGATGTCAGGAACCGGCCCGTCTCTCCAGTTCGCCGAGGATCCTCTCAAACCCGATTCCCCGCTCGGAGAGGAGGACGAGGAGATGGTAGAGAAGATCCGCTGTCTCGCACACGATCTCGGCGTCATCTCGTGCGAGGATCAGTTCGACCGCTTCCTCACCGGTCTTCTTCCTGATCTTCTCCTCCCCCTGGCCGAAGAGGTAGGAGGTGTAGGAGCCCGCGGGGCGGTTCCTCCTCCGGTCCTCGATCACGTCGATGAGCCGGGAAAAAACGGCGTCGGCGTCCCTGACCATCCAGACGTCGCCCGAGGCGGAATCAAGCGCGTGGATTCCGGCGCCAGGGGCCGGGTCGGGCGGAGCGGCAGCCGTACGGCCGCCCGCCCCGGCGCTCGATCGGCCGATGTCTCCCGTACCTGCGCCTGCCGCGGAGATCCCGTCCGGAAAGGAGAGGACGCAGACATAGAAGCCGCCGGCGTCCGTCATCCGGATAAGGGAGAGATCCTCGCGGTACGGGAGGATCCGGCCCGTTTCAGGGTCGAGCTCCCAAACCGCCCCGTTCTCCACGCTCTTTCGGTATCCCTTTTCCGTGGTCCGCCTGAGCCCGCGGAACGCCCCGCCCTGGTCGACGATCACGAGCGGTTTCCCTTCCTCGCTCACCATGTCACGCCTCCCGCCGGGTTCTTCCGGAACCTACGGACAGCCTCGGCCAGGTCTATTGCGCCCGTGTACAGAGCTTTCCCGGTAATCACGCCGGCTATTCCCTCGCGTTCCCGTTCCGCCGCCGCGGCGATGTCATCCATGCTCCCGATTCCGCCGGAGAGGATCACCGGAAGCCCGGAGATCCGGGCGGCCGCCGCGGTTCCGGTATAATCGGGACCGCGCATGGTCCCGTCCCTTGAGATCTCGGTATAGACGATCCCGCGCATTCCCGTTTCCCGCGCCAGAACAGCGGCTTCCTCCGCCGAGAGGCCGCCGTCCCCCTCCCATCCGGAAACACGAACCTTTCCGTCGGAGACATCCAGGGAAGCGGCGAATCCGACGCGGTATGACGAGGTCCAGGAACGGACACGATCGGGATCCCTGATGAAGACGGTCCCCACGATCAGTCGTTTCACGCCGAAGGACAGCAGTTCCTCCACGTCGGCGCTCGTCCGTATGCCCCCGCCGACTTGGATGGGACAAGAGAGCGAGGCGATGCCTCGTATCAGGGAGCGGTTGTTTCCGGTTCCCCTGGCCGCATCGAGGTCCACGACGTGGATCAGTTCGGCGCCGGCCTCGATGAACCTGCAGGCGGTCTCGATCGGATCGGCGCTGTATACGGAAGAGCGGTCGAACTTCCCCTGCACGAGCCTGACGCAGGAACCCCCGAGCAGGTCGATGGCGGGGATGACGAGCATCAGAATGACCCGTTTTCCGCCTGGCAGTCGTCAAGACAGTCGAGGAGGCTTTCGTCCAGCTTCAGCGGCTCCTTGGCCTCCTTCCTGCGGTACAGGTCCCGGTCCGTCAGGTTGAGGATATCGTAGAGATCCGCGGATTCGCCGGTGTGAAGCCCGATGCTCACGGTGAACGGGCAGGCTCCCGGTTTGGCGCAGTCTTCGGCAATTGCCTTCAGGATGCGGTCACGCGCGCGCTCGCCGTTTTCGCTCGACGTGTCCGGCATGATGACCACGAATTCGTCCCCCGAACCTGATCACGTAATCGATCTTGCGCACCGAGTTCCGCAGGATGTCCGCGCAGCGCTTTAGGACCTCGTCTCCCGCCAAGTGGCCGTGGGTGTCGTTGATCTTCTTGAAATCGTCCACGTCGATGAGGAGAACGGAGGTCACGCTCCGGTATCGCCTGCTCCGTTCCGTCTCCCTCTCCAGAACGGCGTCCATGCTTCTCCGGTTGAGGAGTCCGGTCAGGGGGTCCTCTCGGGATATCCGCTTGATCGCGTTGATGTAGAAGGCCTTCTCGATGGCAACAGCCGCGAAGTCCGCGATCGTGGAGAGGACCTGGAGATCGAACGGGGTGAAAGGTTCGCCGTTGATCTTGTTGATGAGCTCGATCACGCCGAAGATCCGCTTTCCGCTGCGCAGGGGTACTCCAATGATCGATTCGGTGACGAAGCCGGTCGCCTCGTCGATCTTGGGGTTGAAGCGGGAATCCTTCCTGGGATCCTCGATGATGACGGTCTGGCCGGTGCGCGCGATCCAGCCGGTGACTCCCTCTTCGATCGGGATCCTCTTACCCCGCAGTTTATCGGCCGCTTTGCCGACTACGACGGTGAACACGAGTTCCTTCCGCTTCTGGTCTACCAGGAGCAGCGACCAGTTGCGGGGAGCGAATATCTTGCCGACATGTTCCATGACCCGTTCCAGGACTTCGCGGACCGTCCGGGCAGAGGCGATGGCCGTACCGATTTCCGTGAAAAAGGAGAGGTGGATGAGGTCGCTCGTTTCGTGTTGCGCTTCTGTCTTCATGGTTCGACTTTTTGCTCCAGTGTCTCGCGGCCCGCTCCGCCGCGGCGGCGCGGGAGCGCGGTAGTAAACGATAGACAGCGGCCGGAGAAAAGTCAAGGCGGAATTTTCCCTGCCTTTTTCATTGAACCTCGTCTTATTACGTGGTAGGCTGTACCGGCCAGTCAACAGGTAAAACGATTCAAACAAGGAGGAGACTGTCATGAAAAGAGAATTCCAGATCCTGTGTCTCGGTATCCTTGCGGGTGTCTTGATCCTCGCCGGATGCGCTACGACAGCTGAAAAGCTGAAGCCGGAGACGATTCCGGTGGTGAAGGATATCGCCGAGTACGGCGGAGCCGACGCTTACGGTTTTGGCGGAGATAATGCCGCGTCCCGTTACTACGTCAACCCCCACTTCTACCGAATGAAATCCGACGAGAACCTCGTCCTCATCGAGGGCTTCAAGACCTACCAGCAGACCGCGGAATGGTCCTGCGGCGCGTGCAGCGCCCTCATGGTCCTGTGGCATTTCGGCGTCACCGACCTCTCGGAGTGGGACATCGCCGTGGCCATGTAGGCCTCGCCGGATATCGCGGAGGACGACGGAGCCGTCACCCCCTCTGACCGGGGCAACCTTCCCCCGACCTCCTCGGCCATGTCCCTCTACACCACGGACAACGACGATGCGAGCGAGAACTGGGTCGATGACGCCGCGGACTCATACTTCGTGACATGGCTCACGGGCCATCTCAAAGCCGGAAGGCCAATCATGGTCGAGTGGGGAGACTGGGACGGACACTGGCAGGTCATCATCGGGTACGACTCCAACGGCACCCCCGGGGCGGGCGACGACATCCTGATCTTCGCCGATCCCTACGACACATCGGACCACTGGCAGGACGGGTACTACTACTATCCGATGGAGAGATGGTTCTACATGTGGCAGGACCGCGCGGTAGCGCCAAAGCCTTTCCAGCTTCAGCCCTTCCTCGTGGTGGACAAGAAGTAAAATACCAATCCTATGGAAAACAAGAACCGGAGCGCACCGCTCCGGTTCTTATTCTATTCCGTATTCCCGCATGACTTCCGCTCTCAGCCGTTCGAAAACTCCGGTCTCATGCATCTCCGTCAAGACCCCTTCCAGCCCACGAACGATAGCGACGAGTCTTTTATGGATATAATGGAACATGGGTATCCGTTCCAGCGGCGGTTTGAGGATCCGTATCGTCCGGAATTCCGGGCTGCGAAGCGGCGGAGTCAGGTCCCGGGCTTCCAGTAAGACGTCGGTCCTGCCCGTGACCAGCTTTCTGAAGGCCAGCTCCGCGGACGACACAAATTCGACCGTCATGCCCGCCGTGTTCTGTCCGGCCAGCCCGCGACCTTACAATCAAGGTCGGTGACGAACACTACCTGCTCGAGGTATGAAACAGGAACCTTGACCAGGTTCGTATAGACGTGTCGATTCCTTCGATGCGGGCAACGACCGACCGCTCCATCGGAAACGCGATAACGACCAGCGTACATTTCACCATTGCACCTGCCTGTTCCCCGCCGGCTGGGTCAGTTATACCCATAAGTGCAATAATCCGCCGATGATTGTTCAAATACGCGGCTTCCTAATGAACGATACCCTCACCGGCCGCTGCCTCGGGCGGACGATGCCGCCAGAGGACAGCCGCTCCGTTCCCCGTCAGGGAACGGTGAAAGTGAAATAGTCGGAGGCATCCGTGCTCGCGTCGATCAAAATGACGAGGAACCCGAATAGCGGGTTCGCGGACCCGGACAGGGCATACGCAGTAGTGGTATCGTTGTTGGGCTCGTAGCTGTCTTGCCCGTTCAGCGCCGAAGGAATCCCGCCAGCACCATATCCAGCAACGTATTCAGGTACCACGATGAACGCGATCGGGATGTTCGTATAGCCCCACTCCCTGAATCTCAGCCCCACCGTATCGCCGGAACCAAGGGTCATCTGCAGGTTGGATGAGTATAGAGTCCCCGGATTCGTCGTCCCGCCGCTTGCGTACGCGGTCTGTGCCCACACATCGTTATACGCGTACATTCGGACATCGCAGTACGTCGCGGCCACGCCCTGAGGCTTGTACGCGAGAACGCGGGCAGTAATATCAGTAATCCCGTCGGACACGAACGGGAACACGTAACACTCGTCAACGCTCGAAGGTTGATTGTTGGTTTCGTTCGCCTCCGAAACAGCCCCGCCCGAATCAATGACCCAGTAGACGGTATAGAACCCAGCCCCCTGACCCGCCGGGAAAGCGGCGGTAAAAGAGTCGGAGAGGAATCCTCTTGCGGCAATGGTCACATCGGTCAGAGCATCGGATCCAAGGGATATGTCGGTTCCCGTATCGATGACATCATCTTCCGTGGCGTAAAAGGCGACACTGAAACTGCCAGTCGCGTCTTCCGTGCCCTCGTTCGTCAGGATATAGGACAGTGTTATCGTGCCGCCGTCCGCTTCGGCTATCGCTGACGCGAGGGTCGAAGACATCCGCTTCATCGAGAGATCGGCCAGGCTTTCAACAAAGGCGATTCCTCCCTCGGCCGCGGCGTTATTCGTGTCATCGTATTCGGTCATCCCTTCGTTCGGGATGACTTCCCCCCTGATCGTATAGCTTCCCTCAGTCACCTCGGGATATACGATGTCGAGGTTCCTGGTATTGATATAAACCACGTTGTACCCGCTCCCAGTCGGGTCATACGGTACAACGGGAGTTTCCTCGGAGGTCCACTGCTTGAGCATGAGGTCGGTGGCGGCGTCATAGGCGCCGTTCGTGTCGATATCCACGTACAGGTCTATCGTGTAATCTCCCGTTGCCGCGGCTCCGTTGTTGGCGATCTTCAGGGTCAACTCGACGGGACTTCCGATCTTCGCCGCCTCGAAGCTGTCGGGTAAGATGATGTCGCTCATCACGAGATCGGGGAATGTATTTCCAGAAAAGATCGTGAAAGTGTCGGTTCCCCCCTCCACTACTTCGTCTATCGCGTCGTCAGGGTCCACGGTGGCGGTATAGACGCCGTCCGACCAGAGTCCCAGCTCATCCGCGGGCACGCCGTCATCCGTCGCCATCGACGTCAGATCCGGTACCTCCACGGCGGCAAGGCCAGTCACGAAGTCCTGCGGATAGAGCGCTTCCGTGAGGGTGATGGTTGACTCGCCCATCGAATTGTCCGCTCCGCCCAGGTTGACGGTGAACTCCACCAGTATCGCCGTGCCGGAGGCCACGGCCGCGTACCCGGTGTTGTCTATCCGGAACCCGATATTCATGCTTCCCCCCGGCAGCGCCCAATCCGGTGTGGCTGACAGGGATATCTCCAGGTCAGGGAGATTGTCCGTGCCAAGAACGACCTCGATGCATGCGGTGTTGTTGTTCTCCGCCGCGTCAGCCGCGTCTATTGCGCCGAAGAGGTAGTAGGTCCCCGCAGCGGTCACGGTCGCCGGAACGGTCAACGCGAGGACAGTCTCGGTGCCGGCGGTGACGCTCTCGGTTCCCACCACGGTGTTATCAGCCGTGGTTTCCAGGTCCGCGTCCACGGAGAGGGTGAAGAGCACGTCGTACGCCGCGGTAGCCGCTTTACCCGTCTGGTCCGTGATGAGGACCGGCACTCCGATGGTTCCTCCCACGGCTGCGCGCAGGTTCGTGAGGCCGCCGGTGGAGTTGAACCTGCCCAGACTCAACACCAGATCGGCCGGAAGGCCGCTGGTGAGGGGTAGGGGACAGGCGGTGAAGAGGAATACCGCCGCGATGACGAGCGGTATCAGAAGAAGCGTTTTCTTCATGGCGTCCTCCCCTCAGGCGAGAACAGGCCGATGACGCTGAAGGAGGAGAACCCCACGGTGCCTATCGTGCTCCTGGCGTCTATCCGGAAGCTCTCGCTGAAATCGAGGGTAAACCCGAAAAATCCTACCGTACTGAAACTGAAATCCGAATAAAACTCGGATGACGGAATGCTCAGATTGTTGGATCCGTCCTTCTGCCGCCGGGCGTAGGTATTGGCCGCATCGAGATTGTCCGTATACGCCTCGTAGAGGTAGCCGGAGTCCCCGGTTCTCAGGGTGCTGACGGACTCGAGATCCACCGACGCCACGGTAGACGCTCCCGCGTGGAAGGTGAGGATTCCAATGGGATTGTAGGAAACCGCGACCGCGCCGGTGAGATCGAAGTTGTACTCATACGTACGGCCGATGGCCTCGTACCCGCTCTGGGTATATACGGTGCTCACGTCGGTCCCCGCCGTGGTATACGCGCCGTCGCTGTTATTGTCGACCTGGTAGTTCCGCACGCTTTGCCGGGTCCATGTGGTGTTTTCGCCGATGAACTCGAAATCGAGGCCGCCGCCCAGATGAAGGCGGGTATTGTCCGTGGGATGGAAGGTCTTTTTCACGGAAGCGCCTGTTGCCACCCGGAGATCGAGGGGTCTGGCGAATGTGGTGGTGACGGTGGTGACGTCCCTACTGCTCTCGACCGGCGTGGCCGCCGCGTCGTTGTAGGTCACGATCGTCGTGGCCGCGACCGTGCTCAGATCGGCGCCGTAGATGTCATACCGGAAATCGAAGGGAACGGTCAGGTTTAATTCGTCTCCCAGTGGAATGACATTGGTCGTGTCCAGGCCGAGGCGGAAGAACTCGATGTAATCGGTGGAAATACCCATGGTAAAGGCCGGCTGGGCGCTGCCGCCGGAGTAATAGTACTGGCCGGAATAGGATGTGGTGGTCACCCGATCCTGGACCGTGTCGTCCAGCCCCGCCGCGTCGTTGTAAACCGTAACGACCTGCTGATAGCTGTTGGAGGCCGTTCCAGGGTTGAACCATCCCGCGCCGAGGACTATGCGGGAGGAAAAGTTTTCCAGGTTGAGTCCCGTTTCTATGTCCAGCTTGTAGCTGTTCTCGCTGCCGTTCCTCATGGTGACGGTAGTCTGGGTCAGGTCACCCTTGCCGGTGAGGGCCGTGTCCGCGGGAGATGCGGTGTTCGAATAGGTGTTCGTATACACGCTTCTCTGGACGTTCCAGCGGTCCATGATCATGGCGAACTGAATCGCCAGCCCAATTGTTTCGGTGACCGAAAGCCCCCCATGGAGAACGAGATTGTGAATGTACTCGTTGTTCTTGATGTACTGGCTGACGCTCTCGGTGACTGTGGCGTAGGTACCGGAGGCCTGGTTGTAACCCGTATAGGTGATCTCGATATTCTCCGCCTCATCGCCGGACCCGAGATCGCTCGACGTCTGATAGTTGACGAGAAACACGGGAGTCATGACCCCGCCGAAGGCGATGCCGGTATTGATCCCGTATCCAACGATATTGGCGGCCAATTGATTGTAGTCGTTGTCCAGGCCGAAGAACGCCCAGGGATCGGTCAGCAGGTGGAAGTACAACGGGTTGATCAGATAGTCGTACTCGTTCATCTCGAAGCCGACAGTGGTTTGGAACTGGTTGGAACCCACGAGTTCGATCAGCTCCTGGGCATGGACCGCCGTCAACGGCGCCAAGACCAGAAAGAAGACGCAGAGGTTTTTTTTCATGGATACCTCCTAAGAATCGCCGGGCCCGCGCCGGCAGAGTATCAACAGTATACTCCATCCGGGAGAGGAAATAAGGTATAAGGGAAAAACGGACATGTTTCATCCCTGATTTGAAAAGACGGACGCGACTCTTCTATAATTGAATTCGTCGCTCGGATCCATACGTATCGATAAAAAGAGGCGCACCATGAAAAAACGAGGGGCGAGATTCGCGGCTCGCATCGGCAGCCGCATATCCCTTCTAGTTGTGGTTCCTCTGATCGTGCTTCTCTTCATCACCAGATCGGTCTTCTGGAACTCTGTCCTCGAGGAACAAGGAAAGCAGCTGCGGAACCAGGTCTCTTTCCAGAACCTGGCGATCCGGTCGGTGTACGAACAGGCCTTGGCCCAGGTCAGATCGAACATTCAGTTCGCGCGATACGCGGCTGCCCAGAGGGGATCCATCCGAATCGATCCAGGAGTGAAGGTCGAAATCTCCGTGACGAACCAGATCACCGGAGAGACCGACAGGGTCGCCATACCCCGGATGGAGATCGACGGGACTCCTCTTCTCTTCGACTACGCTCTTGTGGACGAGATCCGTTCCAACATCGACACCGCCGTCACGATCTTCCAGTTCATTCCCCAGGGAATGCTCCGGATCTCCACGAACGTACTCAAGCAGGACGGATCGAGAGCCGTCGGCACCTATATCCCGACAGACTCCCCCGTCTATCAGACCACAAAGGCGAACAAGACCTATTATGGCAGGGCGATGGTCATGAACGAATGGTACATCACCGCCTATGATCCCATCCTCGACGATGACAGCGATCTGATCGGGGCGCTCTTCGTCGGCGTTCCCGAAAAGGACTATCAGGAGAGCCTTCTGTTCGAGATGGCCGATGTCAGAGTCGGTAAAACCGGGTACATCTTCGTCCTCGATGACGAGGGGAACTATGTCCTTTCCGCGGGAAGGACTCGGGACGGCGAGAACATCCTCGAGACGACAGACGCGCGTGGGAACCATGTCATCAAGGAGATCCTGGAGGCGGCCCGGAATCCCGAATCGGACGGCACGGCCCTGTACCTCTATCCATGGAAGGACACCCCCGATTCCCCGTCGAGGGACAAGATCGTGGCGCTCACCCGTTTCGAGCCATGGTCCTGGACGATCGGAATCAGCGCCTACACGGACGAGCTCATGTCCGGGGTCACGAAGACCACGCGCGTCATCATCCTCATCACCGCGGCCGCGGCGCTCCTCGGACTGATATTCGCGGCCTATCTGTCGCGGAGCGTCATCTCCTACATCGGAGGGGAACCGGCGGAAATGGTCTCCCTGGCGGAACGCCTCGCCGCCGGACGCCTCGACACCTCCGAAAGCTCGGGAAAGAAATCGACCGGGATCAAGGCGGCCTTCGAAAGGATGACGGAGCAGCTTCGGGAAGTCGTACACGGGGTGAGTTCCTCGATAGAGCAGGTCCGTACCGGAACCGAGATGGTGAGCGGCGCATCGCAGAACCTATCGAGCGGCTCTGCCGAACAGGTCGCCACCGCGAACCAGATCTCTGATACCGTGAACGAGCTGGTGCAGACGGTCCGGAAGAACGCGAGCACGGCGGCTTCGGCCGAGGAGTTGACGCGCCGTACCGCCGATGAGGCACTGGAGGGAGCCCGTGCCGTCGACGAGGCGGTTCAGGCCATGGGGGAGATCGCCGCACGCATCCGCGTCATCGAGGAGATCGCCAGGAACACCAACCTGCTCGCGCTCAACGCGGCCATAGAGGCTGCGCGGGCCGGGGAGACAGGAAAGGGATTCGCGGTTGTCGCGGGAGAGGTCAGGTCTCTCGCGGAACGGAGCCAGACCGCGAGCAACGAGATTATGACTATATCCGCGAGGAGCGTGGACATCGCGGAAAAGGCCGGAAGCCTCATCAACGGGATCGTACCCAGCATCACCGAGAGCGCCAAACTCGTCGGGGAGATCAGCTCCGCCTCACGGGAACAGGAGGCTGGCTTCTCGCGCATCGCAGGGGATATCCGGCTCCTTGACACGAGCATCCAACGGAACGCCGAGGCAGCCAAGGATCTCGCGGTGACATCAGAGGAGCTCGCGGCCCAAGCCGTTCAGATGAAGGAATCGATCCGCTTCTTCAAACTGGAAGACCGACCGTAATTGAGCCGCGCCGGATCGCGATACCACTTTCCCGCGCGGGCCTCTTCCATTTCCGCCCATCCTCCCCGATAATGGAGCGGAAGGAGAATAAAAATGACAACTCTCCAGCTTCTCGGAAACGCCTGTACGCTGATCACCGCGCCGGACGGTACCCGCGTCGTAAGCGATCCATACGGGAAGAATCGGCCGCCGGGACTTTCCCCCCTGCCCGCGGACCTAACCGCCGATGTCATCACCGTGAGCCATGTCCACCCCGACCACAACAACGTCTCCGCGGTGGGAGGATCCCCGCGGGTCATCACGGAGCCGGGAGTCTACGAGGCGGGGATGATCGGGATCAGGGGGTACGGAAGCAGGGAGGGCTCGCCGAGCGGCTGGTCCGATCTGCGCAACGTCATTTTCGTGTTCGAGATCGGCGGGGCAAAGATCGTCCATCTGGGGGACGCGGGCATGATCCCCGAAGAGGGGATCCGCAAGGCCATCGCGAACGCCGATGTGATCCTCGTGAATATCGACGGCTTTGTCCTGCCCCTCGGCAAGCTCCTTCCGGAAATGGAGAAGCTCAAAGCGCGCACCATCGTCCCCACCCACTTCAGCGTCTCTCCGGAGAGGCGTTGGGCAACGGAAGAAACCTTCACCCTGGACGAGTATCTCGCCACGATCCCAAAGGGCATCACGGTGAAACGGATGGAGCGGGGCCAGATGGAAGTCGATCCCGGCATGCCCCGCCAGATCGTCGGCCTGCCGTATCTCCTGGCCTGACCCGGCCATGCGTGAGCCGGCTCCGCGGCCGCGCTACTCGAACTCCTCCGATTCCTCGGCCGAGTAGAAGAGCGCGGCCGTTTCCACGGACACAGGCCCGCCTCCCCCTTCAATAAGAAGGCGGACCGTCCTCTCCCGGTCCTGATCCGCGCCGGCCTCCAGATCGTCGAGTCTGGAAAACACGCCGGAGTCAGCGAAGAGCTTTCGCGCCTCGTGAAATATCGCATGATCCCCCTCGATGAGAAGCGCCTCCTTGACGATCTTGCAGGCGACCATCCGCTTAAAGGTGTCGAAGGCTTCCTGCTCCCGCAGCCTGGACATCCGCTTCACCACACAGTCGATCTCCTGGTCCACCGAGGGATTCACCAGAAGGCGGTACTTCTCCCGATGGATGGCCTGGTCCAGTCCCGCGAGGAACGAGTCCGGAGCGTCGTCGCGGGCAAGGACGACCAGGTCGATGTCGGACCCGCGAACCATCCTGCCGGTGCTCCTCTCCGGCCTGGGCTCCTCGTGGGCCATGCCGTATGCAATGTCCCCGGCGAGGAGAAAGACGGCGGGCTCGATTCCGATTCCTGCGGCTTCGAGCTCGCGCAGGACCGCCTCGATCATCCCCCTGGCCACCGCGATCTTGAACCTCGAGATCTCCTGGATGCGGTCCATCCTCTCGTTCACGGCCGCGGCCACGCGCGTCTTCTGAGAGGAGAGTCCGATGACGCAGTAGGTGTGGAATTCACGCAGGATGGACGGTGAAAGACGGGCGTAGCCGGGAATCCGGGAGTCGAGGCGGAGGTAGCGGCGCCCGAAACTGCGCAGGAGGAGCCGGTCGGTCGTCAAGGCGGCACTCCCACCACAGCTCGAATTTGTCGAAGGGGAGGGCTGCCTGAAGCTCTCCCCCGGTGAGGGGACCTCTGTCCCCCAGGATCTCCCGTATCCGTTCCCGGATCAATGGGATAGATCCTCCAGCGCGATGCCCCGCGCTTTCAGCTCCGCTTTCCGCGCGAGAAGGTCGGCCCCTGCCACGGCGTCGACCACGCACATGAGGTTGCCCCCGTTCGCGCCGTAGGGCTGGCCGTAGGAGATCGGGATCTCGGAGGTCGGCGCCTCGAGGAAGGCTCTGCGGATCGGTTCCCTCTTTCTCTCCCCGTTGGCTAGAAGCAGAACGTTCCGAGCCTCGTAAACGAGTTCGGCGCCCATGCTTACCGCGAAGCGGGGAGACTCCGCCTCCGAGGCGAAATGCCCATCCGAAACCGCGTTATGGATCGTGTTGTCGTCCAGTTTCACCACGAGAACTCGGCTCCCCTCCACGGGTATCCCCGACTCATGGAAGGCCACATGTCCTTTTCCGCCGACGCCGATCACCTGAAGGTCGATGCCTCCGTGGAATTTGATCTTCCGTTCGTAGGACTCTCCTGAATCTCCTCCCTGATCCAGCGCAGATAGGGGGAGGCACAGTCAGGCTTGATCCACAGCGCCTTGCCCGCGCCGTTCCCCTCGAAGCTGAAATCGCCGGGGTGGGCGGAAAGCTCGGCCTCCAGCTTCCCCTGATCCACCAGGGATCCGTACGGTACGCAGGTTTCCTTGAATTTCCGTTTGAGCAGGGAGAAGAATTCCTGGATCATGAAATAGCAATAGCTCTCCGGGTGCAGCACCCGCTGCTGAGCGTTCTCCCCCGGCAGGCCGATATACCCGTCGAGGCTGAAGCTCCTGACGCGGCCGGCTTCCAGCTCCCCCGCGTTAAAGGCTCGTGCGAGGCGCTTGTAGAGACCAGTCGGTGAGTTGCCCGTGGCCAGACCCAGAACCGCTTCTTCCTTTTTGGAGAGGATCCCCCGAATCAACTCCGCGGACCACCGCGCGGCTACGTCGCTCATGTGCTCAAAATCCCTAGTGACGACGATCTTGACGCCCCTTCTGTACCCCCATACACTAGTGCAGACCACAACGCCGCATCGCGGGAGGGACCATCCTATCCCCCTTTCGGCGATTCATTAGAACCGCTCCCGCAAGGAGGCCCCCATGTCCGACATCGTATCGCGTCCGCTCGAAGGTATCTCGTCGGATTTCCTTCCGCCGGAGTATCGCAGGGATCCGGGGAATCCCCGGGAGTTTCGCAACCCCCTTCCCGCGATAGACGGACACCGCAAGCTCAAGGCGCAGGAGATCGAGATCCTGGTCAAGACCGGCACCTCCGCGGAGGATTGGGATCTCATGCTGGTGCGCGGGGCGTTCAATCCCGATCTCATCATCAACTGCGACTTTTTCGGCCAGATCTTCATCGGAGAGCTCTCGCCCAACTACATCGAGTACCACGATCTCCGCCTCCCCGTGGGCATTCGGAACTCGACCATCTGCTCCTGCGTCATCGGGGCGAACGTCGCCATCAGGGACGTGCATTACCTCGCCCATTACGTCATCGCGGACAACTGCATCCTCTTCAACATAGACGAAATGATATGCACGAACCACGCGAAGTTCGGCAACGGGATCGTCAAGGACGGGGAGCCGGAGGACGTGCGGATCTGGCTTGAGATCGGAAACGAGAACGGCGGGCGGCAGATCCTCCCCTTCGAGGAGATGATACCCGCGGCCGCGTGCCTGTGGGCCAAGTACCGGGGCGCCGCCGCGCGGCGGAAGGCGCTGCTCAGGCTGACGGAGAATACCCATTCCAGCGAACGCGGGTTTTACGGCGAAGTCGGAGAGAACTGCGTGATCAAGAACTGCCGGATCCTCAAGGACGTGAAAGTCGGCTCCCACGCCTATATCAAGGGCGCGAACAAGCTCAAGAACCTGACCATCCTCTCCTCAAAGGAAGAGGCGACCCAGATCGGGGAGGGGGTCGAACTGGTCAACGGGATCGTGGGCTACGGCAGCAGGATATTCTACGAGGCAAAGGCGATCCGCTTCGTCACGGGCCGCAACACTCAGCTCAAATATGGGGCGCGGCTTCTCAACTCGGTGCTCGGGGACAATTCCACCGTCTCCTGCTGCGAACTGCTCAACAACCTCATCTTCCCCTTCCACGAGCAGCACCACAACAACTCCTTCCTCATCGCGGCCACGGTCCTCGGGCAGTCGAATATAGCCGCAGGCGCGACCATCGGATCGAACCACAACTCCCGCGCCCCGGACGGCGAGATCTTCGCGGGCCGCGGTTTCTGGCCCGGGCTGTGCGCCAACTTCAAGCACAACAGCCGCTTCGCCTCGTTCGCGCTGGTCGCCAAGGGCTCGTACAGCTACGAGCTCAACATCCTCTACCCGTTTTCGCTGATCCACGCGGACCACGCGGACGACAGGATCCGGGTTTCCCCCGCCTATTGGTTCATCCACAACATATACGCCATGGCGCGCAACTCGTGGAAATTCAGGAAGCGGGACAGCCGGGTCGTCAAGATCCAGAATATCGAGGTGGAGTACCTCGCCCCGGATACGGTGAGCGAGATCATCTCGGCCATGAACCGGCTCCAGCTGCTTCGCGGCCGCGCCGACCTCGGCGACTCCGCTTCCGAGGCGGAGTGCGTCAGCCGCGGGAAGGCCCTCCTGGAAAAGGAAGCCGAGGAGGTCGGCGCTACCGCGTCAACGTCGGACGCGCCGCTCTTCGATCCCGCCCTCATGAAGGGGGCGGGCGGTCTGGTGGAAAAACCGGCGCGCGGATTCCGGTACTATCGGGACTTCGCCCTCTTCTTCGCGGCAAAGATGCTGGTGGACCTGTACCGGAAGGAGGTGGAAGAGGGGCTCTCGGCTTTCATGGCAGCGGCGGCGGCCCTCTCTAAAAAACCCTGCTCCTTGCGGTGGGTGAACCTTGGCGGCCAGATCATGGCGGAAACCGACCTCGCCGCTCTCAAGGCCGACATCGTCTCCGGAAAGCTTTCCGACTGGAATGCGGTCCACGCCAGGTACAACGAGATCTGGGCGGCCTACCCCGTCCAGAAGGCCCGGTTCGCCCTGGAAACGATACGGATCATCACCGGTTCGGACCCGGCCGGCTTCTCCGCCGCGGACTGGAAGAAGTTCCTCTCGGAAAGGATCGGAACCTTTCAAATGATCTGCGACTCCGCCTTCGCCTGCCGGAAAAAGGACTTCGACGATCCCTTCCGCAAGATGTCGTACGATAACGACGCTGAGATGAACGCGGTCCTGGGAACGCTCGAGGACCACTCGTTCCTGAGGGATCTCCGGAAACAGACGGAGGAGTACAGGGTTATTTTGGGAAAGCTGGCGAAATAGGCCGGAAGCTCGTCAAGGCAAAGACCGCATCCGTTCGAGGAGCTCCGCGATGGAGCGGAGCTCCGCCGGAGCGCCTGTCCCCCCGGCTTTGGAAGACAGACGGAAAACGATCCCTTCCTCCACGCTTACATCCACGGATATTTGGATAAAACCAGCGTCCGCCTCCCTCTCTTTCAGTCCCGCCTGTCGCGTTGCCCGCTCCACCCGATACCCGATCCGCTCCAGCGCCCGGCCCACCCAGTACGCGGCCGCATCAGTGCTCCGCGCCGGCTGTCCGCCCCCTTCCGGTCTCTCGCTCGAAACCACCGCGGTTCCCCGGAACGCCTTGGGAAAGGAGAAGCTCCCGGTTCCCGGATCGAACGGCGCCTCGGACGACGAGAAGACCCTCTCCAGTTCGCCGGCGAGTACCAGATCCTCCGGCGCGCCCATCGAAACATGGCCGCGTGAATCGATGAGGATGAGGCGGTCCGCAAGCCGCATGGCAAGGTCTAGGTCGTGCGTGGAGAGCAGGATCCCGCGGCCGTGGTCGTGCGCGAGGGATCTGAGGAGTGCCATGATCTCCGCCTTTCCCCGGATGTCCAGGAACGCGGTCGGCTCGTCCAGGAGGAGGACCGCGGGCTCCTGCGCCAATGCCCTGGCGATCATCGTCCTCTGCCGCTCTCCGTCGGAGAGCCTCGTCACCGCGCGGTCCGCGAGTCCGGAAGCTCCCGCCATCTCGAGGGCGCGGTCCACCGCCTCGCGGTCGGCCCGGCTCAGGGCGCCGGTCCAGTCGGTATGCGGATACCGGCCCAGCCCGGCCAGTTCGCGCGCGGTGAGGAACCCCGCAGCGATCCGGTCGGTCAGCACGACCCCGATTCCCCGCGCCCTCTCCCTTGCCGGGAGCGCTGAAACGGGAACGCCGCCGAAACGCACGACGCCGGCAGCCGGTTTGATGGAGCCGCAGAGGGTCTTCAGGAGGGTCGACTTTCCCGAGCCGTTCGGCCCGATGAGAACGAGGAAATCCCCCGAATCAACGGAAAACGATATATCCGAGGCGATCACCCTCACCCGCGCCGCCGCCTTCGATCCCCCTCCGGCCGCGGCGTCTCTCCTCGCGCCGCCAGAATCTCCATCCTCCCGCGACGATCCGGCCGCACCGTATCCAATGGTAAGGCAGTCGGCCTCGAGCCTTCCTTTACCGTTTCCCGTCATGCCGAGAACCCTTCCTGGATGTTCCGTTTCCTGAGGATCACCCAGATGATGACCGGGGCTCCGAGCAGGGACGTGACCGCGTTCAACGGGAGCACCATGTCCGTGCCTGGAAGCTGGGCTACGATGTCGGCGAAAACCGCGGCACAGGCGCCAAGGAGAAGAACGCCTGGAATGAGCCTGCGGTGGTCGGAGGTGGCCAGAAGGCTTCTGGTCAGGTGGGGAACCGCGATACCGATGAATGTGATCGGGCCGCAGAAAGCGGTCGCGGAGCCAGCGAGGAGCGCAGTGGCTACGACTACCAGGACTCGAAGAGCGCTGACTGGCACGCCCATGGTCCGAGCGTATCCCTCGCCGAGGAGGAGCGCGTTCAGGCCTTTGGCCGACGCAATTCCAAGGGC
>CAZPZF010000026.1:16406-19284 GCA_964590705.1 uncultured Spirochaetales bacterium | reverse complement strand
CGAGCAGTCTCAAACTCGAGATGTATACGAAGGCACAGATCGTCGGAGCGTGCGTGGGCGGGGCGGGAGCCATTCTTGGCGCGTTAACGATTGGTGGGGGGAGAAAAGAGGCCGACGGATACGAAGCCGAAATCGATGCGCTGTCAGACGAGATTTCCCGCCTGGAAGGGGGAACCGCGCGGTAGATCGTCGCCGCACGCGAAGCGACGGCGAGGATGTAATGTGGAAAGAAGGCTTCACCTGAAGAAACCCCGTTCGAACGGTCGGTCGCTCGGTCTGTTCGGGAGAAATGAGGAAGGCGGTTCGATGAGGAATATCTGTCAGTGGCGTCTGGCGTTTCGGATCCAGTATGTTCTCTTGATCTTAGCCATACCATTCGCCTCCTGCACATACGATTACAACAACCCGAGCGATCCCCGTTCGGATAACTACCAGAACTTCGATGTCGTGGCAGACGTGGATGATGTGGTTCCCGTGAAGCTGCCGGAGATTGAATATGAGATCATCCCGTTGTTGAGCGTTGCAAAATGCGTGAATGCATCCGCGTACTGGATCCAGATTTCTTCTTCAGAAACCGATTTTTTCGATCCCCTCTTCGAGAACGATGGATACGTGTCAAACGAGTCCATGGACATATCGATGGCCGACCTGACCGAAGGGATCTGGTATTGGCGGGTGTGCGCACGGGAATCGAGTACTGGAGATTGGGGGAGCTGGAGTGTGGTTTCCTCTTTCTCCGCCCGGGCGCCCGAGTTTACGGGATTTACCCCCGCCGATGGGAGCAGCACGAACGACACAACTCCTCTCCTGGACTGGGAGGATTTTCCGGGGGCATCCGGGTACGAGGTACAGTACGCGCTATCCGACGGTGACCTCCACGGAGCGCAGAGAGAGACAGTTGCCGATTCGCAGTATTCAGTGCCGCAAGGGGAAGCCTTCGCGTTCGGGGAGACGTGCAGGTGGCGGGTCCGGGCGATTATGACTGACGGCAACCGCAGCGTATGGAGCAGGACCATGTCCGTATTTTTCGACAAGAACGCTGTTTGGAGCGGAATTGAGCCTGCGGACGGGTCGAGCACGTCCGACACGACCCCGTTGCTGAACTGGGCCGACATCGACTGGGCGGAAAGCTATGAAGTCCAGATTTCGTCTAGCGAGGAAGGGATAACGGAAAGCGATGTTCGGATCGTTTCCGATTCCGAATACCAAGTTCCCATCGAGGATGTTTTTTCCTTCGGAGAAACTTTGTACTGGCGCCTCAAGGCCATAAACCCAGACGGCGCAGGCGGCGATTGGAGTGCGGTCTATGAGGTTTCTATCGACGGAACGGTTGCCTGGAGCGGGTTCGACCCAGCCGACAGCGGAAACACGAACGATTCGACGCCGCTCCTGGACTGGGCCGATGTGGGTTGGGCGAACCATTACGAAGTACAATTCGCATCTACCGAAGGCGTGGTGGCGGCGAGCGATCCCCGGACTGCGGCCGCATCGGAATACCAAATACCTGATGCGGATGAGTTCTCTTACGGGGGAACTGGATACTGGCGCGTTCGGGCCGTCAACGAGGATGGAATATGCAGTGATTGGAGCGAGATCTCCGGCTTCGGGATCGTCCTCTCAGCGGGCAGCCGGGATCCATTCCTATCCGCGGATATCGAATTCAACCTCATCTATGTACCGGCTGAATCCTTCTTCACCGGCACAGACGATTCAGGCAGCTCGTCCGTGGCCCTGTCCTTCTGGATCTCGGAAACGGAAGTGACGTATGAGCTCTGGTACGCGGTGAGAACATGGGCGGAAAGCGGATCTGGCTCGGCAACGGGAGAGGGGGATTACAGTTTCGCCAACGACGGCAAGGAAGGGAGCTACGGATCGGCGGGAGCGGCCCCGACTGCCGCATCTCAGGAACCGGTAGTCAACGTGAACTGGCGGGATGCAATGATCTGGTGCAATGCCTTGACTGAATGGTTCAACGCGCAGGCAGGAACAAGCCTTGCCTGCGTCTACTACTCAGACTCGGGATACACGACGCCTATACGGACGTCGACCAATTCGACGACCATCACCTACACGACGAACGGCAGCCAGGACGCCCCGTATGTAAATCCGGACGCCGACGGTTTCAGGCTTCCCGCGAACATGGAATGGGAACTTGCCGCGCGATTCATCGAAGACGCGAACGACGACGGGGACATCAAGGACAGCGGTGAATACTATCCGGGGAATTACGCAAGCGGAGCCGCCGCCTCGATCAGCAACCAGAGCGCGACGGAGAATGTCGCCTGGTTCGGACAGAACTCCGGCAACAAAACCCACGCGGCAAAGGGCAAAGCGGCAGATGCCCTTGGCCTTTTCGATATGAGCGGGAATGTATGGGAGATGTGCTTCGACTGGCATCCGTCGTATATCGGGACATACCGGGTGCATAGAGGCGCCAGTTTCTTGAGCGACATATCGAACCTCGACCTCGGCCGCCTGTCCGGAAGGGAGCCGTACTATCAGTACACGGGTGATTTCGGGTTCCGCATCGCCCGGAATGCGGACTGACATCATTCCGCTGATGCGGATTCCTCTTCATCGAGGACGTGACGGAATGGCCAGCGGCTCCTGGAACCATGCGCGCTTGTCGCCATTCCGGCGCATCCGGTGTATAGTACTGCATGCGTTTCATCGGCGACTTCCACATTCATTCGTCCTTTTCCCGAGCGACCTCCAGGGAGCTGACACCTGAAAATCTCGACCTCTGGGGACGGCTCAAGGGGATCGGGGTCATCGGCACCGGAGACTTCACCCACCCCGGCTGGGTCTCCGTTCTTGAGGAGAGGATCGAGCCCGCCGAGGAAGGATTGTTCACGCTCAAGCCAATGTACCGAAGACT
>CAZPZF010000026.1:0-16396 GCA_964590705.1 uncultured Spirochaetales bacterium | reverse complement strand
CCGGTCCGTTTCATGCTCACCGCGGAGATCAGCACGATCTATTCTTTCGGCGGTAGAGTCCGCAAGATCCACCACATGATCTTTGCCCCGGACTTCGCATCGGTCAGGAGGATCCAGGATAGAATCGAGCGGCTGGGCGGAAACATCCGTTCGGATGGCCGCCCCATCCTCGGCCTCGATTCGCGCGACCTTCTGGAATTGTGCCTCGACGCGGACAGCCGAATCTTCTTCGTGCCCGCCCACATCTGGACGCCGTGGTTTTCCGCGCTCGGCTCCAAGTCAGGCTTCGATTCCATCCGCGAATGCTACCGGGACCTTTCCCCGCATATCCGCGCGGTGGAAACCGGCCTTTCCTCCGACCCGCCGATGAACTGGATGTGCTCGTTTCTCGACGACTATACGCTAATCAGCAATTCGGACGCGCATTCCCCCGACAAGCTCGGAAGGGAGGCGAATATCTTCGATACGGAGCTCTCCTATCCGGGGATCGTGGACGCGCTTTCGGCGCCGGGACACGGTTTTCTCGGTACGATCGAGTTCTACCCGCAGGAGGGAAAATACCACTTCGACGGCCACCGGAAATGCGGTATCTCCTGGGATCCGCTTCAAACCCTCAGGAACCGGGGGCTGTGCCCGCGATGTGGAAAGCCGGTGACCGTTGGCGTATTGAACCGGGCGGCTCAGCTCGCAGACCGGGACACGGCGGAGGAACGCCCCCATCGGGATCCCTTCCATTCCCTCATTCCGCTGAAGGAGCTGCTCGCGGAGATCCTCGGCGCCGGAACCGGATCGAAACTGGTCTGTCGCCGATACGCCGAGTGCCTTAACCGCCTGGGTCCTGAGCTTCCGATCCTCCTTTCGCGGGATCGCGGGGAGATCGAGAGGGCGGTCGGCGCTCCTCTTGCGTCGGCCATCGAGCGGACGCGGAAGCGCATGGTCTTGACGGAACCGGGGTATGACGGCGAATACGGAAGAATACGGACCTGGCCGGAAGGGCAATCCGATGCGTTTTCCGGAGATCGAACCGCGGGGCAGCTCTTCCAGGGCAGCGAGCGCGCGGACCTCAATAGAGCCGATGGCGAGGAAGGGAAGGTCCTTCCCCTGGTCGATTTCGATGTCGCCGCTTTCAGGGAAATGCGGAGGAGCATGGGTCAGGGGTCGCCCGGCTCACCCTCGAGAGAAGAGGAGGGGGGGAATCCGGGCATTCTCGAGGAGGGGACACCGGAGCAGGAAGCTGCCGCGGGTTTCATGGGAGCCGATTCCCTGATCCTCGCGGGTCCCGGGACCGGAAAGACGAGAACCCTCGTATCCAAGATCGTGAAACTCCTGGAGGCGGGCGTGAGGCCGGAGCGGATCCTGGCGGTAACCTTCACAAACAAGGCCGCGCGGGAAATCGGGCAGCGCGTCTCAGCGGTTGGGGAGCGGGAGGGGTGCCCGTCGTCCGGCGGAGTGCGGATCCGCACCTTCCACGGCTTTGGGCTGTCCGTCCTCGAACCGCGGCTCGCGCTCGTCGGCCGCAGCGACCGATTCATGATCGCCGATGATCAGGACAAGCATCTCTTATTGAAGGATGCGGGGATCGACCGGGAGGAGAGGAGAAGGGCGATCATCGCGCTCGCGACACGGGTGAAAAACATGGTCGTCCCGATGCCCGCCGAGGGATCCGAGGAGTCCGGCCTCTTCCGGATGTATCAGGATCTCCTCGCGAAAGAGGATCTCTTCGATTACGATGACCTCGTGTATCTTCCGGTCACCCTCTTCCAGTCTTCGGACGAGATTCGGGAGGAGGTGCGAGGGACGATCGATTGGTTGCTCATCGACGAATTCCAGGATATCAATCCGGCCCAGTAGCGGCTCGTCCCGCTTCTCTCCGGGATCGGGGCACCCGATCCCCTGAAGATCTGCGCTATCGGCGACCCGAACCAGTCGATCTACCGTTTCAGGGGCGCTTCCCCCGCGTTCATCGAACGATTCATGGCCGATTTTCCCGATGTCCGCGTTTTTACGCTGTCCCTCAGCTACCGATGCCCGCGCATCATCCTGGACGCGTCCGCGCAGGTCATCGGCAGGGGCGGTGAAGCGTTGGCGGGGCTGCGAGAAGGGGTCAGGATCTCCGTCATGAAAGTGCCCACCGAGGCGGCGGAGGCCGAGCAGATCGCGAGGGATATCGAAAAGAGGACGGGGGGGTTCAGCTTCTTCTCTTTCGACAGCGGGATAACTTCGGGAGATGGGGGAACGTCCCCGGAGGTGCAGCCTGGCGGCAACCCATCCGTTTCCCTTTCCGATATAGCCGTGCTCTGCAGAACGGGAATGCAGATCCCACGCCTTCAGAAGGCGCTCAGGGATCATCGGATCCCCTTCGTCACCGTCGGGACCGAATCCGTTTTCAGCGGAGAACCCTTTCGCTCCTTCTTCCTGTTCTGCCGGAACCTGTTCCGCTCCGGACAGGGGGCCGAGCTTCCCCGCACTCTCCGTGACGCGATTGCCCTATACCGGAAGGCCGGAGGCGCCGGAGGCGGAGAAGGAATAGGGAAGGGGGAGCGGCGGACCCGGCATCATGGAAAGACGAGGGAGGAGATACGGGAGGACGAGCTTTCCCGCTATTGGCAGGAAGGAGAGACGCTGCGGGAGTTCCTCTCGAACGCTCGGTTGGCGTCAGGCGTCGATCGACGCGACCAGGGAGGCGTGCGTCTCATGACCATCCACGCATCGAAGGGACTCGAGTTCGACGTGGTCTATGTTCCAGGCTGTGAGGACTCGATCCTCCCCTGCACCCTTTCGGAAGCGGACGGCGTCGATCTGGAGGAGGAGAAACGGCTGCTCTACGTCGCCATGACCAGGGCCAAGACCGATCTCATTCTCTCCTGGGCCGAGAAACGAACCGTGTACGGGAAGACCATGAAGCGGAAGCGGAGTCCGTTCCTGTCCGCCATCGAAGACGCCCTCCTGCGGCACGAGGCAGCGGCCGTGAAGGCGCGGACGTCCCCGCGGGACGGGCAGCTTCCGCTCTTCGATTGAGGAGCCGATTCACCCGGCGGCGGCGAACGACAGCGGCCCGATGGTTCCCTTCTCCCCGCCGATTGACCGCTTTTCCCCCCGCCGATATAATCCCCGTATCCGAAATACGACAGGTCACGCCGGCGATACCGGGCCTTCCGCTCGGCAGGCGCGGAGAATCGGCCTCGGAAAGGATGACAGGATGAGCGTTCGCGTTCGATACGCCCCGTCGCCGACGGGGTTCCAGCACATAGGGGGGGTCAGATCAGCCCTCTTTAATTACTTCTTTGCCCGGTCCAGGGGCGGCACGTTCATCCTCCGGATAGAGGATACGGATCAGGGCCGCTACAGCGAGGAAGGGCTCGCCGCCCTCTCCGAGACCTTCCGGTGGTTGGGTATCCGGTGGGACGAGGGTCCCGATATAGGCGGGCCGTTCGGCCCCTACGTCCAGTCTGAACGGACCGAGCTCTACCGGAAACACGCTCAGTACCTCCTTGAAACGGGACAGGCCTACGAATGCTTCTGCAGCCAGGAGCGGCTCGCCTCTCTCCGCACGAGCCAGCATGAGGAGCATGGGGCCTCCGGCTACGGATACGACCGCCATTGCCGCGAGCTTTCCGCGGAGGAGAGGAAGAGGCTCAGGGGCCAGGGCGTCAGGCCCGTCATCCGATTCAGGATACCTCTCGAAGGATCGACCGTCTTTCATGACCTCCTCCTCGGCGACGTCGAACGGAAGAACACGGACATCAATCCCGACCCGGTTCTCCTGAAATCGGACGGATTTCCGACCTATCATCTCGCGAATGTCGTGGACGACCATCTCATGGAGATCTCGCATATCATGCGCGCGCAGGAGTGGCTCCCGTCCGGCAATCTCCACGTCCTCCTATACAGGGCCTTTGGCTGGGACCCGCCCGCGTACTGCCATCTGCCCATGGTGATGGGCACCGACGGACAGAAGCTCTCCAAGCGCCACGGGGCAACCGCGGTACGGGAATTCCGCGCCATGGGCTGTCTGCCCGAGGCCCTTATCAACTATGTATCCCTCGTCGGGTGGCACTACGACGAAACGACCGAATTGTTCTCCGTCGATGATTTCGAAAGACTCTTCTCGCTGGAAAAACTGTCGAAGTCTCCCGGCGTCTTCGACTACAGGAAGCTGGAGTGGTACAACGGGGTCTATATCCGGCAGAAGAGCGACGAGGAACTGGCCTCCCTCGTGTTCCCCTATCTCGTGGCGGCGGGATTCGTCTCCGATCCTCCGGCCGAAGGGGAGAGGAAGACGGTGGTCTCCATGATGGGGATCCTCAAGGAGCGGATGAAATACCTCAACGAGGTCGTGGACCTCTCCCGTTTCCTCTTCAGGGAAATCGCCGAATACCCGGTCGCCGACGCAATCCCCAAGAAGATGGATGCGCGGGGGGCTGTGCGAATGCTCCAAGCCGACCGCGCCCTCGCTGAAAAGCTGTTCTCACAGACCGATGAGGAGGCGGAGGAAGCCTTCCGGTCCACGGCGGCGGAGATGGGGGTGAAATTGGGCGATCTCATGACTCCGCTGCGGATTGCTGTCACCGGCAGCAGGATAAGCCCCCCCCTCGTCGGATCGCTCAGGCTTCTCGGAAAGGAGAAGGCCCTCGCGCGGATCGATCGTCTGCTGAAACTCCTTGAGGAGTTTTCGAAATAATATCCTTGATCCCGAGGTATCACATGACAGTCACGATGGACACCCTTGTATCCCTGTGCAAACGGAGAGGTTTCATTTTCCCCTCCAGCGAAATATACGGCGGGCTCTCTTCCGCGTGGGATTACGGCCCCCTCGGTGTGGAATTGAAGAACAAGATACGGGACTTCTGGTGGAAGGAGATGACCCAGCTCCACGACAACATCGTGGGTTTAGACGCAGCGATCCTCATGCACCCCCGGGTGTGGGAAGCGTCCGGACATGTCGAGAACTTCACCGATCCTCTCGTCGACTGCAAGAAGTGCAAGCAGCGCTTCCGCGAGGACATGATCCCCGACGAAAACAGGGTATCGAAAAAATGCCCGGAATGCGGGGGCGACCTCACCGAGCCCCGAAACTTCAATCTCATGTTCAGGACCCATATAGGGCCGGTCGAGGACGACGCCTCCATTGTGTACCTCAGGCCGGAAACGGCCCAGGGGATCTATGTTAACTTCAAGAACGTCGTCCAGTCGGGGAGGGTGAAGATCCCCTTCGGAATAGCCCAGATCGGGAAGGCCTTCCGCAACGAGATCACCACCAAGAATTTCATCTTCAGAACCTGCGAGTTCGAGCAGATGGAGATGCAGTTCTTCATCGACCCCAAGGAGGACGAGGAGTGGTTTTCCCGCTGGAAGCAGAAGAGATGGGACTACTACAGGAAACTGGGCATCCGCGAGGAGAAACTCAGGTTCCATCAGCACGGCCCCGATGAGCTTGCCCACTACGCGAAGGCCGCCTATGACATCCAGTATGAGTTCCCCTTCGGGTGGAAGGAGCTGGAGGGGATCCACAACCGGACGGACTTCGACCTGCGCAGGCACGGCGAGTTCTCCGGCAAGGATCTGACCTATCTGGACGAGAACAACAACCGGTTCACCCCCTTTGTCATAGAGACCTCGGCGGGGCTTACCAGAACCGTTCTCACGGTACTCTGCGACGCCTATGACGAGGAAGTCGTGGCCGAGGGAGACACCCGCGTCGTATTGCACCTCCATCCGGCCATCGCCCCTGTCATGGTCGGGGTGTTCCCCCTCGTGACGCCGGACGGCCTGGCGGAGATCGCGAAGGCGATCGAACTGGCCCTCAGGGAGGATTACTCCACGTTCTACGACCAGAGCGGAGCGATCGGCCGGCGCTACCGGCGGCAGGACGAGATCGGAACGCCCTTCTGCGTCACTGTCGATTATCAGACCAAGGAGGACAGGACAGTGACCCTGAGGTTCAGGGATCCGATGGAGCAGATCCGGCTTCCCATCGCCGAGTTGGCCGGGAAGATACGGGAAGAGATCAGGAAATACAGGAGGGTATGACGATGCCCGAGGGTTTGCGTGAACTGAAAGAGAGGGGCTTTGTCCAGCAGTGCTCGGACGAGGAGTCCCTCGAAAAGCTCCTCTGCTCGAGGCAGGTGACCTTCTATATCGGATTCGACCCGACTGCGAAGAGCCTCCACGCGGGACATCTTGTCCCTCTTTTCGCCATGGCCCATCTCCAGCGGGCGGGCCATAGGCCGATCGCGCTCATCGGGGGTGGAACTGCTCGTATCGGCGACCCATCGGGAAAGACCGAGATGAGAAAGATGCTCACCTATGAGCAGATCGCCCAGAACGGGCAGTTCTTCAAGAAGCAGATCTCCCGTTTTATCGATTTCAGCGGAGACAGGGCCCTGATGCTCGACAATACCGACTGGCTCGCCGGCCTCAACTACATCGACTTTCTCAGGGACATCGGGAAGCACTTCTCGGTGAACCGGATGCTCTCCTTCGAGACCTACAAGATGCGCCTCGAGACGGGGCTCTCCTTCATCGAGTTCAACTACCAGCTCCTCCAGTCGTACGATTTCCTCGTGCTCAACCAGCGCTACGGCTGCGCCTTGCAGGCGGGCGGGGACGACCAGTGGGGAAATATCGTCGCCGGAGCCGACCTAGTGCGGCGGATCGAGGGAAAGGAGGCGTACGCCCTCACCTTCCCGCTCGTGACCCGTTCCGACGGAAAGAAGATGGGCAAGACGGAGAGGGGAGCCCTCTTTCTCGACCCCGAGATGGTGAGCCCCTACGAATTCTTCCAGTACTGGCGGAATGTCGCAGACGCGGATGTGCAAAAATTCCTCCTCCTGTTCACCTTCCTCCCCGTCTCCGAGATCCGGAAGCTGGGACAACTTCGCGACAAGGAAGTCAACCACGCAAAGGAGGTCCTGGCCTTCGAACTCACGAAGATCGTGCACGGAGAGGAGGCGGCCGCCAAGGCCATGGAGGCGGCCCGCGCCGCCTTCTCCTCCGGAGAGGACACCTCGGCGATCCCCTCGATCTCCGTGTCCGCCTCGGAACTGGCCGCGGGCATCGGCGTGCTGGACCTGTTCGCGCGTACCGCTCTCTGCGCTTCCCGAGGGGAGGCCAGACGGCTCGTCGAGCAGGGGGGCGCTTCGGTGAACGACCGGAAGGTGGAGAGCCCGGAAACGATCGTCGACGCGACCTGGCTCGACGGCGACGAACTCCTCCTGCGCGCGGGCAAGAAGCGCTATTTCCGCGTGATCCGTGAACGATAGGAGCCGCGGATGAGATTGCTCGGCCTGACAGACATTCACGGCTCCATCGGCGCGTCGATCCTGGAGACGGCCTCCACCGTCGACTGCATCCTCGCCGCGGGCGACATCACCCATTTCGGAGGGCGGGAGGAGGCTGCCGCGGTTCTGGACGCCCTTCGTTCGACCGGAAAGCAGATCCTTCTCGTTCCCGGTAACTGCGATACGCCCGAGGCCATCGAGTACTTCGACGATCTAGGGATCAATCTCCACGGAAGAATCGTCCGATTCGGGGGCATGGCCATCGCGGGAATCGGAGGGGCGCTTCCGGGCCCGATGGCCACGCCGAACGTCTTCTCCGACGACGAGTTTCAAACCATGCTCGCGGGAATGGAGGAGGGGATCGAATCGGGAGAGCCCGTGATTTTCGTCAGCCATCAGCCGCCTCGGCAGACCAGGCTCGACAGGGTCATGGGGTTCCGTCACGTGGGAAGCCAAGCTATCCGGGATTGGCTGGAGAGGACGAATCCCCTCCTGTGCCTCTGCGGGCACATCCATGAGGCCGCCGGAATCGACCGCCTCGGCGGGACCCTTCTCGTGAATCCGGGGCCGCTTCGGCACGGAAACTTCTGCGTGATCGACATTGACGAGAAGAAAGCCGTAACCGTCACGATCCTGCCATAAAAAAACCGTCCCGGAAACCGGGGACGGTTTTATGCCGCCGAACAGAATTGAACTGTTGACACGTGGATTTTCAGTCCACTGCTCTACCAACTGAGCTACAGCGGCTCGGCTATGTTTATAGAAAGGATAGGAAAAAATGTCAAGAGGGACGAACATTCCGTTCGCCCCTCTCTTTCGTTCCGCGCGAAGGCGGGTCAGCCCCACAGCGTGTCCGCGTGCTATCGTGTCCGCGCGCTAGAGGCGATCACAGTTCGAGCTTGATCCCCAGACCGTAGACCGACTGCCAGCCGATGTAGCCGTAGTCCGCGATGATCCAGAATCCCTCGTTGAGTTTCCAGCTGACCGTTTCGAAGGTCGCGAAACCAAGGTTGAATCCCGGGTGATAGGTTCCGCCGTAGAGGCCGAGACCGGCCGAGACGCAGACGTCGAATTCGAGCTTTTCGCCGAAGTTGAGGCCCTTATGCAGGGTCGCTACGGGAGCCGCGGACCACCCAAAGCCAGAATAGCCGGTGAAGAAGTAGATATCGAAGATACCCTTGACTCCGAGGCCCCATTCCATGGGGAACGACGGGATGAAGTCGATGGGACCCATGATGTATTCGATCCCGACAACGGGGGAGAAACCGTAGAAGTTCAAGCTGGCCGCGGCGGTGAAGTTCAGCTGGCCTGCTTCGTTGTACCTGGCTTCGAGGACATCGGAGGGATCAGCGGCCTTGTCCGCGAACACGCCGCCGGCGACGAGGAAGAAGATCGCCCCGAGAATGAGAATAGAACGTTTCATTGAAGACTCCTTGGACGGTTTTTCATGTCTCTTGACATGGGGCTGATGCAGTAGGATGCACAGCCCGATTATCTTACAGAAAAACTCCGGAAAGGGCAATGGGTGGCGGGTGGCAAGATGGATGGCTCCGTCCCGCTTTCGTTGATATCTTCATCGTTTCCATTGACCCCGTACGGGCCCCCTGGTACTATGAGCGCATGAGCAAGCTTCCCCATGGGATAGAGGCGTACAGAAAGGAAGCCGGAAAGGGAGCGGCAGGTCGGCCTCCGGCCGCGGCTTCAAAGGCGGCGAGCAACGGCGACCCGAAGAAGAAAGGCGCCGGGAGGGACGCGGCCAAGCGTCCGGCTGCAGGTCCCGCTCCGAATTCTATCAAGGCCGCGTCTGGAGGCCGGCAGGCCGCGTCTGGAGGCCGGCAGGCTTCGGCGCGGGAGAAGGTGCCGCCTATCCCGGAACCGGCTTCCGGTTCCCCTCTAGAGGGGCTTCTCAAGGTTCAGAAAGGAGGAGGGGTCCGTAAGGCGGCCAAACTGCTCCTCCTGCTCGGGAAGGACCAGGCGGTCAAGGTCGTCCAGCACCTGTCCCCGGACGAGATCGAGGATCTTTCCAGGGAGATCGCCCGGATCAAGCGGATCGAGCGGGTCGAGGCCGTCAAGCTCCTCGACGAGTTCGGGGTATTGGCGAAGACCGTGCGGGAGCCTCGGGGCGGCCTGGAAACCGCGCGTGAGCTTCTCGTAGCCGCGTTCGGGGAGGAACGGGGAACCGAGCTGCTGAAGCGGGCGGTCCCGATCGAGGGGGAACGGCCCTTCGCCTTCATGGATGACCTCGAGGATCAGCAGATCATCCTCCTCCTCAAGGACGAACCGCCGCCGGTCCAGTCGGTCATCCTCCGCTTCCTGGATCCGAGGAAGGCCTCCGCTGTCGTCTCCTTCCTATCGCCGGATGTTCGAAAAGAGGTCCTACTCAGGATGGCCAGGATGGACAGGATCGATCCCCTGGTCTTCTCGAAGATGGAGGAGGTTCTTAAGGAGCGTCTGCGGACGCAGGGTACGATTGTGACCGAGCAGATAGACGGAGCCACGGCTCTCGCGGATATCCTCAAGCACATGGATCTCGCAGCCGAAGAGCGTATCCTAAAGGAGATGTCAGACGCGGACGCCGTGCTATCCGAGCAGGTGAAGGAGAAGCTCTTCACGATAGACGTCATCTTCTCCATCGATGACACGGATCTTCAGGACATCCTCCGGGACTACAGCGATCAGGAGATCGCGGTCCTCATCAAGGGAAAGCCGGATCCGGTCCGGGAACGCTTCCTATCGTGCGTTTCGCAACGGAGAAGGGACTTCATCGTCGAGGAATCCGCGCATCTCGGTTCCATGAAACGCTCCGAAGTCGACAAGATCACTAAAGACTTCCTGGACTATCTCTGGAAGATGGAATCCGAAAAAAGGCTTGTAATACACCGGGAAAATGAATATTTTATCTAAGGAATAGTTTGGAGGCTTTTTTTGTATTCCACGTCGCTCGCGTATATCCTATGGTTCCTCTCCGGATTCGGAGCCCTCGGTTTCCATAGGTTCTACCTCGGCAAGATCGGTTCGGGACTCCTCTACATGGTGACCGGGGGGCTCTTCGGCATCGGGTGCCTTTACGATCTTGTAACCCTTCCGGGGCAGGTTCGCGAGGCGAATCTCAGGCTCGGATACCGGAACGCCTTGGAGGGAGACATCGGAAGGGGTGAGCCGGGTTCATATCAGCGTGATAGGAGCGATTTCCGCAGCGAGATCCGCAGAGACATCAAGAAGGACACGGTGGAAAAGGTGATCCTCCGGGCGGCCAAGAAAAACAACGGGCGCGTTTCTCCCTCGCTGGTGGCCCTCGAAGGCGACATCACCCTCGATGACGCGAAGGCGTATCTTGAAAAACTCGCGGCCAAGGGCTATGTCGAGATGAGGGTGAGCAAATCGGGGAGCATCGTGTACCTTTTCCCCGACCTGATGGGCGGTTCTTCCGCGCAGGATCTCGAGGATTTCTAACCGGAATCTGAACTCCCGCCGGACATGAACTCGGGAAACCGGTACTCTATCCTCCCGTCTCCCAGTACTTCCATCGAGGCATGCCCCCGTCTTACGAGGTCCTGCAAAACCTGCTCTGCTTCCTCGATCGAGAGCGAAGTCTTCAGCGCTACAAGAGAAGGGGTGATCTTTCCCCTTTCCTTCTGCGCGACTGCCAGGATCTGCTTTTCCTTGTCCACGGTGCGCTGTTTCTGGGTCGTCTCCGAGGATTCACCGATCCGCTTTTTCCCTTCGTTCTGAGAAAAGATCGTCCGTACGACCGGAATCACACCGACGAAGACGCATGGGAATATCCAAAAGGTGCCCCGGCCGCTCAGGAAGAGAAAGCCGAATATCGCCGCGATGATGATTCCGACGATGATGTCATCCCTTCCGCCGTTTCTTCGTGCCATAGTGATAAAGTACTATGGATCGTTTGAGCGATCAATAGCTGATACGGCCGACGGGGAAGCTTGACACATGATCGCCCGAACCGTACTATTCATTTCCTATGACAGCAGACGAACTACGCCGCACATATCTCCGGTTTTTCCAGGGAAAAAATCACGCCGTTGTTTCGGGGAAATCCCTCATTCCAGAAAACGATCCTACGGTCCTCTTCACCACGGCGGGGATGCATCCCCTCGTCCCCTATATCCTCGGCGAACCGCATCCGAGCGGGAAGCGGCTCGTCGATTTCCAGAAATGCATCAGGACAGGCGATATCGATGCAGTGGGGGACGAAAGCCACCTGACCTTCTTCGAGATGCTCGGCAACTGGTCGCTGGGAGATTACTTCAAGGAAGAGGCGATCGCCATGAGCTGGGAATTCCTCACGTCTCCCCGGTGGCTCGGGATCGATCCCGCCCTCCTCTCCGTCACTGTCTTCGCGGGGGACGAATCTGTACCCCCTGACCACGAAGCCGCCGAGATCTGGAAGAGGATGGGAGTTCCATCGGAGAGGATCCACTATCTTCCCAGATCCGACAATTGGTGGGGCCCGGCCGGGGAAACGGGACCCTGTGGACCAGATTCCGAGATGTTCTACGACACGGGAAAGAGATCCTGCGGTCCGGACTGCCGACCCGGCTGCGGGTGCGGAAAATATCTGGAGATCTGGAACGATGTCTTTATGCAGTACAATAAGCAGGCTGACGGCAGCTTCATCCCCCTTTCCAGAAAGTGCGTGGACACCGGTATGGGCGTCGAGCGCACCGTCGCCGTGCTGAACGGAAAGGGTTCAGTCTATGAGATCGAGCTCTTCGCTCCCATCGTGGCGGCAGTCGAGGAACGTGCCGGCAGGACATACGGCTCGTCGCCGGAGGCGGATATCTCGATCCGTATCGTCACGGACCATCTGAAGGCGGCGGTATTCATCCTGGGAGACGATCTCGGGGTCAAACCCTCCAACCTGGGGCAGGGCTACATCCTCAGACGCCTCATCAGGCGCGCGTGCAGGCATGGGAGGAAGCTGGGAATCAATAAACCGTTCCTCGCGGGTCCGGCGGAAATCGTGATCGATCTCTACGCGGAGACCTATCCGGAACTCGTCAGGAATCGGGAGATGGTCCTTTCGGAACTCACCCGGGAGGAGGAGAGATTCCTCGATACCCTGCAGAAGGGGGAGCACGAGTTCGAGAAGATGGTTCCGAATCTGCTGAAGAACCCTGCCAGGACCATCCCGGGGCGGATCGCGTTCAAACTCTACGATACCTATGGTTTCCCGGTCGAGATGACCGAAGAGATCGCCAAGGAATTCGGCCTCTCCGTTGACCGCAAGGGCTTCGATGAGGCGTTTCAGGACCACCAGGAACTCTCCAAGAAGGGGGCCGAGAAAACCTTCAAAGGGGGGCTCGCAGACAACTCGGAGATGACGACACGTCTGCATACGGCCACCCACCTCCTCCACCGGGCTCTCCATATCGTTCTTGGGGATCACGTGATGCAGAAGGGGAGCAACATCACCCCGGAACGCCTCCGCTTCGATTTTTCGCACAACGACCGCATGACAGACGAACAGATCAGCCGGGTCGAAAAGATCGTCAACGAGGTGATCGCACGGGACCTGCCCGTCACCATGGAGGTGATGACGCTCGAAGAGGCGAAAAGAGCGGGTGCCTATGCCTTCTTCGGCGAACGATATGGGGAAAAGGTGAAGGTCTACACGGTAGGCGACTATTCCAAGGAAGTCTGCGGGGGGCCCCATGTCGAACGGACCGGAGTCCTCGGGAGATTCGTCATCGAGAAGGAGCAGTCGTCATCCGCAGGGGTCAGGAGGATCAGGGCGGTCCTTACGGATCCCACCGGCAATCCCTGAGCAACGGACCCGCTCGCCGCTCAACGCCCGTGGGCCGATCCCTTCACGGCCGTCGGGTGTCCCTCGAGTCCGGCTACGGCAATCACGTCGCCAGCTGTCCGCAGGCGCCGTTGATTCCCCTTCCGCGGCGGTAGCGTCTGGTGACTGTCATTCCTGCTTCACCGATCCTCCTGACAAAATCATCCACCTCCTCCCGATCCGGCTCCTCGAAGGGGAGGCCGGGAACGCCGTTCCAGGGGATTACGTTGACGACTACGGAAAGTCCCTTGACGAAACGCGCGAGCGCCTTAGCGTCCTCCGGTCCCGAGTTGACCCCACGGAGGAGAACCCATTCGAGGGTGACGCGTTTCCCCGTTTTCCTCTGGTAGAGGAGCAGAGCCTCCTTCAGCGCAGAAAGGGGGTACCGTCCCGCTCCAGGCATGAGGGCACGACGTTTATCATCTTCCGCTGCGTTCAGGGAAACAGCGAGCCTCGCCCGGGGTCCTTCTTCCGCCAGGCGGAGGATGCCGGGAACCAGGCCAGATGTGGATATGGTCATCCGTTTGAGGCTCCAGGCCCATCCCTTTGGATGGCTGAGGATCTCCACGCTTTTTTGAACGGCGTCAAAATTCGAGAGCGGTTCTCCCATCCCCATGAATACGATGGTGTCCAGGCCGCCGTGAAGCCGGGCCAGGATCAGCGCCTGGATGACGATCTCACCCGCGCTGAGGTTCCGTTTCAGACCCATTCCCGCGGTCCTGCAGAACCGGCAGCCCATGGCGCATCCGATCTGCGTCGATACGCAGGCGGTGGCCCTTCCATGCTCGTCCAAGAGGCGCACCATCTCCACGCCAAGGCCGTCCGGAAACCGGACGAGGAGTTTTCGGGTACCATCCGAATCCGTGAGATCCCGATCGATGGAGTAGGGATCAAGCGGGTGAGAGGAAGCGAGCCTCGTCCTGAGCGGGAAGGGAAGCGCGGTGATCTGATCGTACGAAACAGCCAAGTCCCGGTGGATCCCCTTGAACAGCTGGACCCCCCTGAACGGAGGGGAGAGACCGAGGTCTGCGGCGAGTTCTTCCGGCGTGAGGGAATGGATATCGTTCATGGTGAAACGGACCGTCGTTCCGACGGGATCATCCCTGCCGGATGTTCTCGATCATGCTCTGTACATGCTGGTTGCGAAGGCCGAGCCTCTGATACTGCATGAGCACGTCCAGCGCCTTCTCCTTTTCGTTCAGCCTGAGATGGCACTCCGCGATCTCGGTGTACAGACGGTGGTTTTTTGGATCCGTGCGCAGCAGGCTCGAGAGGCTCTCGATGGTTTCACGGTACTTCCCCTTGCCCTTGTTGATGAGGGCGAGCCCGAGGATGGCGTACACGTCGAATTCGATATTAAGCGCCTTCCGGTAATACTCCTCCGCGGTCTCGTATTCGCCCATCTGCCGGTAGGCATCCCCGGCCCTCGTCAGGATCACCTTGTTGTTTGGATCCCCTTCGAGGATACGGTTCCAGTAGATCAGGGATTTATCCTGCTCGTTCAGCCCGCGGTAGCAGTCCGCGATGCCGAAGAGAGCGTAGAAGTTCTTCGGTTCGAGTTCCAGCGCCCACTGGAAGTAGTCAAGTCCCTTCTCGAAGGTCTTCATCTTCCGATGGCAGTTGCCGAGCGATGTCAGAACCCGTATGTCTATATCCTCCTTGTGGATCTCCACCATCCGTTCCCAGTACTTGAGCGCCTGGAAGTACTCCTTGAAGTCGTAGTGGAGATGTCCGAGGCCGATCAGGGCGTACGGGTTGTCCTCCTCCATTTCGAGGACCCGCAGGTAGATCTCCTTGGACTTCCGGAAATTCCTGACCTTCCTGTATGCGTCGGCGATCCGGGTGAGAACGGTGACGTTCGTATCGTCGTGCTTGAGGTAGCGTTCCCAGATCCGGATGGCGTGGTTGTACTGCTTCAGCGCTTTGTAGCAGTCGGCGAGGCCGAATAGCGCGTAGTTGTTCTCCTCGAAAACGTCGAGGCATTTTTGGTAGTAGACGATCGCCGTTTTGTAATCTCCCCGTTTCCTCGCGGCGTCCCCCATTCCGACCAGGGCGTAATTGTTTATGGGATCCTTGTCCAGGATCTGCTGAAAACAATCCTCGGCGTCGGAGATGAGGTTTTCCTTGAGAAGCTGATATCCCCGCTTGGAGAGTTCTGAGATTTCGCTCAGCTCGGTGTTTTCGGTGTCCTTCTCTTCGAGGGACTCGTTTTCCTCGCGAATGTCATCGGTCATGTTCTGTTGTTCCTTCATCGGAGAGCCAGTGTTTAATCACCGCCACTACCCGGCCCATCAGCTCCTCGGCTTTATCATGGGCAGGAGCCAGGCGGTACATCTTGAGCGCTTCAAGGGGTTCTCTCCTCTTCATATAGTAATCTCCCATGCGTATAAGACCATCGGTATACTTGGTGGTGACGAAGATCTTCTGCGCGGTATCGAAGTTTCCCGAATTAAAAAGTGTGTTGCCTCTGCGGATGAGCGCCGCCCGTTGTTCGCTCGTGAGGATCGGCGGTTTCTTCGTTGTTTTGATAAATCCTTGTTTTTCATCCTGCATCGTTTTTTCTTGGCTATGATCGTTTACGTCAATCATATAGAATTTTCCTCGGAACTGCAACGGCAACCGTTGCACACACGCAATATTCTCGGTTCCTCCACTTCTGGATACAGCGTGGATTTCCGGTGAACGGCCCGAGGTCCTAAAGCGTTCCCTTTATCGAGGGGAGGGGTTCTCCCCGTTCAGACGGCGTATAGGCGAATGCGAGGGCCTTCCCAAGCGATTTGAACAGGGCCTCGGCGATGTGATGGCTGTTGTCCCCGGAACGGCAGATGAGGTGCATAGTGATGCCGCCGTTGTGAGCAAAGGCTCGGAAGAACTCCGTGAGGAGGGCCATATCGAAGGTCCCGCAGACCGGCTGGGGGAATCTGGCCTGAAGAGCGATAAAAGGCCTTCCCGATACATCGACCGCTGCTTCGCACAGCGCTTCGTCCATGGGAATCACCGCGTGGCCGAACCTGCGGAATCCCCTGTCCGGGGGGATCGCGTCGGCAAACGCCTTTCCGAGAACGATGCCCGTGTCTTCCGTAAGGTGGTGGAGATCGATCTGCGTATCGCCCGAACCCGTTATCTCGAGGCCGAACCCGCCATGAAAGGCCATAGATGTCAGCATATGGTCCAGGAAAGGCACTCCTGAATGGATCGATACCTCCCTGCCGCCCGACAGGTCAAGGGTCAGACGGATCTCGGTCTCTTTGGTTTTCCTCTCAACGGTGATTCTTCTGCCGGATCGGTTCACTTCTGGCTCCTCGGGGAA
>CAZPZF010000025.1:17301-19421 GCA_964590705.1 uncultured Spirochaetales bacterium | reverse complement strand
CCGGGGTCTCCCCATCACGACCGAGTACCTCCGGTACGGGTGCCGGTGCGTGGTGATCGGGATGCCATGCAACCCGATCTGGCGGACCGAGGCAGGGATCAGGCAGGTGGGTCCCCGGTACTTCAAGTACGACCTCGACTATGTGCCCATCGAAAAGCTTGCGGGAGGTGCGAGATGAACTATCGGCTCGGAATCGACGTGGGGGGAACCAACACCGACGGCGTCATCCTTGACGAATCGAACAGGGTCATCGCCAAAGGAAAGGTCGCGACGACCCCTGACGTGTCGTCGGGAATCGACGGCGTCGTCGACCTGGTCCTGCGGGAATCGAAGGTTTCCCCCTCCTCCATCGCGGACGCCATGCTTGGCACCACCCACGCGACGAACGCCATCGTGGAGCGCAAGGGCCTTTCACGGGTGGCGGTCGTCCGCCTCTCCGGTCCCTCCGGCTACTCCATTCCTCCGTTCGCCGATTGGCCCGACGATCTCCTGAAAACCCTCGGAGGCCACTACGCGATCGTGAAGGGGGGCTACGAGTACAACGGAGCCCTCATCGGCGAGCCTGACCGCGACGAGATCCGTAAAGCCCTGGAGGGAGCAGCTAAGGCAGGAGCCGAAGCGCTCGCGGTTTCCTCGGTCTTCGCCCCGGTCAACCACGCGCAGGAGGAGATGGTCGCGGAGATGGCGGCCGAAGCTCTCGGAAAGGATTTTCCCGTCACCCTTTCAAACCAGATCGGCAGTATCGGTCTCATCGAGCGGGAAAACGCGGCGATCCTGAACGCGGCCATCCGCAGGCTCGCGGAGCGGGCCTACGGATCCTTCCGGGACGCACTGAAGAAGCACGGCATCAAGGCGGAGCTGTTCATCACGCAGAACGACGGGACCCTTATGGCCGTGACCTACGCCATGCAGTACCCGGTGCTCACCGTGGCATCGGGCCCGACCAATTCCCTGCGGGGCGCGGCGTACCTGTCAGGCATCGCCGACGGAATCGTCGTGGATGTCGGAGGCACGACGACCGATGTGGGCGTTCTGAGCAAGGGCTTCCCCCGGGAATCGAGCGCGGCCGCGGAGATCGGAGGCGTCAGGACCAATTTCCGGATGCCGGACCTGATCTCCATCGGCCTCGGAGGCGGTTCGCTGGTCGATCTGAATTCCGAGCCGATCACGGTCGGACCCCGATCGGTCGGGTATCGGATCGGCACGGAGGCGTTGGTGTTCGGCGGGAAGACCCTCACCGCGAGCGACATCGCAGTCGCCGCCGGGCTTGCGCGAATGGGGAACCCGGCGCTGGCCGGTGGGATCGACAGGAAGAAGGCGGATAAGGCGGCGGCGGTCATGAAGGCCATGACCGAGGTCGTGATCGACAAGATGAAGACATCGTCGGCCGGCGTCCCCGTCGTTCTGGTCGGGGGCGGAAGCGTGATCCTTCCAGACTCCCTGGCGGGGGCGAGCCGCGTCATCCGCCCCGTAAACTTCGACGTGGCCAACGCCATCGGCGCTGCCATCGCCCAGGTGTCCGGCGCCGTGGACGGGGTCTTCGACGTGGCGGGCAGGGGACGGGAAACCGTCATGGCCGAAGTCAAGGCAAAGGCCGCGGCCGAAGCGGTGAGGGCTGGCGCGGACGAAAAAACCGTAAGCATTGTGGAGATCGAGGAGATTCCCCTTGCCTACCTGCCTTCGAACGCGGTCCGCTTCAGGGTAAAAGCCGTGGGAGACCTCCGGAAACGGTGATTCCCGTTGCGGCGGAGTCCGGCTGCCCGGTCAGGCGATATCCCGCCGCGGGCATCCGATGATTTCATCGTTCTTTGCGCGGCTTTCACAGCCGCGCTACGCCAAATAAAGGAGTGGAATGAATGGAAGAGAAGAAAGCCCTTTTCGAGGACTATGGGGCGGCTCCCGTGCCTGAGAGCGAACAGAAGGGATGGTTCGCCATCGGGATCGTGTACTGGGGAGTCGCGGTGTGCCTGCCGGCGTTCCTCGTGGCGGGGATGATCGCGGGCATGGCAGGATTCAAGACGGCTCTCGGGTCGTTCATCATCGGCGCCGCTGTCCTCACGGTCGTCGCGGTCCTTTCCGGAATCATCGGCGCGAGGACAAAGCTCTCCACCGCGCTGTCC
>CAZPZF010000025.1:10208-17291 GCA_964590705.1 uncultured Spirochaetales bacterium | reverse complement strand
GGTTCGGCGTCCAACTCGGTTTCATGGCCGCCGGGCTCGGGGACGGGGGCCTTGTCTTCGTTTTCGGAAACGCAATTCCCGTATGGCTCATGAAGGTCGTCGGCGGAGCGCTCATGACCCTTACCGCCATGATCGGATTCAAGGCTATCGAGAAACTGACCGCTTTCGCGATCCCCCTGCTTCTCATCATCCTCGTTGCGACAATCTTCTCGATTTACAGCGGCGAGATGAAGTTCTCTGACGCCGTGAACGCTGTCCCCGCCCAACCCATTCCGATGGGCATGGCCGCCAGTATCGTCATCAGCACCTTCATCATGGGAGCCCTGATCGCGCCAGACGTCACCCGGTACGCCAAAGGGCCGAAGGCGGCCGGCGGCGGGATGTTTTTCGGTATGATGATCGGGTTCCCCCTCGTCCTCATCCTCGCGTCCATCATGGTCGTCGGATCAGGCGGGGAGCTAGACTTCTCCAAGATGATGCTGGCCAACAAGTCCGGCTTCTGGGCGTTCCTCGCCGTCATCACCATCATCCTCGCGGCCTGGACGACCAACGACAACAATCTCTACTCGGGCGCTCTTTCGATCAACGCCATGCTCCCCAAAGTTCCCAAGTGGATCATCACCGTCGTATCGGCGGCCATCGGCACGATCCTCGCCCTCCTGGGTATCAACACCTCGCAGGGTTTCCAGTCCTTCCTCGGGATCATCGCTGTTGTCATTCCGCCGGCGGCTGCGATCATGATCCTCGATTTCTTCCTGTTCAAGAGCGAGAAGAACCGGATGTACAACCCTGCGGAGCTCGACAAAACTCCCGGGATCCGGATCGTTCCAGTTGCCTGCTGGGTCCTCGGCGTCGTGTTCGGCTTTGTTTCGCAGAAACTCAAATGGCAGTTTACGACAATCGCGGCTTTGGACACGATCGTCTTTGCGGGCATCGTCTACTTCATCGCCATGCTGGCCACGAAGAACAAGATCAAGCCCAGCGTGTAGGAGGTAAGCCGGCCGGGGCATTTACCCACCGGCATCGTGGAGAGAGGCCTCGCCGGCTGCACTGCCGGAGGGGCCTTTTTTTTCCGAGAGGCGATGCTGTCCGGTCCACGCTCCGCGGATTCGCCCGGAGTCCTTGCCCCCGTGCGGGAACCGGCTTTCAACTCTACACGCTCATTCCACGATCGAGAGGATTCCGCCCGTAATCCGCCACTCCGTTTCGGCAAGCGCCGTCCTGAAGCTCCGGTCGTGGCTGATGAGGAGGATGGCTCCGTCGTATTCGGACAGCGCTTCCTCTAAGCACTGCCGAGAGGAGAGGTCGAGGTGGTTCGTCGGTTCGTCCAGGATGACGAGGACGCAGCCTGCCGTGAGGCCCATGGCGAGGAAGAGCTTGCGTGTCTCGCCGGGGCTGAGGGTGTCGGGGCCGCTAATCTGGCCTGGATTCCCGTTCAGTCTCGCGTAGTGGGAGAGTACGGTTCCCCGCTCCGCGTCCGCAAAGGAGCGGAAGCGGGAGAGCATCTCTTCCCTGTCCTGTTTGGAAAGTTCCTGCGGAAGGTAGAGGACGCGGTCAGGCACGGCCGGGCCATCGGCGTTCATGCAGAGTGCGGGGCCTGCTGCCCGGTATCTGTCCGAGCCAGCGGCATCGCCTGAAGTCTCGCCGCCGTTGGAGTCGGTTGCCCGGTACCTTCCCGCGCCGACGGCATCACCAACCGCATTGCCGCCCGATGCGAAACCCTCCCGGATCAGAGCCCGCACGAGGGTCGTTTTCCCCTGCCCGTTCGGTCCGGTGAGGGCTATCCTTTCTCCCGGCCTGATGACCAGTTCAGGGTACCTGAGGCACCGCTCGGCGCCGAGCCGAATGGAGCCGGCGGGAAGCCGCGCGATCATGTCCGATCCGCACGAGGAACCCCGTAGGGTGATCCCTCTCTTTCTGAAACCAGGGCAGACGGCGGCGTCTATCTCCTTCCGTGCCCTGTCCGCACGGACCGCCATCGAATGATAGAGCCTGGCTCCGACCGCGTCCTTGTCCGTCACCCGGAGGCAGTCGATCCTGTTCCTGGCGTCGTGATCCTTGTGATCAAGGCCGCGCTTCGAATAATCCTTCCGGTGTCTGTCCTGGTTCTCCCTCTGCAGCTGTGCTTCCCGCTTAATGCGCTGGTAGAGCTTCCTCGCCTTTTCGTATCTCCTCTGCGCTTCCGCCGTCTCCCGCCTTTGTTGTTCCAGGCATTCCTCGATCGAGCCCGAACGGACAGTCACGACGCCGTTTTCAAGGAAGAGGAAGGACGTGCAGATCCTGTCGAGGAAGCTCCTGTCATGGCTCACCACCAGCCCGATCCCGTCGAAGGTTCTCATGCCGGTAAGGAGGATCCCCTGTGCCTCCTCGTCGAGGTGATTGCCCGGCTCGTCCAGCGCGACAAGATCGGGGGTCTGGAAGAGGGCGGTGGCGAGCTGGGCCCGTTTCTGTTCCCCCTGGCTCAGGGTTTCCCAGCGGTAAGGCCAGTCGTGATCCAAGCCCAGGATGCTGAAGAGCTTTCCCGCCGTGTTGTCCCCGCCATAAAAGCTTTCGAAGAAGGACGGGAGTTGCTCGGGAGGGGCGGACGTTTCCTGCCTGCAGTAGAGCCGGTGTTCGGGTCCAATGACGGTTCCCGCCTGCGGCCGCAGTTCATCCGCCAGGATTCTGAGAAGGGTGGTCTTTCCAGACCCGTTGTCGCCGATGACGCCGGTCCAGCCGGGCGCGCAGGTGAAGCTGATGCCTGAGAGGACGGGAGCGAGGGATGTGTCGTATTGAAAGCGAAGGCCGGTAACGGTAAGAAGTTCTCTGCTCATAGTGACTCCTCATGGATGACGGTTCCATATGAGCGGCTCGACGATCGGGAGGAAACGCGCCGCTTTGTCTGTTTCCGGTTCCCCTGATTATCTTCTCATCGCGCTACAGGACTCCTCGAGATGGCAATGGTCGGTTCCGAAGATACCGGAAATGCGGCGCCGTGTAAATGGTGTAGCGGCGTTCAGGCGGTACACTATGAAGGCCCCTCAACCGCCCATCACCGGCACCTGGACCTCGGTGAGCCAGTTCCTCGGATCAGGATCATTCCAGATCCCGTCGATGTAAGATTCGCGGGGATTGCCCGCGGGGATCATCCCGTTGTCCTCGATCCATTTGAAGACGGCACCGTATGCCTTGTTGAGTTCCGAATACGGTCCCTTGTGCAGCGCGCACGCCGCCTGCGGAACCCTTTCCACGATCTTAAATTTGATGCTTTCGGTGTCCTTTCCCCAGTCATACACGGCCTCGCAGTACTCGACATCGATGTCTCTGTCCTTGTACTCGCCGTCATGGTACATGATGAAGCAGTACGGGGGGTTATCCAGGCAGCGGCGGCTGGGATTCGCTGCCAGGACCTCCTCTCCGATCCTGGGGATCACGGTGAAATAGCTGTCGTACGACTCTACAACCATCCGCCTGCTGTACACGATCACCCGGGGAAGCTCCTTCATCACGATGGTGTATTCCATTCCGTTTCCTCCGTTCAGGGATTCCAGGTAGTGGGAGATGGACGCCAGCTGGGACGCCGTTTCCACGGCTCTTTCCTCGAGCTGGCGTTTCCTCTCCGCGAAGATGGAGGGTAGGTTCCTGCCCCCCAGGATGCTGCGGATCTCGGGAATCGAGAACCCGCACTGCCGCAGCGAAACGATCCGGTACATCCGGGGGAGCTGGTCCGATCCGTAGTAGCGGTACCCGTTGACGGGATCGACGTACCGGGGTTCGATGAGGCCTTCCTCCTCGTAGAACCTGAGGGCCTTCACCGTCACCTTGGTGATCTGAGAGAACTGTCCGATCCTGTACATGGCCGCCTTCCTCCGGTTTCCGCCCTACTCCCAGCGGAAGCAGAGCAGGGCTATCGCGTATGATACCACTCCGATTCCCCCCAGGACAACGAATCTGAGGAGATCCGCGCCTAGATCGAGGCCGAGAACAGCGCCTTTGAGGATCTTGATTCCCTGAGTCAGGGGGAAGACGTTCGAGAAGATCTGGAGTCCTTTCGGCATGATCTCGTAGGGGACCGTAGCCCCGGAGAGGAACAGGGTCGGGAAGTACACGAGGGTGCAGACCAGGTTCGCGGTTTTTACGTTCGGGACCGCGCTCGCGATGAGGAACCCGATGCCGTATACGGACGCCTGGACGAACAGGAACGCGGCCACGAAGCGGGCGGCGGAACCGGTAGGCTCGATCCCGAAGAGGAAGCGAGCGGCAAGGTATACGGCGAGGGCGGACAGCCAGCAGAAGACGCACTGCATGGCCGCGTTCGCCAGGAGGAGAAGCGCGGGGCTCGCCGGGGTGACTCGGAGACGTTTCAGGATCTTCTCGTGACGGTAGGACGCGAAGGAGAGGGGGATCCCCATGAATCCGGTGGCGCAGATGCCGACCGCTACGACTCCCGAGAATCCGAGAAGCGTCGCTTCCGGCTTGGAGATGAAACCGATGAGGAGCATGACCCCGATGGGAAATCCGATGCCGAATATCGGCATGTCCATGCACCGGAGCGCCAGTTTGAATTCGGTTTTCAGCAGTGTCAGGAACGCTTTCATGCCGTCACCTCCTCTGGATCCCTGTCCATGAACAGGAGGAACACGTCCTCCAGGTTCCCCGCACCGTGGGCCGCGATCAGTTCTTCCGGAGTCCCCTGCGCCACGGCGCATCCGTTTTTCAGGATCGTGATCCTGTCGCAGAGCTGTTCAACCTCGTCCATGTAGTGCGAGGTGAGGATGATGGTGACGCCCTCCTCCTTCAGTCCCGTGAGATAGCGCCACATCTCCCTGCGGGCTTTGGGGTCGAGCCCCGTGGTGAGTTCGTCGAGAAAGAGGATCCGTGGTTTCGGGATGAGGGCGAGGATGATCGACAGTTTCTGACGTTCCCCGCCGGATAGCTCGGAAACTTGTTTTTTCCGGTATGCGGCCAGGCCGAACTTTTCGAGGAGCCTGTCGTAATCCTCGGTTTCCCGGTATAGACAGGCCGTTGATTCGCAGGCCTCCCGTACCCTGATCTTGTCCTGGTAGCGGGGGTTCTGGAACTGGACGCCGACCTTGGCGAAGAGGACGCGCCTCTCGGTCCGCGGATCCATACCAAGGATCCTGACCGTTCCCCTGTCCGGCTTCTTCGTCCCCAGAACGCATTCGATCGTCGTCGTCTTTCCAGCCCCATTGTGGCCCAGCAAGCCGAAGATCTCTCCCTGGGATACCGAAAGGGAGAGATCCTTCACCGCGGTGAGAGGACCGTAGGTCTTCGTGAGCCCCGACACCTCTAGAGATTTCATCATGTGTTCCTCCATGTGAGCGAAGCTACAGTCTCCTCCAGGAGGAGGGTCAAGGAGTATTTCCGGAAATCTCTGTGCAATCTGTAACATCAACGATAGTTTATCCGTCGTTTCCTGATGAATCGGTGCCTGGAGGATACCTTTGAAATCAAACGCGCCACGGGAGGTGAGCGGAATGAAGAAACGAAACGGAATATACGCCGCGGTATCCGTCGGCGTCCTTGCGGCAGCCTGCGTGATCGCAGGATGTTCCTGGCTTTTTCCCCCGGTGTACATCTCCGTCAAGGCCGGGGAGACGAACGCCTGCGCGGTCGACGATTCGGGGAAAATTCATCTCGTCTTTTCCTTCAATACCGGCACGGAACGGGGTGTAGGGGAAAGCGGCCTCAGGTACACGATCGGCGTTCCGGGCGCCTCGTGGACCACGGAGGAGGTGTATGACGCGGGTGGATCCGCGGTCTATGCGGACGCCATCGCGATCGATCCCGACGGGAACATCCACGTCCTGTTCCGTGTAGGGGAGGTCGCGTATCACGCCTGGAAAGCGCCCGGAGGCATCTGGGAAACGGAGGTTTTTGTCGAGGAAAACTCCGGACCCATCGGCGGAATGGCCTTCGACTCCGAGGGGGGGATGCACATCGTTCACAGTGGATACCAGACGGGAACCCTCCTGTTCGACAACCTGCGTCCCTTCTATTCGTATAAGTCTCCGGGCGCTTCCTCTTTCGTCACGACGCAGATCGAATATGGCGGAGGATGGGCCGATGTCAACTATGGCGCCATGGGATCCATCGCGGTCGACGCCACGGGCAAGGCCCACATGACCTTCGGACGGCAGGGGAACATCCTGGTTCTGACCCTCGCAAAGCTCTACTACGCCACGGCGGAACCGGCGGGCGGGACCGTAAACCCGGCTGTCGAGATCGCGGGCGATGTCTCCGACCTGGTCGACAACTGTCTGCGCATCGGCCCGGACGGAACGATCCATGTCGTGTATCTGGGCTACGAGGACAGCAGATCCGTCCTGAAATATCGAACCTCCGAGGATGGAGGGGAGACGTGGGGATCCGCGCATACGGTCGACGACACCGCGTATTCGGGAAACGACCCAGTCCTCGCCGTCGACTCAGCGGGAGGTCTGCACGTCGCATACCGCGTGGAAACCGACGGAACCACGATCCCCGCGGTGAGATACGCACACATGGAGACCGCGTCCTCCGAATGGACCGCCGAGGATGTCAGTACCGATTCCTATGGCGAGGTATCGCTCGCCCTTGATTCGGACGAGACTCCAGTCATTTTCTGGGCGCGGGACACCGGGGAAGCCGATAATGCGGCGTATCTGGAATTCGTCGTAAGCGGGCCGGACGACGGGGGCGGGTGGACCACCGCTGTCGTCATGGAGGCCGTTGTTCCCTGATTTTTCAGATGAGTTGTCCGGCGCGCAGCGTCGGACGGCTCTTTCTCTATTGTCCCCGGCCGGAATATCGGGTACCATGCCTGTGGCAGGCGTATGGCGATACCCATTCTCGTCGAGGCCCTCTTCTTCTTTCTCGCGTTTTCGGCGCTTCCCGTTTCGGTGATCTACTGGATCAAGAGCAGGGAGCACTGGATTATCCCCTATATCCTGATTCAGGTGGTAACCCTGGTCTATGTCTGCGTTGACATCCTCTTTACGGGTGCAGGAAGGACTCTTGCCCCGGAGCTTCCGCTCTCGCTCTTTCTGGAGATGCAGACCTCCTTGCGTATCCTCCTTCTCGTCTTGGTTCCTCTTTTCCTGA
>CAZPZF010000025.1:0-10198 GCA_964590705.1 uncultured Spirochaetales bacterium | reverse complement strand
GCCATCTGGCCGAAAAGGAACGGAGAATGATCTGTTGGGGGGCAATCGCGGGACTTTCTCTCATTGGATTCCTTCTTTTCACGCCGATTCTCCCGACAGCCCGTGGAGCCGCGTGGACGCGTGATTTCACCTTCCGTTCCCCCGTCTACCTGTGGGTGTCGGCCGCGTCGGTAGGACTCGCCGTCTATACGGTCATCATCGCCGCGCGCGTACGCAACCGCCTCTGGGGGCAGGTCGGGATCACGAACAAGCTCTTCATCGTGGCCGGGCCGGTCTATGTAGCGTATCTCGTCGCCTTCACAATATATCCGCTGTTCAAGGGAACCTGTCTCCTCTTTCTCGGGATCTCCTTCACTAATCTCTGCTACGGAATCTGGAACCTCGTTTTTCTCCGGTTCCTGCTCGAATACATAACGGCAAAGCCGCTCGCCGCTACCGATTCGCCTGTTGTGGATTCATTCATCGGTTCCGCGGATTTTACCGATCGGGAGGGAGAGATCCTTCGCATGGCGATCAGCGGGTTATCAAATAAGGAGATCGCCTTCCGGCTTTCGATTTCAGAGGGAACAGTGAAGACCCACCTATTCAACGCGTTCAGGAAGGTGGGCATTCATACCAGGGTCGAGCTGATGAACGCTGTATACGCGAGGCCGGAGAGAGGAGGCTGAAGCGGGCCGGGGCTCCGGTGTTTTTTTCGTTTTTCCTGTTGCGATAGGCTTTTTCGTTTCCTATGATTAATCCGGACCATGGAGGATCGCCTTTTGCTTATTACAAAACAAATATTAAAGAACATCCTCATCGTGGAGGATGAGATCGTCATCGCGATGGCCGAGGCATCAATGCTCGAGCGGTATGGATTCAAGGCAGTCATCGCAGGCAGCGGCGAGGCGGCGGTCGAAACCGTTCGTTCCAATCCGGGGATCGACCTCGTCCTCATGGACATACATCTCGGCCGCGGGATGGACGGTATAGAGGCCGCTCGTGCTATCTTGACCGTACGGAACATCCCCATCATCTTCCTCTCGAGCCATATCGAGCCGGAGATCGTGAACCGGACCGAGGAGGTCTGCTCCTACGGGTATGTGGTCAAGAATTCGGGCGAAACGGTTCTTATGACATCCATCAAGATGGCGTTCCGGCTCGCCGAAGCCTGGAGACGGGAGAGGGAAAACAGCGAGGACCTCAGGGAACGGGAGAAGCGCTCCCAGAGGCGGGAGGAGCTCCTCTCAAGCATCCTCAGGGCAGCGCCGACGGGGATCGGATTCGTCGTCGACCGTGTTTTCCAGGAGGTCAACCAGACCTTTTGCCGCATGATGGGTTACTCCAAAGAGGAATTGATCGGCTCCTCGGCGCGGATGATCTATCCTTCGGACGAGGAATACGAGAGAGTGGGAACCGAGAAGTACCGTCAGATAGCGGAACGCGGTATCGGAACCATCGAGACCACCTTCCGGAGGAAGGACGGCTCTCTCATCGATATCCAACTCAGCTCGACCCCGATCAATACCATAGATCTATCGAAAGGAGTGACGTTTACCGCGATGGACATCACCGAGTGGAAACAAACGGAAACCCGCCGGCGCGAGAGCGAGGAGCTCTTCAGGGCCTTTATGCAGCACCTGCCCGCCTACGCGTTCATCAAGGACAGCGAGGGGCGTTATATCTTCACGAACGACGGCTTCAGGAAGATCGGGGGTGTCAACCCTGAGACGAGGATCGGCAAGACCGATGCCGATCTCTTCCCGCCGGAGATCGCCGACGACTTGCTCAGAAACGACGAGAAGGTCAGGGCGAGCGGTGAACCGATGGAATTCATTGAAAAACCTCCCTACGGGGAACCAGGCTTGACTCAGATCCATCTTGTGCAGAAATTTCCCATTAGGAGGGTGGGTAGCAAGGACCTCATAGGCGGAATCGCCGTCGATATCACGGCACGAACCGAGGCGGAGGCCGCTCTGCGCCAGGCACTCGAGGAGAAGACGGCGCTCTTCCGGGAACTCCAGCATCGGGTAAAGAACAGCCTTCTTATGATATCGGGACTCATCGGCATGGAGCTTGACCGGACCGGAAACGAAGAGATACGGAGCGTTCTTCGGGATCTCAAGAACAGGGTCATGTCCATCGCCGATCTTTACACCATCCTGTATCGCCTGGGAGCCATGGATCGGATCGACCTGTGCGGATACCTGGGTGGGGTCGTGGAGGGGATCCGTCAGGCCTTTCTTGGCACGGCGTCAGAGGTTCGTATCGTCGAGCGCTACGATCACGTCATGGCTGATATGAAATCGGCGAGCACGATCGGCTTGATCCTGAATGAACTCCTCACGAATGCCCTGAAATACGGGTTCAGGGAGAGGCGGCTGGGAGTGATCGAGATCCGCCTCTCGCTGGGAAACGAGGTTCTTCTCCTCTCCGTCATGAATGACGGAGAGGGGCTGCCGGCCGGCTTCGATATCCGCAAGACGGCTGGGATGGGCTTCAGGCTCATCTCCCTCCTCGTCGAGCAGATAGGAGGGAGTTTTACCCGGATTCCTGGAAACGTGACCCATTTCGCGGTCGAAATTCCCTGGGAAGATACATAAGGGATTCGGTCTGCGGAGCCAGGGGTTATTTTTTCCTTTGAAAAGTGGTATATTCTAATTATTATATATTCTTATTCTCTATGATGATGAGCTCGGTACAGCCGATAATTGATAGGACGAGGTGGCACATGCGTAAGGTATTTGATCGGATGATAAGAATTCCTGCTCCCGCGATTCTCCTCGCGGTGCTGTTCGGTTTTTTCTCCTGTTCTCTGTTCGACGGGAACGATCGGATCGATGCGGAGGGTTTCGCTTCCGCATTCATGCAGTCTTTTTATATCGAGCATTCCGCCGGGGTGATCGACACGGCCTCCGAGCCTCTCGTCCCCTTCGATCGGACGGACTTCTCCCGTTCCAAAGCCACTATTCCCGTATATGGACTCGATACCCCGTACACCTTTGCTTCCCTCACATCGGGGGGCGGAACCATCCTTGCCGATTACCCTGAGCGGAAACAGACAACAGTCTTTACGGTTGAAACCACGGCGATCGAGCCTCCAGACGGAAATGCGGTATACCTGGTCAAGGCGGAAACCACCTATCCCGCGGAAGATATCCGGCAGGCCTACAGCGAATGGTACTACGTGAAGGACATCGACGGCCATGGCGATGGGACCGGAATCGGCGTTTGGGACCATCATGATCCCATCGTTGACGCAACGGGCCTTGTCGACCAGCTCGCGCGCGAGAAGCAGGAGATTCTGTTCAGGGACGGAAGCATCCGGAGCGAAACGATCGTGAAGATGATCTACGAGTCGGACATCGAAGACGGCTTCGCACCGTTCCTCATCGACGGCTCCATGGAGTATCCCGCTCTCTTCTATCCCGACACCGACCCATCGGCGTACTACTCCTCCGTTGTCGTATACACCCACGAAACATCCGTTGACCATGACTATTGGTTCTGGGAGGGTGCGGAAACCCAGGATATCCTCGGCGTCCGGTTCTACACGGAGAAGTACATCAACGGAGGAGCCCAGTTTGAGAAGACCCTGATCTCCTTCGAGAAAACCATATCTAACTACACGACGCAGGGCGGGGATCTAGTCGACCAGATCTCCGCCATCTTCATCGGCTCTCAGACAGCGTCTCTGGCCGAATCCGTGCTGCGCCAGCGGATCGTGTACGACGTGGTCGACGGCGTGATCGATCCTTCCTCCGAGGTGCGGACGACTCGGATGAAGACGCACGTGGTTAACATAACAGACTATAAGGATTTCCAGATCGAGCTTCTGAACGACCAGGCTGCGGATCTCCTGGACTGGGAGAACGCCACCTCGTACATCCCGGACGGAAACGCGGACGAGATAGCCGCGGTGAGCCCCGAGGAGAACGAATACCTTGTGAAGACAACGGTCGTCAACGATGACGGAATCGAGACCATCGAGCTCATCTCGATCGGCCCCTCCGACCTCGCGGGACTCTACGTTTCCATCGACGAGGGGATGTACTCGACCCCCGTCGACCCCGAGGAGGATATCGACGGCGACGGCGTGGTCTACGAGTTCAGCGGGAGCCAGGGATCGACCATCGACCCCGCAGAAGACACGTCGATGTTCAGCCCCGGCTACGGGGACGCGGGCAACGACATCCTCTCCGCGGGAACCGTGGAGGCGTGGATCTACCTCAGAGCAAAACCGAACTGGGCCGGGATCGTGCATAAGGGCGAGCTGGCCGACTTCAGCGACGAGGCCTGGTCTCTCCAGTTCTGGGGAACCAACGGCAACGTGGCCTTCGCCGTAGTTCAACAGAATCCCTACAGCTACAACTACGCCCAGAGCAGTATCCGGCTCAATACGGGGAAGTGGTATTACCTGGCGGGGACCTGGGACAAGGCGACCGACAAGGTCATCATCTACATCAACGGGATCAAGCGCGGGGAAGCGAACCTCACCCTGGCCAACGCGCCCGCGGACCTCGACTCTCCCATCGTGGTCGGATCGCAGCTTCTCAACTCGGATGTCACCTACGGGTATTACGGGGTGGACGGCCAAATCGACGGAGTCCGGATCTCCGATTACGCCAAGACCGCCGCGGAACTCAAGGCCTTCTATGACGAGAACAAGGACAGGAAGAAATAGGCGAGGGGCCGAGCCCTTTCACGGTCCATGCGATACGGCACGGACCTGAATCACGATGCGTGTCAGGCCGCCGTCCTCCCGGGGGACGGCGGTTTTTTCATGCCGCTCCAGCCTTCTCCACGGCGAAACTCTTTCCCCTTCTACCCCTTTCCCTCTTTTTCCTTGATCGGCTCCACGTGGATCGTGGCTTCGATCTTCATCTCCTCTCGGATGGCCTTCTCGATCCTGTGAGCCGTTTCGTGTGCAGTGGAAAGGTCGACACCGCCGTTCATCAAGATGTGAAAGGTGATCTCCCGGTGGTCGCCGTACTGGTGGAGATGGGTATGATGGATATGGAGATCGGTTCCTGTTACCCGCCGCGCCAGAGAATAGAGCTCGTTGAGGAATTCGACCGAGGGGTATGCGCCCATCAGGGGGTTGGCTCCTTCCCTTACGATATCGAATGCCGCGTAGAGGATGAGCAGGGCGACGCAGATTCCCAGGGCGCCGTCCATCCACCAGAGTCTTGCGCCAGCCCATCCTCCGATGAGTATCAGGGCGGAGGCGATCGCGTCGCTCCTGTGGTGCCATCCATCCGCCTTGAGGGATCGGGAGCCTGTTTTCCTGCCTGCCCACAAGGAGAACTGCGCGATCGCTTCCTTCAGGACGACCGATACGGCAAAGACGACGATGATCGTGCTGCCGAATTGGGCGGATTCGCGGGCCCGCAGCTTTGCGATGGATTCTGTCATGAAGTTGAAGCCGACGACGCCGAGGAGCACGCCGATGATGATGGACGCGATTAGTTCGGCCCTGCCATGGCCAAATGGATGTTCCCTGTCCCCCGGCGCCGCGGATATAATTACGCCGATGATCACGACAACGGAGGTTAGGGAATCTGAAAGCGTGTGCCAGGCATCAGCCATGACGGCGACAGATCCGGATTCCCTTCCGGCCCAATACTTGAGAACGAAAAGAGCGGTATTCAGGATAATCGACAACCAGCCTTCGAGAACGGCCAGGCGATGCAGGTTACGTTTCATGAGCACCTCCTCCGGTTCCGGAAATGCGGGTAACCTGTCGACCTGGAGAAACCGCGACTGCCCTGGGCCGAGCCTGCCGCTCTCCCAAGGGCTCTGAATACCCTGTCCGATTCATTTGTTGCCATTCCGGGTCTACTGTCAAGTAGCATCGCCGGCTATGCCGTGCTATGATGTGGGGCAGGATGTGACTGCCATGAAGGAGGATCGATGCAAAAGGAACTTTCACGCCTGAAGGAAATCACGCGGAAGATCTATCTGCTCCAGCACGCGGCCGCGCTTCTCGGATGGGACCAGGAAACCAATATGCCGCCCGCGGGGGTCGACGAACGAGGCGAACAACTCGCGGTTCTCGAAGGATATCTGCACAGGACCGCGACGGATCCGGAGATCGGAGATCTCCTCTCCGCAGTCGGAGCGGACGATCATCAGCCGATGGGTCCGCCGGAGCTTCCCGATGGGGATAGGCGCTTCCTGAGGTTCCTGTACCGGCAGTACAGCCGCGAGGTGAAGCTTCCGGAGTCCCTGGTGACCGAGATCGCGCGGGTATCGAGCAAGTCGATGGCGGTCTGGAACGAGGCCAGAAAGAAGAACCAATTCGACCTCTTTGCCCCGTATCTCGAGAAGCTCCTCGGGCTCGCCGTCGAAAAGGCGAAGTGTATCGGATACGTTGAGAACCCGTACGATCCCCTTCTCGACGAGTACGAGCCGTGGATGAAAACCGCGGAGGCCGCCAGGGTGTTTTCCCAGCTCAAGGGGGAACTGGCGACCCTGCTCAAGGAGATCCGCGGCGCGGAACAGGTCCGTGAGGATTTTCTCCGTCTTCCCTATCGCGTGGAGGACCAGAATCTCTTTGCCCCGGGAACTCCTCGCCGACCTTGGGTTCCCCATGAACCGGGTAAGGATGGATCTCTCCGCCCACCCGTTCACCACGACCCTGGGAGTCGACGATGTACGGATCACAACCAGGTATCAGGAGAATCTGGTACTGTCCGGGCTGTTCAGCGTGATCCACGAAGCGGGACACGCCTTTTACGAACTCGGGTTCGGCGAGGCGATCCGGGGCAACATCCTTGCGAATGGCACCTCACTGGGCATCCATGAGTCGCAGTCCCGGATGTGGGAGAATATGATCGGCAGAAGCAGGGCGTTCTGGAACCGGTACTATCCTCGTTTCGCGTCACGGTTCCCCTCACAGATGGAAGGGATCGACAGGGAGACCCTCTATCGCGGGGTAAACAAGGTCCAGCCCTCGATGATCCGGGTGGAGGCGGACGAGGTCACCTACAGTCTTCATATCATCCTCAGGTTCGAGATCGAGATGAAACTCATTACGGGCGCCCTGCAGGTCGGGGATGTTCCCGCCTACTGGAACGACACGATGGAGGATCTTCTGGGCATCCGACCGGCGACGAATGCCGAAGGCTGCCTGCAGGATATCCACTGGTCCATGGGATCCTTCGGATACTTCCCCACGTATTCCCTGGGCAACCTCTACGCCGCGCAATTCTATCGGCAGATGAGAAAGGAACTTTCCGATCTCGATGGAATCGTGGAACGGGGGGAATTCGCCCTGATTCTCGCGTGGTTGCGGGACAGGATCCATAGGCACGGAAGTGGAAAGACCGCGGGAGAGCTCTGCGTGGAGATCACCGGCAAACCCCTCGATACCGCCTGCTTCATGGAGTATCTCCGGGAGAAATACTCGGAGATCTACAGGCTGTAATCGGTGGATCTCGGCAGTCCTTTCTTCTGGACAACCGCGGCCGGCCTGTCTGGAGGATTCGTCATCGGTTCGCTTCTCCCCCGCAGACCGCGCGGGCATCGGAACGCGGGGAGAAAAGGCAGAAGAGGATCCGCGGATAAAGGGGTCGTTGCGAGCCTTTGGGCAAGTTGCATGACGATACTCGTCGCCTGCGGCGTCTTTTTTACCGATTTTTCCCGCTTTTCCGTTCCCGGCGTTCTCATCTGCGCGGCCGGAGCGCTGGCTATCGGGACGGTATCGTACCGCTTCCCGCTGTGGATCGGCACCCCTCTCCTGGCGCTCGGTTCGATCCTCTACCTCGTCATCCGCCTCTCTTTGCAGCCATGGCTTCCCGTAGTCGCGGAAGAAACTCTCGGCAGGGTTCGGGTCATTTCCGTTTCCGGAGGGTCGGTTCGGTTCGAATGGCTCTCCGTGTCCGGTGAATCGGGTTTCGCTTCCCTTCCGGAGGGAGTGATCGCGGCTGACCTGGAGCTTCTCCAGTCTCCCCGCTGGGCTTTCTTTTTCCCCTCTCGTCTGTCCGTATCGGGTGTCACTATTCGTTCGTCGGATTCGGGGGCGAGCTTGACCATCCCAATGGTCCGTGTGGATGCGCGGAACGCGCCCTTGAGCGAAAGACTCTCCACGCTCATCCATTCTTTCCCCGGGGCAAGCCGCTATACGCTCACGAGCGCTGAAGAAGCTCCGGTCCTCCTTCGCTCTTATTCCATCAAGCTATCAATAGACCCCGAAAATCCGGAGTCCTCGGTCCTCCTGATCGAACCGTTTCTGGAATAGCCTTCCTGCGTACCGGAACGATCCGCGCCGCAGGCGCGGCGCTTGAGAATCCGTTTCTCCCGGCCGATGATGGAGATGTGACTATTACCTTCTATAAGAAATCAAAAGCGGGTGAAACCCGATATTACACGATGCATGACCGCCAGGGACATCTTTTCGATCGATATACCTTGACAACGGTCTGGGGCAAGGCCCCGAACGCGGGAAGGGAGAGGGTTTTCTCGTTTGAATCGGCCGGACAGATGGAACGGAAGGTCAAGGAGATCTGCAGGGCAAAGCTCCGGCAAGGCTACCACGTTCTGTACAGTTTCTCGAGAAGAACAGGCTACCGGGAGTACTTCAGGCACATTGCCGCGCGGACCGGCTGACCTTGACACCCCCGCATTGGTGCCATAGAGTCAGACCATGAACCTGCCGAACAAGTTGACCGTCGCGCGGATCGTCCTGTCTCCCGTCTTTCTCGTGCTCTTCTTCCTTCCCTCCTGGACCGGCGCTCCGCGGCTTCCCATAACAATCGCCCTGATCGTCCTCTTCGGCCTCATGGAGCTCTCCGATCTCCTGGACGGTATGATCGCCAGGAAGCAGAACCTGGTCACCGATCTTGGGAAGGTCCTCGATCCCTTTGCCGATGTTCTTTCCCGGATGACCTATTTCCTCTGTTTTACAGGCGCGGGGCTCATGCCCGTCTGGATCCTCGCTGTGCTGATCTACCGTGAACTGGGGATCACCTTCATCCGTACCATCCTCTTCAGGAAGGGGATCGCGGTTCCGGCGAGCATATGGGGCAAGGGCAAGGCCGTTCTTTATTCCCTCTCGGGATTCTGCGGGATCTCGTACATCTTCCTCTCCGCCGTCATGGAGCTTCCCGGGTGGGCGAAGCCCCTGCTGCTTGGAATATTCATCTGCGCGGCTGTCGCCTCGGTAGCCTCTTTCCTCACCTATCTCAAGCCTATCCTCTGGCGGACGGATCCCGGACAATGAGACCGATACGGGATATTTCCGCCGCGGAAATCGCTCCCATTCGCTATGTCCTAACCGATATCGATGATACCTTGACCGTAGATGGGAGACTGGTTCCCGAGGCTTTCGAGGCATTATGGCTACTCTCCGACCGCGGCTTCAAGGTCATTCCCGTGACCGGTAGGCCGGCCGGCTGGTGTGACTGCATCGTGCGGCAATGGCCGGTTTCCGCGGTAGTCGGCGAAAACGGCGCCTTCGCCTATTATCTCGAGAAGGGACGGAGGAGAGAATTGCTTCATACCTCCGTCCGTTTCGACGTGGGATACCGGCTTGACGCGCTTCGTGACAGGATCCTCAGGGAGGTCCCGGGAGCCAGAGTGGCCGGAGATCAGCCTTTCCGGCGTTTCGATCTCGCCCTCGATTTTGCGGAGGAAGAACCACATCTGGGAATGGATATCGTTACACGGATCGTAGGGATATGCCGAGAGGAGGGAGCGGAAGCCAAGATCAGCTCGATCCATGTGAACGCCTGGTTCGGTTCTTATGATAAAGTATCGATGAGTCTTATGGCCCTTGAAACCCTTTTCAGGGAGCGGAACCCGGTATCCCATGTTTTGTTCTGCGGCGATTCGCCCAATGATGAGCCGATGTTCGCCTTGTTCCCCTGTTCGTGCGGAGTCGCGAACATCTCCCGCTTCGCTCCCCTGATGAAGCGTCTTCCCGCATTCTTAACTGAAGCAGTCGGAGGCCGGGGATTTCGAGAGCTGGTCGACAGGCTCATCGCGCTTACTGAATAAATAGTGCCCCAAAGCGTATGGGCAGGAAACTGGCGTGTAGGATAGGTGGAACGCTTCTCGGGCGGGAGCCCCGCCCGCTCCGCATGGGTTTGGTTGATTCCCCGCCTGCTCTCATGGCCCCTGCGGGGGATGTGGCAGTGATGGGAGAAGCGGGAGGCGGCCATCCTTGCCATGAGTGCGCCGGGGCATTTGGCGAACTTGACGGTTTCGCGGAGATGGT
>CAZPZF010000024.1:0-19421 GCA_964590705.1 uncultured Spirochaetales bacterium | reverse complement strand
GGCGCTGATACCCATTTCATACTCCTTGTATGAAACGTATCACTATTATGTACGTACGTCAATTGATTTCGTACGTACGTTATTACTCATTCGGCATCTCGCCCGGCTCGGTCAGGGCGAAGACCGGTCCGCCCACGCAGGCATTGCGGTGGCCGCTCGGCCTTTTCCGCGGTCGGGATCTACAGGAGGTGCGTCGTCACGCCGAGGGGAAGGCCTTCGTGGTTCCGGTACCGGCGCAGGTATTCCCCGAATACCGGGTTCGTGAGGAGCCATTGGTGGAGTGTTCGCGAACCTCGCAAGGCGCAGTCAGCCGCCAGGAGAAGAAAAGGGGTGGTGGGTAGCACCGGGACGAACAGCCCCAGCGCCTTGGCCACCCCTTCCCCGTACGCGGGTTCCGCCTTGAGACAGTTTCCGATATACCGTATCTTGATTTCCCTGGGCGCGTCTCCCATGGCGCGGGCGGTGTTCCCGAACAGGGCTTCCCGCTGGGCGGGATTCATCATCCGGAACAGGGTGCCCGGCTGGCTGTAGTAGTCGTCGTCGTCCTTCCGGTGGTGCCAGTGATCCGCAGCCCCCTCGAGAGAAAGGGGAGGTTCCGCCGCGTCAGGCTGCTCCTGCCACTCGCCGTAGCTGTTCGGCTCGCAGCCGAGGGTACTCCCGTAGTTGTCGTCCACCCGCATCTGTCCGTCCCAGTAGAAGGCGTTGTACGGGCAGCGGGGGGGCGTTGACAGGGATCAGGTGGTGGTTCATGCCGAGACGGTAGCGCTGGGCATCGCCGTAGGAGAAGAGCCGCCCCTGGAGCATCTTGTCCGGCGAGAAGCCGAGGCCGGGAACGATGTTGGCCGGATTGAAGGCAGTCAGCTCGACGTCGGCGAAGTTGTTCTCCGGTTTTCGGTTCAGTTCGGGGACCCCCACCTCGTGGAGAGGATAACCCCCATGGGGCCAGACCTTTGTCAGGTCGAAGGGGTCGAATGGGAACTTGGCGGCGTCCCTCTCGGGCACAACCTGGATCGACATCGTCCACTTCGGGAAGTTCCTCCTCTCGATGGCGTCGTAGAGATCCCGCTGGTGGCTCTCCCTGTACTTGCCGATCACGGCCTCGACCTCCGCGTCGGTGAGGCAGTTGATCCCCTGCTGGGTCTTGAGATGGTACTTGACCCAGAAACGCTCCCCCTTCGCGCTGATCATGCTGTAGGTGTAGCTTCCGTAGCCGTTCATATACCGGTACGAGAGGGGGATGCCTCGTTCGCTCATCGTGATGGTGACCTGGTGGAGGGCCGCGGGGAGGTTCGTCCAGAAGTCCTAGTTGTTCTTGGCGCTGCGCAGGTTGGTGCGGGGGTCGCGTTTGACCGCGTGGTTGAGGTCCAGAAATTTAAGGGGATCCTTCAGGAAAAACACCGGGGTGTTGTTTCCCACCAGGTCCCAGTTCCCCTCCTCGGTGTAGAACTTGATCGCGAAGCCCCGGATGTCCCTTTCCGCATCGGCGGCGCCCCTCTCCCCGGCCACGGTGGAAAACCGGACGAAGAGCTCCGTCTTCTTTCCGATCTCCGCAAAAATGTTCGCCTTCGTGTACTTCGTGATGTCATGGGTCACGGTAAAGGTTCCGAAAGCGCCGGAGCCCTTGGCATGCATGCACCTCTCTGGAAGCACCTCGCGGTCGAAATGCGCCAACTTCTCCAGGTACCACACGTCTTGCAGGAGCGCCGGCAATGCTCGTCACCTTTTTCCTTTTTTACGCCATGTCTGTCTCCCCTCCTTCCCGTAGAACGGTTTCGTTTGGGCTGCGGCATTGGGAGCCGCTCGGAGTACGACTTTAGTTGCGTTTCATTATTAATAATTATTACTGATATGAGTCTAGTGCCTCCTCAGAGGAAGATCAAGGGACAGAGGAGAGAAATTTTAGTTTCATCCGGAAATATCGGACAGAGCAGAGCGGTACGTGAATGGCAGGAAGGAACGCAGGAAGACTTACGCGTGATGATCGGCAGTCATCACCTCGGGTTATTTCGGGTTCCTACCAATGATACAGATAGGGGCTTACCGCGAGAGATACGTTGAATTTTCTGACGTCCTCCGGGGCGCGGAAATGGTATCCGAAATCGAGCATGAATTGATTCATCAGGGTCAATCCCGCCTTGGGCGTGATGTATACGGTCGGTTCCTCGGTGAAATTGATGGGAATATCGAGGCCGATGGAAAAGAAGAGGATGCCGAGGCTGACGCTGGGAACGAGGCTGAAGTGGCGGGCGGTGAAATTATAGGCCGCTGCGCAGCCCGCTTTCAGGCTTCCGACGATGGGATCGCCGAGGAAATAGAACGGCTCGACGCCCAAAACGAAACCATTCGAATAGGAGATCTTGCCCGCCAGGCCCACGTAGTGCTCCAGGGGGATGCTCTCACCGGCAAGAAAAGCGCAAGGAAAAAGAACAAGAGCGGAAACGAGGAGGATACGGATCTTTCTCATGGAAGCCCTCTTTAATCTGGTATTTCCGGCCGCGAACCCGGAACGTGATTCTATCATGCTCGCTCGCGTCTTTGGAACCGCTTTCCGTCAGCCGGCGGCCTTCTCCGCGCCCGACAGGGTATATCCGTCTCTCTCCATTTCCGTCCGAATTCACGTCACCTGTCAGGCCCCCTGTTGACAGTCCCGTCGTATCTCTGGTACTTGTCTCTATGGACAAACGCGCCGGCTATCACTCCACATCGGGGATCTCCTCCACCCGGAGGAGCGACATCATCAGATACATCAACATGAAGCTCGCCTCCATGGGACAGCCCTTCTTCGAGGGGCCGCCCGAAGGTTCCGTCGACGAGGGGGTAAAAGGGCTGACCGAGCGGGAGTTCATCAATCTCGCCGAAAGCCTCCTCAACAACTACCGGGAAAAGACTCGCCTTCTCTCGGACCGGATCATCAATCCGGCGGACAGGAGGATCCAGGCTTTTTTAGACTCATACCTCCGAGAGATCGAATTTCCCAGGGATCTTCGGCTCCCCTTCGATTCCTTCGTTCTGGATAGGCCGGGGATCGGAAGAGAGGCGAGCCTTCCACCGGACAGGAACGAATATGTGACTGAGCATGTCTCCTCCTACCGGATCAGGCAGGGGATCCTCCATAATCCCGCAAACGACCGCAGGACGACGCAGGGCTCCTTCCACATCGTGAAGGGAGGGCTTCCCATCCCTCCGGATAAATACGCGGTTCCCAAGCTGACCTTTGCCCATCTCCTTCATGCGGCACTGAATCCACCGGACGACTTCATGATTCTTCCCTTCACCGCTTCCCAAGAGCGCAAGGCGAGGGTCTTCGTTTCCCTTCTCCTCCGCCCGGTGGTCTGCCCGGAGATCCCCGGTTTCACGGAACGAAAGACGATGGAAATCCGTTTCTTCGCTCCCGGGGCCTTTGTCAGCAATCTCGACTTCGTCGAGTCTATCTTCGGCAACGCGGGTGATCCCTATCTACACCGAAACGACGCCGGCCTGGATATCGATCACTGGACAGGACACACGGGCTGCGTCATCATCGCCCCTCATCTGACCAAGCTGCGCAAGAAGGACGTAGGCCTGCCGAACTGGGAGGACGCTTCGGAACGGATGCGCCGGGACGGGATGTGCTGGAAAACCGAAGACGAACGCTACAACAACGGCTTGCCCTTCAAGGTGAGCTGCCGCGACAACCGCGGGGTGGTCGTTACATTGATCGCGGACAACTACTTCGGCTACAGCAAAAAGGAAATCAAGACACAGATCAGTTATTCGGCCAATCTCTACGGCGGAGTCGAGGAGGAACACGCCGGAGGGACCCTCGCCTTCCGTAGGCGAAACGTGGGCAACGCCTTCGACGCATCGTTCCTCCGCGGAAAAGACCCCTCCTCCCCCACGTTCGAGGAGATCAAGGAGGAGTTCGGGCAGATCATGGAGATCATGCCCGACAATTACGGAATCGACCGCCTCTATCCCTCCATCGTCTACGTTCCGGAGAACGCGGTATTCGACCTGTACGCGAGCAGGGTATCGTGGGAATATGAGGGCAAAAGGCGTTCCATCAAACTCCTGCGGAACACGACCTACGTGCTTCCCTCCGGGAACAAGGTACACATGGAGAAACACCCCTTCGGTCCCGACTGGCGGCTCGTCACCACCAGCGGAGAAGGCTGCTTCCTTCACAAGCCGAGCACCGTGTCCGGGGGAGGGAAATCCGAGATCGCCAAGTCGCTTCTCAACGCCATCAACTACGGCTTCTTCTTCGTCGACGACCTCGACCGCGACTTTCGGAGAGTGGAGGAGATCTTCGCCTACGACTATTCTGGCCGATGGAAGGATTCGAAGCTCAACAGCCAAGTCTCCAGGCCGTTCAACGACACTTCCCGGACCCTCGGTTCCGCCATCAAGCTGCTCACACCCTTCGACGAATACACAGACGAGTACAACGCCTTTCTCCGCTCCATCCCCGACCACATCAAGGCTCTTGCCCTCCTCATTAAACAGCTCACACGGGACGAGGGCGAGGGGTTCGACTGGCGGCACCGGTTGAGCGTCGACCAGGTGAACGGGAGAAAGGGCCATCGCCTCATGTTCGACGGAAGAAAGATCGTCACCTCGTACCTTCGCATCGGTTTCGCGCCCGACCAATCCTGGTACGTCCATTCCCTCCGTCCCGACTTCATCGCCGCCGCTAAAGTCCAGATGGAGGACGATATTTCGGCGACGATCACGGTCCCCACGGAGCTCCTCGCCCCTCACACCGCCGATCCCGCCGAAGGCGCGGGGAAGAAGAGCGTCAAGATCACCGAGAACTGCGAACACTTCTTTTTCCAACGCCCTGACGAGGCGGTCAATCGTGGTTACGACAAGCAGGCGGAGGAGGATCTTTCGAAGCTCAACAATTTCACCACCAACTACGAGCCCCTTACCCCGCGTGACGGCAGGGAGATGATCGAGGACGCGATCTCCTTCGACAAGTACACCGACCCCATCAAGAATCTCATCGTGCAGGGCGCCTCGGACGAGCGGGGTCTCTACTTCATCTCCCCCTCGCATCCGCGAAAGCTCAAGGACGAAAGCCTCTCCAAGAATCCCCGGTATCTCCAGCCGAACCCAGCCGAGAGCGATCCTTCCGCCGCGTACCTCGCGAGTATAGGGGTCCGCTTTGCCCGCAGGATACCCCTTCACAGACAGGTTCTCTTCGGTGTAACCGACATCCTTCCCGGGAGGAGGAATAATCCCGCCGACAGGAAGACGGGGATACGACCGCTCAGCGTGTACAATCCCATTCACTACCAGGAGCTTCCCGAGCTCTTCATGGACTTCATCTGCAGTCTCACGGGGAAGTCCCCCTCAACGACAGGAGCCGGCTCCGAGGGAGCCCTGACAAAGGGCCCTTTCAACATGCTCCCCGCGGTTACGGATCTCAACAACGCCCTCGTTTCCGCCATCCTCACCGGCGCGAATCACTTCACCACCCCGGCAGGTCACATCGGCCCGAACTGCCGGTTCGATCATGACATCAGCATTCTTGTTCCCGAGCTCTGGTGCCGCATGGGACCGGAGGAGAAGGATCCCGCCTTCCTCATCCGTGAAGGATACTTCGAAAAGGTGGAGGATTTCGTGTACGAGGGGGAGACGATCCGCGCGAGCAGGTTGGGGTACCGGATGACCAAGTCATTCATGTTCAAATTCTTCGGCCGCGTCTTCGAGGAACCCGTAACTGTTTTCCCCGATGAGGTGCTCCGGCCCGAGCTGCAGAGCGTACAAGACTTCGCGGACGGGATCAGGAATATCTGCGAGGCGCAGAAACGTGCGGCGGAAGCGTACCTGGAGGACGGCAGCGTCGCAGCGGCCATCCCTCCCCTGGCCTGCCTCCTCCACGTGATGGTAACGGGTAACCACGAGGGAAGGGACATCTCCGACCCGGAGCTGCGCAGGCTCTTTTCCCGAGAAAGCGTGATGGAAAGCGCATGGTACCGTGACAGGCTCAGGCTCAGGCAGTCGCGGGAAGAAGCCCTCTGGGCGGGTCATGTCTCCTATATCAGGGAAGTGATGGCTGATCCGGTGAACGCTCCTCTCGTCGACGAGCTGTCCCTGTCAGAAAGACTCGCGCGCGCGCAGCGGAGACTCGTGGAGATCCGTTCCCCGGCATACCTCGAGAGTCTTTCCGGGACCATCGGCGCGGATCCGCTGTACGGGGTCTAATACTCGTTCGGCATCTCGCCCAGCTCGGCCAGGGTGAATACCGGTCCGTCCACGCAGACGTAGCGGCGCCCGATGTTGCATTTTCCGCACTTGCCCACACCGCAGGTCATGCGCATCTCCATGGTGGTGATGAGGCGGTCTTTGGGGCAGCCCTTGGCGTGCAGTTTCTCTGCCACCGCCTTGATCATCAGGGGGGGACCGCAGAGGATGAAAATCGTGGAGTCGAAGGCGAGATCCATATCGGCGATGAGGTTGTGGGGGAACCCGACCAGTCCCGTCCAGTCGTCCGCAGGCCGGTCGATGGTCAGGCTGATCCGGGTGTCCCGCTCCGCGGCCCACTCGTCGTACTGATCCCGGTAGATGAAATCGCCTGGGGTCCGGGCCGCGAGGAGCATGTCGATCCGCCCGTACCTATCCCTATTCGAAGGATCGAAGACGTAGGCTATCAGGGGGCGCAGGGGCGCGAGCCCCACGCCGCCGGCGATGTACATGATGTTCCTTCCCTCCATCTCCTTGACCGGGAAGGTGTTGCCGAACGGGCCGCGGATCCATACGTGATCGCCTGTACTCATGCGGTGCAGGGCGTCCGTCACCGTTCCGGTCCTCTTGATCGTGACCTCCACGTATCCCTTTTCCAGCGGACTGGAGGCGAAACCGAAAGGCGCCTCCCCGACCCCTTCCACGGTCAGCTCGACGAACTGGCCCGGCATGAAATCGAGGGATTCCCCGGAGACCATCCTCAGCCGGTAAGTCTTGATGTCCAGGTCAGGGGAAGTGGTCTCCTCCTTGATCGAGAGGATCTCAGCCTTGCAGGGCAGGTACGGGTTTGCGCTCATGCGTTTTCTCCCTGTCGCTCCAGGAGCGCGCGGAGCTCGTCCGCCGCTTCCTTCACGATATCGCGGATGCTGACCCCAGCCGGGCAGGAACGGACGCACCTGCCGCAGCCTACGCACGCGACAAGACCGAAGTTTGCCGGCACGTAGTGGAACTTATGCATCACCCGCTGCCGATACCGTTCCTTCCTGGTGGCCCTCGGATTGTGTGCCGAGGCGGGCATGGTGAACCGGGGGAACATGCAGCTGTCCCAGAGGCGGTAGCGCGCCGTTTCCTCGCCCCGCTTGATATCCTTGAAGGCAAAGCAGTGGCAGGTCGGGCAGATGAAGGTGCAGGTGCCGCAGCCCACGCAGGTCTCGGAGGCACGATCCCATGTTTTCAGGCCGAACACGAGGTTCTCTTCGGTTTCGGGAAGCCGCAGCTCAGGCTTGGGTTCCTCCCTCGAAACGCCTGGCTGAGCGCCCGGCTCGACACGGCCCGCCGAATCTTCCGTTACGGCGCCTGACCGGACCGCATCTGCCAGGATCCTCTCTCCCCGTTCCGTGAAGGCCCGAAGCGAATAGCCCCTCTTTCCCCCTTTAACACCGGGAGACACGAAGATGTCGCAGTCCTCGGATCGGTCGAGGGCGATTCCCCTCTCGTCGCAGAAACAGCCGGGCTTCATTGATTCGCAGCCGAGGCCGATTACGATCGTCCGGCTCATCCGAGCCTCGAAGAAGGGGTCGGCGTACTTCCCCTTTGTGAAGACCGCCCTCAGCACCGAAAGGCCGGCAAGGTCGCACGGTCGGACGCCGAAGACGGCGGTTTCCCCCTCAGGCTCGACCTGCCTGGCGCCCTCAGGACCGAGAACAAGGACCTCCTCTCCGTGGGGAAACACGAACTCCTTGGCTGACTTGAAGGTCGGCCTGTCGTCGACCACGACCAGGCCGGGGTCGTCGACAAAGGTGAAATCGAGTCTTCCGTCCGTTTCGACGGGCGCGGCCAGCCTGCGCCCGGCAGCCAAAAGAGCGATGAATGGACGGAGGTCGCCTGTCGTGCGCACCGGGGTCGCTTTACTGTCCTCCATCTCATTCCTCCCCGAGAAAGCCGATCTGTCTGTCTTCGGCCGAGAAGCTGTTCATCACACCCGGCGCCTCCGGATCCATGCCGGCCTCGAAACCGTACGTTTCCCGGATGAATGCCCTGAGTGCGGATCGGATGAAGCTGAGGTCAACGCCGGAGGGGCAGGCCTTCTCGCAGGCGCCGCAGCCGACGCAGCGGCCGGCCAGGTGCATCATCCTGGTGAGGTGAAAGGTCATCTTGTCTCCTTGGCTCGGGCTCCTCGTGAGCCAGTCCGCCCCGCCGCGGTCCATGAAGCAGGTCGTGCAGTAGCAGCCCGCGCAGGCCTGGCGGCAGGCGAAACAGAGGATGCACTTCTCGATCTCCTTCTCCAGCCTCTTCCGCCGTTCCGCTGGTGACAGCTCCATGACAGCCGCAGCCTCGGCTGCTTCCGCGTCTTCGCCGCGCCCGGTTCCTGCTGCCCCGCCGCGCCCGGCCATATCCCGCTTCACGCCGACCTCGGCAGATTTCGCTGGCACTTCGGCCTCGGCCGCTTCCCGAGGCCGATCCGAGAGCCGAGCTTTGCCATCCCCGTCACGCCGACCCCCTTCCGCGTCTACGAAGTAATCATAGACCGGGGGAGTATACGCGGCGCAGACTCGGCAGGCGGCAGGCAGTTTCCCCTCGTGGAGCATGCCGTCGCAGCAAACGCCTATGATGACGATGCTGTCCCTGTCGAGCCTTCCCTCGCTCATCAGATTGACCGCAAGGCGTACGTCGCAGGGCTTCATGACCAAGGCGGGTTTGAGCGATCTATCGCCGGAAGGGGCGCCGGACCCTGCGCCGGGCGCGGCCGGTCCCGCAGACGCGGCAAATTCCGGCAGCTTGTCCAGGTACGCGGCCAGGTTGAAATCGCAGGTTTCGTTCCAGACCAGGCGCGCGCATTCGGCCTCTCCTCGCGCGATGAAGGGAACGCTTCTGCCCGTCGCCTCCTGCCTGCGGAATCCGATCACGAGCGATGCTTCGCCCGAAGCCAGCATCCGCGCGGCGAGTTCCCGTATCCGCTGTTCCTGCGCCTTATGGTTCATGTCGAAGCTCCTCCCGCCGGACCGAGCGCGATGATCCTGTCGGTCACTTCGTTGATGACATCGGCGAAACGCCCTCCCTCCGAAGCGGAAACCCAGGTGAACTGGACCCGGTCGCGCTCGTAGCCGGCCAGCTCGAGGAGCCGTTTGAGAACGGTGAATCTCCTTCGGGCGTACATGTTTCCGGTCAGGTAGTGGCAGTCGCCGGGATGGCAGCCGGAGACGAGGACGCCGTCCGCCCCCTCGGCAAGGGCCTTGATGATATACATCGGGTTGATCCTGCCCGAACAGGGAACCCTGATGACGCGCACGAACGGCTTGTACTGAAGCCTGCTCGTTCCCGCGAGATCCGCGCCGGCGTAGCTGCACCAGTTGCAGAGAAAGGCGACTATTCTCGGCTGAAATCCGTCCGAGGCGGGGGCGGCATGAGCCGCGGATTCATGCCTGGCGGCCGTATGGACGGCTTGTCCGCCAGGTGCGCCGACGCCTTCTCCGCCGGCCGCGCAGCTGGCGCCACAGCAAGCCGTGCGGGGAAAAGCTTCGGAATGCAAAGGGCCCGCCCCATAGTCTGCCCTGCCATGTTCGCTCATCTCGGAATTCTCCTTACGCCCGCAGCAGGGCTTCGATCTCGCCGATGATCTGCCGGTCCGTGAAGCCGTTTACGTCGACCGCTCCGCAGCGGCAGTTGGCGGAGCAGGTACCGCAGCCCTTGCACAGCACTTCGTTCACCTGGGCCCTCCGCATGGTCCTTCCGCGCACGTTCATGTCGACGACTGCGATGGCCCCGTACGCGCAGACCTGTTCGCAGGAACCGCAGCCGGTGCATTGGCCGATATCCACCCGGGCGATCGTCCCCTCCGTCTCCAGGTTCTCCTTGCTGATCACCGAGGCAGCGCGGGTAGCGGCGGCCTTTCCCTGGGTGATCGCCTCCCTGAGGTCCCGCGGGCTGTGCGCGAGCCCCGCAAGAAACACTCCTTCGGTGGCGAAATCGACAGGGCGTAGTTTCGCGTGCGCCTCCATGAAGAATCCGTCCTGGTTCAGCGGTATCTTGAAGAACCTCGCCAGGGCGCCGTTTCCCTCCGCGTCGGGAACGATGGCCGACGCGAGAGACACGATATCGGCATCGATACACAGCGGCTCCGGCCAGGTCGGTGATTTCACGGTGACCCGCAAACCACCCGCGCCCGCGGATCCGTCCTTCCCGTTCGTTCCGGGGAGCCTCGTCACAACGGGTTTGTCCGCCTCGTCGTACCTGATGAAAACCACCCCGGCTTGGCGGGCCTTCCGGTATAACCTCTCCGCCATCCCGTAGGTCCTCATGTCCCGGTAGAGGATCGTGACAGAGCTGTCCGGGTTCCGCTCCAGGATGGCGATGGCGTTGCGGACAGCCTGATTGCAGCAGACGCGGGAGCAGTAGGGCCGTTTCTCGGTGCGGCTTCCTGCGCATTGAATCATCACGATGGACCGGGCTCCTGCGATACGTTCGCCGAGTTCCGCAGCGCGGGAAACCGCCGTGCCGACCGGGGCCAGGGCTTTCTCCACATCGCCGTGCGTGACAACCCCGTCGAGCTCCCCGAATCCGAATCCCTCGGGCATCTCCTCCCGGGCTCCAACCGCGATCACAACAGCGCCGTGCTCGATCTCTCTCGCCCCGGACGGAGTTGAAAGAGTCGTCTTGAAATTGCCCACATAGCCTTCCACCGATTCGATCACGGATCCGGTGACGATCTCGATCCGAGGATCGCCCATCACCCGTTCGACCGCGGCATCGACGATGGCTTGGGCCGGCCTCCCGGCCAGGGTGGCGGAAAGCCTCAGCGCGTTTCCGCCCGGCCGGTCCTCCTTTTCAACGAGACAGACAGAGAAGTTCATCCGCGAGAGCTCGATGGCGGCGCTCATCCCCGCCATTCCAGCGCCGACCACCAGGGCCGATCGGGTGACGTTGATCTTCTTCCGTTCGAGCTGCCGCGCGTAGATCCCCTTGCTCACCGCCATCGACACGAGGTCCATGGCCTTCCTGGTAGCGGACTTTTTGTCGTCCATGTGAACCCAGGAGCATTGGTCCCGGATATTGGCCATGTTGAAGAGATACGGATTGAGGCCAGACTTCCGCAGCACCTCCTGGAACAGAGGCTCATGGGTTCGAGGCGTGCACGATGCCACGACCACGCGGTTCAGCCGATGCTCCACGATCTTCTCGATGATCGATTTCTGCGCGTCCACCGAGCAGGTGTAGAGGTTCTCTGTGGCGAAGGCCACAAAGGGGAGCTTCCTCGCGTACTCCACTACGGCTGGCACGTCCACGTATCCGCCGATGTTCACCCCGCAGTGGCAGATGAACACCCCCATCCGTACGGGCTCCTTGGAGACATCGCGGATCGGAACGGGCGATTCCTGCGCGAACCAGCGCTCCGCGTCCGGCCCAGCGCCCATTCCCGCATCAGCCGCTGCGTTGGATATGGCGATGGCGCCTGCGGCCGCGGCCGACGATTCCATGACGGTCTCCGGGATGTCCTTGGGTCCGGCGGAAACGCCGCAGGCGAAGATCCCGGGCACGGAGGTCCGGGGCGGATCCTTCTCGTCTGTCCACACGAAACCGAACCTGTCGGTCTTGAGCCCGATGCGGGCCGCGAACTCGGCGTTCTTCGGTTCCGGCGAGAGTCCTATCGAGAGGACGACCATGTCGTAGTCCGCGTACTCCCTCGCTCCACGTGATCCGGCAAAGGAGACCCGCAGCCCTCCCTTTCCGTCCGGTTCCACGTCCGAAACCCGCGCGGGGATGAACCGGATCCCGTACTTCTTCCTGGCCGAATCGATGTAGCGGTCGAAGTCCTTCCCATAGGCGCGGATGTCCATGTAGTAGATGTCGATCTCCCGCACCGTGGGCAGATGCTCCTTGGTGATCATGGCCTCCTTGACCGCGTACATGCAGCAGACTGAGGAGCAGTACTCCGCGTCGCACATACAGTCCCGGCTCCCGACGCACTGGAGAAAGGCGATACGCTCGGGCGGCTTGCGGTCGGAGGGGCGGGCCACGTGCCCGGCGTAGGGACCCGAGGCTGAAAGGATCCGCTCGTACTCCATGGCCGTCACCACGTCGGGGTACCTGCCGTACCCGTACCCGTCCGGAATTCCGGGGGATGGTTCGAAGCCGGTTGCCATGATCACCGCGGCCACGTCGAGCTCGACGGTGCCTCCTGCGGCGGTATGGTCGATGGCCTGCGCCTTGCAGGCGGATTCGCAGAGACGACAGTCGCAGCAGACAGAGCAGTCGGCGCAGCGCCCCGCCTCGGCGCGCGCGGTTTCCTCATCGAACCCCCGTTCCACCTCCTCGAAGCTCGTCCTCCTCCTCTCCATATCGAGGAGGGGCATGGCGGCCCGGGGCGAGGGCTTGAGATGGTCCATGGGCACGTCGGCGAGATCGGTCTGGCCGATCATGACCGGGTCGATGGGGAGCGCCGTTCCGTCGATGTAATTGATGATGGCCCTTGCGGCCCTGTTCCCTTCGGCGACGGCCTCGATCGCGGTGGCCGGCCCGAGCCTGCAGTCTCCCCCCGCGAACACGCCGGGAATCGGGGTTGTCATGTCAGCACCGCCTATCCTTCCGCGGCGGTCGAAGCCGGAGAATCCCGCTTCGGTCAGGGGGCCGGTCTCCGGGGCCTGGCCGATGGCGGTGACGATGAAGTCCGCGGGAATGACGAAATCGCTTCCGGCGACCGGAACGGGGCTCCGGCGGCCCGAGGCGTCCGGCTCGCCAAGCGTGTTCCTGACGCAGCGAAGCCCGGCGACCCTTCGACCGGAAGCAGCCATATTTCCGGCCGCCCCGCATTGCCCCGCCTCTCTCGTGAGAACCTCCGCGGGGGTGACGAGGAACTCGAAGCGCACTCCCTCGTCCCTGGCGTGTTCTACCTCCCACGGATTGGCGGGCATCTCCTCCTCGGTCCGCCTGTAGACAACCGTCACGTCGCAGCCGAGCCGGAGCGCGGACCGGGCCGCATCCATGGCGACATTGCCCCCGCCGACGACCAAGACCCGGCTTCCCCTTGAAATCGTATCCTTCCTGCCCCTATTGAGATCGCGGAGAAAGCGCACCGAACTCACCACGCCCGCCGCATCCTCGCCGGAGATGCCGAGCTTCATGTCCATGTGCGCGCCGATCCCGACGAACACCGCGGAGAAGCCCTGGTTTCGAAGGTCTTCCAGGGTGAGGTCGGCGCCCACCCTCGTGTTGTACCGGATCTCCACCCCCATCGCGGAGACGATACCGATCTCGTATTTCAGGACGGTCTTGTTCAGGCGGTAGTCCGGAATCCCGAACTTGAGCATACCGCCCCCTTCCTCCATCGCCTCGAAAATAGTGACCCCGAAGCCCTCGCGCGCGAGCCAGTAGGCGCAGTTGATTCCCGCCGGGCCGGCGCCGATCACGGCGATCCGTTCCTTCCGCTTCGCCTTGACCGCCACGGCGGGCTTCCGCCCTTCCGCAATCTCCCTGTCAGCGGCGAAACGCTTGAGCGCCGCGATGGAGATCGGCTCGTCGAGGGCGCGTCTCGAGCAGTTGCTCTCGCAGTTGTGCAGGCAGATACGGCCGAGGACTCCGGCGAAGGGAGTTGTCCTCCGTATCACGTCGAGGGCCTCGGCGTAGCGGCCGGCTCCGATCAATGTGACGTATCCGTGGGCGTCGAGGTTGGCCGGGCAGTTGTACCTGCATGGGGACGTGCCCCTCTTGTCGATGACGACCTTGTTCGGGACCGCTTGGGCAAAAGGCTTAAAGATCGCCTTGCGGAGCCCCACCCCCATGTCGAATTCGCTCTTCGCTTCCACCGGGCATACGGAACTGCATTCAGCGCATCCGGTGCACTTGCTCTCGTCGATGAAGCGGGGCCGTCGTTCGACCACCGCGGTAAAATTCCCCTCGCTTCCGCGGACATCCACGAGCCGTGACCAGGTGAAGGTGCGCACGAGGGGGTGATTGTAGCAGGCCGTTACCTTTGGCGCGAGAATGCAGGCGGAGCAGTCGTTTGTCGGGAAGGTCTTGTCCAGCTGCGCCATCCTTCCGCCTATCGAGGGGGACTCCTCGACCAGGTAGACAGGGACCCCGCTCTCCGCGAGATCGAGGGAAGCCTGTATGCCGGCGATGCCGCCGCCCAACACGAGAACCGGTTTTTTCACGTCGTTCTATCCTCTGTATTCCTCGATGGCTTTGGCGATCATCGCAAGACGCTCCGCCCTCGACCTCTCGTCGATCTCCCTGACCCGCCGAGCCAGCTCGCTGCTCACGAAGCCCCGCGCCTCGGCCATGACCCGCAGGGCACGGATGACGTCGGCCAGACGGACGTCCTGGGGACAGTGCGCCACGCAGGTATGGCACTGGGTGCATTTCCAGAGATCCGCCGAACCGAGCGACTCCTCATCCATTCCGTAGAGGACCTTCTGGATGATCCCTTTGGGATTGTACTGCGGATCTACCTCGGCCACGGGGCAGCAGGCGGTGCAGGTTCCGCAGAGGTAGCAGTTGGAGAGGCGTTCCGCCCCGGGTATCCTCGAGACTTCCCGCTTGAATTTCAGATTCACGACATGTTCGCCCATTTCGCACCTCTCTTACGCGGCTTGCCGCGCAGCTCCTTCTATAACCCCACTGCCGCGGGCCGGGGAAAGTCCCCTGTCGGCCGGGGAAGAAGCCCCGCGGCTTCCGCAAGCTCGGGGACGACCTCCTCCCACCCGACCGACATGATGTGGATCCCCCGAACCCCCTCGACGCGGCTGACCGCCTCGATCAACTCCACGGCAATGGCCTTTCCCTCGGCCGCGGGATCGGCCGCGGCCCGCATCCGTTCGAGAAACCGATCCGGAATCCTCATCCCTGCCACGAGCCTGGTCATCTCCATGGACTTGACGCTCTTGTTCGCCACGATTCCCGCCATGAAATACGCCTTCTCGTGAAGCCCCTCTGCCCGAACCTTTTCCATCCATGACGCAAAGCCCTCGAGGTCGTAGATCGCCTGGGTCTGGATGAAGCGCGCGCCAGCCTCTATCTTCTTGCGGAGGCGGATCAGCTGGAGCTCCTCGGGATCGGCGAACGGGTTAGCGGTCGCGCCGAGGAAAAAACCCGGCGGGTTCTTGCACTTGTTCCCCGAGATGAACACCCCCTCCTCCTGGAGCCGCCTGACGGCCTGGAGGAGCTGGATCGAGTCGATATCGTAGACGTTCTTCGCGGCCCGGTGATTCCCAAGCGTCTGATGGTCGCCGGACAGGCACAGAAGGTTCCGCGCGCCGAGGGCCCACGCGCCGAGGAGGTCGGACTGGAGGGCGATTCTGTTCCGATCGCGGCAGGTCATCTGCACAACGGGTTCCACCCCCTCCTCCCGCACGAGGATCCCCGCCGCGATGGACGACATGCGCACCACGGCAGCCTGGTTGTCCGTGATGTTGACCGCGTCGGCCACGTCGGCGAGGAGCCTTGCCTTGCTCCGTACCCCGCGGCCGTCGACGGACATCGGGGGCCCAATCTCTGTGGTGAGGGTGAACACCCCCGCCTCGAGCATCCGCTGGAGCCTGCTCTTCTCAGCCATTCCGCTTCGTCCCCCTATCCTCAGATCCGGACCCGGCACCGGGAGCCACGGGCCCGGTTTCAGCCGCTTCCGGCCGCGCCTCGGTGTCCGCGATAAAGGCCCGCACGGACCGTGGCCCCCCGTCCCTCGACGTCGACCAATCGCGGGGCTCGATGATCCGTCCAAGCCTTTCGAGCTGTCCGAGCCTCTTCATCCGGTCGTAGATGAGCTGCCAGCCGCAGTCGATATCCGGCGTCGCCTCGCACTTCCCGTCCTGCGAACCCCCGCAGGGTCCGTTGAAATTCGATTTGGAGCAGCGGGTGACAGGGCAGATCCCCCCGGTCTGCTCCAGGACGCAGTTCCCACAGCCCTGGCACATCTCCGTCCAGTATCCCTGTCCCCTGTTGGCGCCAATGAACCTGGTGTTGAGACCCGGCAGAACGGGAAGATCCGCGAAACGTTCGGCCATGAACTGGATCCCCGCGCCGCAGGCGAGGGAGAGGATCGCGTCCGCTCCGCGGAATCCCTCCTCCTTGTCCTCGATGAACTCGGCGTCGCACTGCCGTTTGATATCGACGACAGTGTACCAGCGCTCTATCCCGTTCTTCCGGTCTGAAAGGGAAAGCAGCTCTTTCAGTTCGAGGGCCTCCTTCTCTCCGCCGGCAAGGCACACGGTCACGCAGGTGCCGCAGGAGGCGATCACCACGTTCCTGTGGTTTCCAAGTGAGGAGAGGATCTCCTCGACCGGTTTCTGTTCAGCGACGATCATGACGCCGTCTCCTTTCCGTTCGGCCGGCCGCTGTTTGTCACGTCCGACCCGGACGCGGCTGACACCCCCCCCATGGCTAGGATCTGCCGCCGAAGCGGTCCCGTCATGGAGGCGCTCGCCTGACAGTATCCGACCCGACCGGGCAGGCCGAGCCGCGCCATGTTTTCGGCGAGCCTCTTCGCGTGCGCGCATCCCTTGACGTTCCCGTCGAAATGGCGGCAGGCGTCATCCACGCACGCGGCCACGAGAACCGCGTCATAGCACCGGAGTTCCCGGGCGATCCGAGCGCCGTTCACGCTCCCGCAACAGGGAACCGATTCCAGGCCGATCCCGGAGGCGTCCGGGACGCCGTCCAGAACCGCACGGGCCGCGTGATACGCAGAGTTCTCGCAGGCCAGTATCTTGAGCCTCCCGGAGTCGGCTCCCGCCTTCATCGGTGCGATCTCTGCCCCGGCGGCCGAGTCTGCCTTTCCGGGGCCTCCCTTCATCGAGATCGCGTTCGCCGGACAAACCGCGACGCAGATCCCGCAGGCCTCGCAGGCTTCCTCGACCACGGCCATGGCTGAGGCTTCATCGTCCGGGGCGAGAGCCGCGTGCGGGCAGGCTCGGTAGCAGGTATAGCAGAAGGCGCACTTGGCCGCGTCCACCTCGGCGTATCCCGCCTCGCCCAAAGAGTCACTGACAATCGCCCTGGCGATAGCCTCGAGCCTCTCGTCCGCAAGAAAAGACAGGTCGATAAAGGAGACGCCCCTCCTGCTCGTGAAGGCGGGGTAGAGCCAGAAGCGTCCCATCGTATCCGCTCCGGTCTTCTCCCTCAGCCGGAACGCGCTGGCGAATCCCTCGATATCGCCGGCACTTGGCCGCGAGACATCGAGAACCCAGCCGGCCCTTACGACCACGGGTTCGCCGTCTTCCGCCGCGCCGCTTGCCGCGGCCGAGTCCGCCCCAAAAGCCCGCACGACCGCCTTCTCCCCCCCCCGCTCGATGGAGATCGCGCCGTACTTCACGAATCCCACCCCGGCCTGCCTCGCCTCACGGTAGAGAAGCTCGACCTCGGGATCCGCTGTCCGTACATCCTTGGCAAAGACCACGACCTCCCTCTTTCGCTTCACGGCCAGAATGGCGCGGCGCAGGACGAGAGCGGAGAGAGAAGAGAACGACCGTTCCCCTCCGTCCATGACAACGGCGAGGGGCTCGCCGAAAGGAAGGCGCGAAAGCCGCTCGCGGAATGCGCTTTCATCGGCGAGAAGGGGATCGACTCGGGTATCGCCGAGAAGGACGATGGCGTGGGCTTGGAAGGCTTCTCCGTCTATCCTGCCGGTAAACATGCCCGGTTTCCCGCTCACCCGGCCGATCCTGCCGGGTTCGCTCACGCGGATGGTCTCCGCTCCTGCGGATCGGAAAAGGGGGTCGATACGGTCGAGCGCGGCTTCCGTGCCCGCAATCAGGATCTTCATACCCGACACCCCTCCCGCGCGGCGGAATCCCGCGAGGTTCGCTTGATCGCCGCGAGTATGCGCGCCGCGGCTTCGCGTCCCTCAGTCCGGGCCTCCTCGATCCGCCGAGGCCCGCCCGCGCATCCGGCCACGTATACCCCGGTCAGATCGCCGCTTCGAACCTCCCGCAGGAAGCCGAAACGGTCGAATCCAAGGCCGAAAAGCTCGGCGAGCCTCTCGTTGTCTTCGCCCGGAGCGATGCCGCACGAGAGGATCACCAGATCGTAGTCCTTGCGCCTGATCCCCCCGGATTCGAACTGGACCATGGCCTTTCCGTTCACCTCGCTGACCTTTTCCGGCCTGGCGCGGATGATCGATATCCCGCTTTCGAGAAGCTCATCCTCCGAACAGCCCCGTCCGATCCGCTGGATATCCATGAAGAACATGTCGATCTCGGTTCCCGGATGCAGGCTTCTGATGAGACGGGCCGAACGGCTCGCGTAGGAACAGCAGACGCGCGAGCAATAGGCCGCCTTTTCCGTAGTGTCCCGTGAACCGTAACACTGGAGAAAGGCGAGGCTCGCAAGCGGCTTCTGGGAAATATCAGGATCCCGGTCACGGATCATCCTCTCGAGCTCGGCGCCGGTGATGACCGAAGCCGCGGAGATCTCCACGTTCGTTCCCAGCTCGATTCCCGCGTAGCGGTAGCCCGTGGCAACGACGATCCTTCCGGCGTCGTACTCTGCGGGGACGCCTCGGAAGCGCGCGCTGACGCGGAAATCCCCGTTCCTTCTCACACAGTCGATGATCTCCGTTTCGAAGACAACGGTTATTCCGCGGTCCGCCGCGACATCCTCCCACAGGCCGGCCGAAAGGCAGACCCCGCAGTTGCTGCAGGAGCCGGCCGCCTTGCACCCCATCTCCGCGACCTTCCCGCCAAGTCTTTCGGTCTTTTCGATGAGGAGGACTCTGGCCCCCCCTTCGGCCAGTGCCTGGGCGCTCGCGCACCCGGCGATTCCGCCGCCGATCACCGCAGCGTCGTATCTCATCGGCACCCCCTTCGCCTGCCCGTCATGCAGCCTTCTTCCCCTTCCTGATGTACACGAACCAGTAGAACATCCCGACAAAGAGGAGGCCGCCCACGATGTTCCCAAGGGTCACGGGGAGGAGGTTCTTCCACAGGAAGGGGCCCCATCCGAGAGCCCTGATCCCCTCCGGAGAAGCGCCGAGGGCCACGGCTGCGTCTGCCCACTTCGGGTTCGACTTGGCGAAAATCCCAGCGGGGATGTAGTACATATTAGCCACGCTGTGCTCGAAACCGGAGGTGATGAAGAGCCAGATGGGAAAGAAGATCCCCCAGATCTTGCCGGAGATGTCCTTGGCGCCCGCCGCCATCCAGACAGCCAGGCACACGAGCCAGTTGCAGAGGATCCCCATGTAAAAGGCGTTCATGAAGCTGAGATTTGTCTTGTACACGGCGAGCTTGATCGTAAAACCGCCCAGACCGCCGCCGGTGAAGTTG
>CAZPZF010000023.1:0-19517 GCA_964590705.1 uncultured Spirochaetales bacterium | reverse complement strand
TGGAATCGGGTGGATCGGGATCGAAGCGGATCGACCTCATCGACACCCTGCTCCTCTCCGCCGATCCCGCGGTTCCCGACGAGGCGGTTGCCGCTGCGGAGCGGAACGCCTGTCCGACCTGCGGCTGCTGTTCGGGCATGTTCACCGCCAATTCGATGAACTGCCTGACCGAGGCGCTCGGCATGGCACTTCCCGGAAACGGCACCCTCATGGCCACCCATTCGGAGCGGCTCAGGCTCTTCCGGAAAGCCGCGTCCCTCGCGGTGAGACTGGCGGAACGTTACTACGGAGAGGGGGACGAGTCGGTCCTCCCCCGCTCGATCATGTCGAGGCAGGCCTTCCGGAACGCCATGGCCTTGGATATCGCCATGGGAGGCTCGACCAACACGGTCCTCCACATCCTGGCGGTCGCCGCAGAGGGGGGCGTTGACTTCACCCTCTCCGACATCGACGAACTGTCGCGCAAGACCCCCTGCATCTGCAAGGTTGCGCCCAACTCCGGCTACCACGTGGAGGACGTGCACAGGGCGGGCGGGATCCTCGGCATCATGAACGAACTTCACAAGGGAGGGCTCATCGACGCATCCGTCCCGAGGATCGATTCTCCGAGGCTCGACGAGATCCTGAGCCGGTATGACATTACCGTTCCAGAACCCTCGGACGACGCGGTGAAGCTCTACTCCTGCGCACCGGGAAGGGAGGGGAGGAACCTCGTTATGGCTTCCCAGAGCGCCGTGTTCCCTTCGCTCGATACGAACAGGGAATCGGGGTGAGTCAGAGATCTCGCGCACTGCTACTACGCAGACGGAGGGCTGGCGGATCTCACAGGAAACATGGCCCCCCGTGGCTGCATCGTGAAGACCGCCGGGGTCGACCCAGGACTCTTCACGTTTACGGGAAAGGCCAAGGTCTTCGAGTCTCAGGAGGAGGCCTGCGACGGCATCCTCGGGGGAGCGGTATGCGCCGGAGACGTCGTGGTGATCCGTTACGAGGGGCCGAAGGGCGGGCCGGGCATGCAGGAGATGCTGTACCCCACCTCCTACCTCAAGGCTGCGGGCCTCGGTACGAGCTGCGCCCTCGTAACGGACGGGAGGTTCTCCGGAGGAACATCGGGGCTCTCGATAGGACATGTGTCTCCCGAGGCTGCGTCAGGGGGGCTCATCGCCCTCGTCAGAAACGGGGATCAGGTGGAAATCGATATTCCCGGCCGTTCGATACGGCTCGATGTCTCCGACGAGGAGATCATCCGCAGGAGGGAGGAGGAAACGGCGCGGGGAAAGGACGCCTTTACCCCCGTGGCGCGCAGGCGCGCCGTTTCTCCCCCGCTTCGCGTATACGCGCTTTTCGCCTCATCCGCCGATACCGGGGGTGTCAGGATCGTTCCGTGAGCCTTTGCCTGACGATCCAGCCGGGGCCGACCGGTTTTTCCGTTCGGAGGTAGTACTCCTTGCCGTGGTCGGCCCTCGCAGTCTCGTTTCCCTCCTGATCGAGAATCGCGAAGCGGTCGTCGGGGATCGACGGGATATCAGGGCCGATGTACTCGATCCTCTCTCCAGTCACGATCCGGTTCCTGGCGTGGAGCCGGAATAGGCCGGGAGCGGTCTCTTCCCCGATGGTACCCAGGAACAGGTACTCCTCCACGTACGATCTCCCACACGGCTCCTGCGTCCGTCCTTCGGCGAAGTAGAATCCGGTCGAATACTCCCGGTGGCTGATCCGCTGGAGATCGTTTCGATACTCGTCGAGAAAGGGAACCTCCTCTCCCATGAGGCTGTCGATCGCCTTCCGGTACGCGCGGGTCGTCACGGCCGTATAGTAGAGCGACTTCATCCTCCCCTCGATCTTGAACGCGTCGATTCCCGCGTCTGCGAGCTCGTCGAGATGGTCGATCAGACAGAGGTCCTTGGACGAGAGGATTGTGGTAAAGGAGCCGCCGCCGATCACGGGAAAGTACTCTCCGGGCCGCTCCTTCTCTTCCAGGACCCGGTAGCTCCACCTGCAGGCGAGGCACATGGCGCCAGGGACAAAGGTCTCGATCTCCATCTCCGGGACCCCGTCCGTCAGGCGCTTGATCTGCTCTAGGGAGAGCTCCCGGCCGGGGATGATCCGGGACACACCCATCGCCGCGTATCGTTTCGCCGCCTCCGTATTCAGGCAGTTCGCCTGGGTGCTCAGGTGGATCTCAGTGTCTGGGTACTCGCGCCTGATCGAATCGATGACGCCGATGTCGCTTATGATGAACGCGTCGAATCCGAAACTCCGGAGTTCCGGGAGGAGTCGAGCGAGGGCTTGCATGTCGTCATCCGTGAAGAAGATGTTGAGGGCGCAGTAGAGCCTGTGGTTTCCCTTGAGGGCGCGGACCTTGTCCGCTTCAGCTGATGTGAAGTTTTCAGCCTGGGCCCGCAGGGAGAAGCCGGGAATGCCGATATAGGCGGCATCGGCGCCGTAGGCGTACGCGTACGCGAGTTTCTCCAGATTCCCGGCCGGAGAGAGAAGCTCGACTCTTCTCACGGCTTTCCGCTGCGCAGGCGTTCGGAGAAGAAATCCCCCTGATCGTGGAGAAAGGAGAGCAGTCGCTGCTGGACCCCTCCGAAGAAACTCCGCTCGAGCTCCGTGACCGGCCGGGCCAGGTAGCGGAAATGCCAGGGTTCGTACATGTACCCGGTGAGCTCCTCAAGCCCCTGCGGATAGGAGAGGGAGAAGCCGTATTCCCATGCGTGTTCGGCGAGCCATTTCCCCTCGGCGGTATTGGCGAACTCCTCCGTGATGGAGCCGAAGTCAACGGTAAGTCCCAACTGGTGCTGTGAAGTCCCCGGTCTAGCCGATTCCCGGTCCGCCTGCTCTTTGCCCAGTTCGTTCACGTTCCGCTCGTAGAGCGTGGCCTGGTATTGATAGGTTCGGAACGCGGAACCGATGACGAGCCGGACTCCCTCCGTAGAGGCCGCCTCGGTCATGGCGGTCAGATCGGGTATCAGGATCCTCCTGAGCCGGAGACCGGTTCGCGAGACCGTAAGGGGCAGGGTCGAGAGATCGACGAGGTCGTCCGGTTCATAACTCTCTGGAAGCGGGTGGTTCTTGTCCACCAGTACGGTAAGGTAGGGATCGTCCTGCGCGAGGACGGGGGCCAGAAGGTCGAGGAAGCGCCTCGGTTCGGCGAGGATCTTCCTCCTAATCTCGTAGGGCAGGCCGGAAACCGCGGTTTCCAGCTCATGCGCGGTGAGATCGAAATCGGGGTGGACCTTCGCTTCTTCCCCCTTCGCTTCCGTTTCATTGGTTCCATTTCCCCCTGGATCCGATGTTCCCCCCTTGCTTACGGCGCAGCCGGCGAGGGAGATGAACGCAAGGCCATGGAAATAAAAGGCTATCGCGAAGACCGCGGGTACGGCCGCTTTTCTCAAAATACCAATGACAGCACCTCCTCCATCGAGCCCACAGCGTGGAAGCGGATCCCCTTCTTAACGTGATCTGGGATCTCATCGAGATCCCGCTGGTTCTGTTTCGGGATGATGATAGTCTTGATCCGGTTGCGCTGGGCGGCGATAACTTTTTCCTTGAGCCCGCCGATGGGCAGAACGCTCCCGACGAGAGAGAGCTCTCCCGTCATGGCGAGATCCTTCCTGATTTTTTTCCCGCGGGCCAGACTCAGCAGCGCGGTTGCCATGGTGATGCCGGCGGAAGGGCCATCCTTCGGCGTTGCGCCTTCCGGGATGTGCAGGTGAATCACGTTTTCCTCGAAGAACTCCTTCTGTATCCCGAAATTGGGGGCGATGTGCCTGACGTACGAATAGGCGATGTTGGCGGATTCCTGCATGACCGCGCCCATCTGACCGGTGAGCTTGAAGTCTCCTTTCCCCGGATTCTGAACCGCCTCGATGAGGAGGGTATCGCCGCCGAAATTGGTCCAGGCGAGCCCGATGGCCATTCCGGGCTTGACCGCGCGCTTAATCACTTCTTCCGGGTAAACCGGTTGGCCGAGGTAGTCGACGAGCCGCTCAGGCTCGATCCGGAAAGGCGGGGACGCTGTTCCCAGCACGATCTCCTTGGCCACCTTCCGATGGATTTTTTCCAGCGCCTTCTCGAGATTCCTGACCCCCGCTTCCCGCGCGTATCCGCGGGCGATCTGGAGCAGGGCCTTTTCCGAATACTTGACGTCCGTCCGCTTGAGCCCCGTGTGTTCGAGGGATTTGGGTATGAGATAGCGTTTGGCGATGGCGAGTTTTTCCTGGTCGATGTAACCGGAAAGCCTGATCACCTCCATCCGGTCGAGAAGAGGCCTCGGTATGGTGTCCAGGGTGTTGGCCGTGGTAATGAAGAGGATGTTCGAGATGTCGAAGGGGAGATCGAGGTAGTGGTCCCTGAAAGCCACGTTCTGTTCAGGGTCGAGTACCTCCAGGAGCGCCGAAGAGGGATCGCCCTGGAAGGAGACGCCCATCTTATCGATCTCGTCGATCATGAAGACCGGGGTCTTGGACTTGACGATTTTCAGCCCCTGGATGATCTTGCCCGGCATCGCGCCAACATAGGTCCGCCGGTGCCCCTTGATCTCCGCCTCGTCCCGCATTCCCCCCACGGAGAAGCGGAAGAACTTCTTGTTCAGGGCTCTCGCGATCGATTTGCCCACGGATGTCTTTCCCACACCCGGGGGGCCGACGAGGCAGATGATGGAGCCCTTGGTGTCCTTCTTCAGTTTCCGAACCGCCAGATATTCGACGATCCGGTTCTTTACGTCTTCCAGGCCGTAGTGGTCCTGGTCCAGAATCTGCTCCGCCTTCGCAAGGTCGAACGTCTCATGTACCGGCTCTTCCCAGGGAAGACCGATGATCGTGTCGAGGTAGTTCCGGGTAACGATGAATTCGGAAGCGTTGGGATCCATCAGGGAAAATTTATCCAGCTCCTGCTCTACCTGCTCCTTGACCTCCCCTTCCAGGGGGAGCTTGTCGATGGCGTCCCGGAAGCGCTGATACTCGCTGCTCTTGGAATCCACCGGCATTCCAAGCTCCTGCTTGATCGCCTTAAGCTGCTCCTTGAGGAAGTACTCCCTCTGGCTCTTCTCGATCTTTTCCCCGATCTGCTTCTGTATCTTCTTCTGGATCTTCAGGAGCTCCTGCTCCTTCTTGATGAAGACAAGCACCTGCTCCATCCGTTTGTACACGTTCTCCGTCTCCAAGATCTGCTGCTGGGCCGCTCTGTCGATGTTGAGCATGGAGGTGATGAAGTCCGCGATCTTCCCAGGGTGGTCGATGTTGACCATGTTCAGCCGCATCTCCTCCGTGAAAAGGGGATTGTTCTCGGACAGCTGTTTCATCTCGGATATGAGGGAGCGGGTGAGGGCCTTAACCTCGAGAGAATCGGCATTCGTGTCCTCGATGTATTCCACGGCTCCGATGATCGGCGGCTCGTTGTTCAGGATCTTCTTGATCCGGAAGCGTTTCAGGGAGGAGATGAAGATGTTGATTCCGCCGTCCGGTAGATTGATCCTGCGAACGATCTTGGCCGCCGTTCCAACCGTATAGAGATCCCTTCCGCTGGGCTTTTCCGCCTCCTCGTTCTCGATGAGGACGAGACCTACGAGGCTGTCGACGGACATGGACTCCTCGACGACGTGGATATCCTCGGAAGACTCGATCATGATCGGGGTAAAAATACCCGGAAAGACCGGTTTCCCCATCAGCGGTATGATGAACAGTTTGTTGGGCAGAATCATCTCTGCCGGTATGATCTGTTTATCCTGCATGGCACCCTCGCTGGTATCATAATGAAACGACGTACTGAGAATTTACTAATCATCGCGCCGATCATCAATAGCGATCCTCCGGAAAATTCGTCACTGCGGATGCCTGTTTCGGTCCGGTTGCCCAACGGTCGGGGAGGAGCTATAGTGAGCGGGGATATGAACCGCAACATTGTGACCTCAGGTGTGATTGTGAAAGCCCAGGCTTTCATGGAGGCGGACCGAAAAGTAACGCTCCTCACACCGGATCACGGCCTCCTCGAGGCCGTGGTTTACGGGATAGGGAAGGGAAAGGGGCGTCTCTCGAGCGCGACCGACCTTCTCTCCCTTGGCACCTATTTTCTCTACCTGGATCCGGTAAAACAGAGACTCAAGGTGCGCGACAGCGAATCCTCCTCCCTCTTCCAGGCTGTGAAGGCGGATCTCTACCGCTTCTACCGGGCCGTTCTCTGGATCGAAATCATCCTCAAGTCCCTCGGCGGGAGCGAAACCTACGCATCCGTATTCAGCCTCCTCGTCTCCGCCCTCACCGCGCTCGAAGCCGCATCCTCGAGGGAGGAAACGGACCTCGTCCAGCTCCAGTTCCTCTGGCGTTACATCGCGCTTCAGGGCTATACGATCGACGGCGGGCATTGTTCCCGCTGCGGCCGCCTGTTCGAGGAGCGCGAACCGGTCTTCCATCGTACGGGTTTCGATCCCTTCCTCTGCGGCCCCTGCACGGGTATTCCAAACGGAACCAGCGATTCCGGCTGTATCGAGCTGAGTCCCGGCGGACGCCGGTACCTCGTCTTCACCTCGGGACTCGATCTTCCGGAGTCCCTCCGCGTACGCCTCGAGCCCTCCTCTGTTCGCGGGGCTGAGAATCTCCTCCTCTCCTACATCCAGGAGATCCTGGAAAGCTCTCTTTCGACCCTCGGGATCCTCGGGGGACTGCGATGAGACTCTTCTTCGCCTTTCCCCTGCCAGGAGAGACGCGGAGACGTATCTGGGAACGGCTTGAACCGTTCGCTTCGGCGCTGCCGGGAATCAGGTGGACGAGGCCTGAGAACCTCCATATCACCGCCCATTTCCTCGGCGAGGTTCCTGCCACGGGGCTGGAGCGCCTACGGGTCGTTCTTAACGGATTCGTTCCGGGAATTCCTCCCTTCACCGCCGGCTATGAAGGAGTATCCCCCTTCCCGCCGGGGAGAAGGCCGTCAGTGATCGTGGTACCCGTGACGGAAAACAGAACCCTGCTCGGAAAACTTCAGGGGGAACTTGGTTCGGTTATCGGCGGAAGCTTTCCCCTGGACAGGCGTAGATTCGTCCCCCACATCACCGTGGGACGGGTGAAGAATCCTACACAATATTCCATCGACGTTCCCGCGGGTGTCGACATCCGTGGAGAATTCCCCGTTTCCTCCATCGTCCTATTCTCTTCCGATCTGCGGCCGGATGGGCCCGTATACACACGGATCCTCGAGATCCCGCTGAGATGAATCGCTGCCAATCGCTGGACTCCCCTTGCCCCTCCGGTTTTTTCCCTGTAAGCTTGGGCAACGGCTTTGAGACATGATCTGGAACAAGAAAGAAATACAGCGCGACGCGGTCCGCGAACTGTCCGAACGCTTCGGAATCGACCTCCTCTCAGCTTCCGTGTTCTGCCGCCGCGGAATCACAGCTCCGGAGGAATTGCGCTGCTATCTGGAGGAAGACCTCCGGTTTCTCCACAATCCATTCCTGTTCGACGAGATGGAAGACGCGGTCGACCGGATCATCGCGGCAAAGGAGGAGGGGGAAAACGTACTCGTCTTCGGAGACCGTGACGCGGATGGGATCACATCCACCGTTCTTCTCGTAAACGCCCTGCGGGCGATGGGGATATCTGTCTCCTGGAACCTCCCGAAGGGGGACGAGCCGTACGGTCTTACGACCGAAGCCATTGACCGCTTCGCGGAACAGGACGGCACCCTCATCCTGACGGTCGACTGCGGCATCTCCAACCTGGCGGAGATACGATACGCCGGGGAGAAGGGGATAGACGTGATCGTGATCGATCACCACATCGCACCCGACGAACTACCCCCTGCCGTGGCGGTGATCAACCCGAAGCTCTCGGACTGCGGCTATCCATTCCGCGATCTCGCAGGCTGCGGGGTCGTTTCTAAGGTGGTCTGGGCCCTCCGTTTTGCCTCCACTGAATGGTACAATGAACCCCTCTGTCTGCTCAACGCGCGGCCTGGAAATGACAGCGTCATTGTCGAGGCCGTGAAATTATCCAACCTCATCGAGCAGGACAGAATTTCCGAAACTTTCGTCCCGGGAATCATGAGCCTGGAACGGACGAGGTTGTTCAATTTTCTCGAGGGCATGGAAGTAATCGTCTATGACGCGGAGCTGCAGACGAAGCTTCTCAAGCAGGCTTTCGGCAATCGGGTGGAGATCGGGGTTCTGGACATCTCGGCGGAAATCGGAAAACTGTTCCCCGCCATCGCGGGGGAGAGCCTCCTCGGCATCAGGGAGAAAAGCAAGTTCGCCCGCTACTCCGGGAAGATCCCCGCGGAGATCGATACCTTCGTCACACTGTTCACCTCCTACACCTTCAAGAAGGAGGAATCCATCTTCAAAGAGTATTTGACAGACCTGGATCTGGTCGCCCTCGGAACCATCGCCGATATGATGCCTCTGCGGAACGAGAATAGGATACTCGTGAAGCAGGGCATGAAATCCCTCGCGGGAACCCGGAGAAAGGGGCTCCGAGAGATCCTCGAACGGCAGAACCTTGCCGGAGCGAGGCTCGCCACCACGGATATCGGGTGGCAGATCACCCCCCTTCTAAACGCGACGGGGCGCCTTGGGGTTCCGGAAAAGGCCGCCTTCCTCCTGCTTTCCGAGGATGAAAAGGAGAGAAAAGCGCTCGCTGACGAGATCCTCTCCCTGAACAGGGAGAGGAAGCGTCTCGGCGACGAGATCTGGGAGCGGATCCTGCCGCAGGCCCGCAAGAGCTTTCAGGAATCGAATGAACGCCTCGTGTTCCTCGGCGACCCGGCGATCCACCGGGGTATCACCGGGATCACGGCCTCGCGGCTCGTCTCCTTCTTCTCATGTCCAGCCGTAGTGGTCGCCCTGCTTCCGGACAAGGCGGTCGGCTCGGTTCGGAGCGTTCGCGGTCTCTCCGTCAAGGGGATACTCGATCCCCTCGTGGATCTCTTCATCGACTACGGCGGCCATGACCAGGCGGCCGGGTTCAGCCTCGCGAAGGAGAAGTACCCGGAGCTGGTCAATCGGATCCCCGATGTCATGGCAAACATGGGTCGGCCCGTCCAGACGGAGGAGGTTATCGAAATTGACGCGGAGGTTCCGCTGGACTACCTCTCTCCCGGTCTGATCGATCTTGTCGAACTGTTCGAACCCTACGGTGAGGACAATCAGCCGCTCATCTTCCTCTCGCGAGGGATGCGGATCGTCTCCCTCGAACTGGTGGGAAAGACGGAGAAGCAGCATGTGCGCATGCTCCTCGATTCGGGAAAGTTCAAGTGGCCGGGGGTCTTCTGGAACGCGGCGGCGCGGGCGAATAAGGACTTCCGCGTCGGCGATACCGTAGACGTTGTATTCAGGCTGGGAAGGAACTACTTTCAGAACAAGGAGATCCTGCAACTGACCGTTTTGGATATCGGAAGATGAAATCGCATCTCTTCTTCCTGTTTCTCATCTTCCTGTCGCTGCCGATCTTCCCATCCCCTGACATCAAGGCACCTGAAACCTGCGCGCAGGGGGATCTCGTCAGAATCATAGTTGGGAAGCAGCTTCATGGCTGCACCGGCGATGTCGTTCTGCTGGATCCCGCCGGCAGAATCGTCACCAAGACGCCGTTTTTTTCGGCGGCTGACCCTACGGGAGTGGTTTTTACCTGCGCCCTGATCGGGATCGGTTCGACCCATGCCACGGGTACGTGGACTCTCAGGATCAGCGGGGTGGCGGACGGGATCAGATTCACCGAGGAACGGAGGCTCGAGGTCGAATCGGGAAGATTCCGCAGTGAGGAGATCCCCCTTGATGAGCGGATGTCGGATCTCAGGCAGAGCGACGATCCGAGAAAAGAAGAGGAGAGCCGAGAGCTCGCCGCCCTTCTCTCGGAGTTTGCATATCCCGCGCTTCAGCATACGGGGGTTCTGATCCTCCCCATCGAAAACCCCGTCCGTACTTCCTTTTACGGAGATAGACGCACCTACCTATACGCGGACGGGCTTTCCAGCCGGAGCATCCACTATGGTGTTGACTACGCCGCCCTTCGCGGTACGCCGGTTGTAGCGGCCGGGGCAGGGGAGGTCATCTTTGCGGCCGCGCGCATCATCACGGGGAACACGGTTGTCATCGAGCACCTCCCCGGTTTTTTTACCCTTTACTATCACCTGGACAGCCTTGAGGTCACGGCGGCGCAAACGGTGGAGCGGGGGCAGAGGAGCGGAACGGGGGGACGCACAGGCCGGGCAACGGGCTTCCCCCTCCACTGGGAGGCCCGCGCCGCGCGCGGGCCCGTCGCGCCGGACCGCCTCCTCGCACCGCCTCTCCGGTTCTGACGTCTTCTCACTGGAAGGGCGCGGCCGCTCGGGCCTTGACAAAGGAGAGCTTCCGGGTAAGATGGAGGGAGTATCGAGAAAAGGGGGTGATTCCTATCGCGTTCGTACGTGTTGACGATGGCGAACCGCTGGAGAAGGCCATCAAGCGGTTCAAACGGATGGTCGAGAAAGAGGGCATTATCCGCGAATGGAAAAAGCGGGAATATTTCGAGAAACCATCCACGGTGAAGAACCGCAAGAAAAAGGCACTGGAGCGGAAGCAGATGAAGAAACAGCGCAAGCTTCAGTCGATGAAGAGCTACTGATCCTGATTCTCGAATTTTCGTATGCGGAAATTCGTACACTAGCGAGAGATCGGAAACGGTCTCTCGTTTGTTTTATCAGGGGACGTGAAAAAGGAACTTTGGCTTAAAAACCGTTATAAAAATTACTGTAAACCGTAAAAAACATATAAATTATTGACAATATCAGTAAATTGCGGTAGGATGAAAACAGGTCCTTGGACGCCATTATAGAGAGAGGAGGATTGAAGATGAGAAAGTACAACTTCTATGCGGGTCCCGCTGTCATGCCTCAGGAAGTCCTGGCCGAACTCCGGGACACCATGGTCGACTACAAGGGCATTGGTCTTTCCCTCATGGAAACGAGTCACAGGAGCAAGGAGTACGACGAGGTTCACATGGGAACCATGAACCTCATCCGTGAACTATTCTCCGTTCCCAAGAATTACAAGATCGTTTTCCTAGGCGGAGGGGCGACTCTCCAGTTCGGGATGGTTCCGCTGAATTTCCTCGAGGAAGGGAAAAGCGCGGATTTCGTCGTGAGCGGCGAATGGGCAAAGAAGGCTCTTGCTGACGCGAAGAAGGTCGGCAAGACCTCTGTGGTGTTCGACGGTGCGGAAACGAAATACACGACTCTTCCTGACAGGGACGATATCTTCCACCGCGACGCCACGTATGCTCATATCACCTCGAACGAGACCATCGGCGGCTTGCAGTGGCAGAGATGGCCCGATACCGGTCCCGTTCCTCTCATTGCAGACATGTCCAGCGATATCATGAGCAGGCCCGTCCCCGTGGAAAAATTCGGCATGATCTACGCGGGAGCGCAGAAGAATCTCGGCCCCGCCGGCGTTACCGTGGCGATCATCAGGGAGGATCTCCTGGCACGGTGCCCCAAGACCCTCGTCACCTACTTGAACTACGCAACCCACGCGGAAAAAGACTCTCTGTACAATACCCCGCCCGTTTTTCCCGTGTACGCAATGATGCTGGTCCTCCAATGGGTGAAGAAAAACGGCGGTGTGGCCGGAATGATGGCCATGGGAAGGAAAAAGGCCGATGCGATCTATGAAGTCATAGACGGATCGAACGGGTATTATACCTGCCCTGTCGAGAGGAAGAACCGTTCAGTCATGAATATCGTCTTTAAGCTTCCCTCCGAAGAACTAGATTCGAAGTTCGTGAAGGAAGCGGAGAAAGAGGGGATGATCGGACTCAAGGGGCATAGGGACGTTGGCGGCTGCCGCGCATCCCTGTACAACGCGATGACTCTTGAAGGGGCGCAGGCGTTGGCTCAGTTCATGAAGAGTTTCGCAGCCAGGAACGGCTGATTGCACGGGCGGGCGAGAGCCCGCCTTTCCCTATCTCATAATAACGAGGTGTCGTGGTGGTGATCAACGATAGCGGTCAAAGGGATTCGAGGAAAATCGATTCCATCAATATGTCGATCATCAAGCATCTGCGGGACGGAAGAAAATCATTCAAGAAGATCGCCGAGGAGCTGTCCATAACCGAGAATACGGTTCGATCGAGGGTCAATAAGATGGAGGAGGAAGGAACGATCGCGATCTCCTCTCTCGTGGATCCATCGACCATTCCCGGACATCATATGGTGATCATCGGGGTCAAGCTGAAGACCGTTCAGCTCGTAAAAAAGGGAGAGGAGCTCAGCAAGCTGCGCGGGGTCATTTCGGTGAGCGTGGTTACCGGGAGGTACGATATCATCCTCCAGGTTCTGTTGAGCGAAGAGTTCAGCCTTCTCGAATTCTACACCACGGAGGTTGCAAAAGTCGACGATATTCAGGACATCGAAACGTTCGTGATCTACAAGTCATACAATATGATGGTGCCATACATCCTGTAATCAAGGAAAGGAGTGAATGCATGAAAATTCCTGAGAATCTTAAATACTCGGAAGAACATGAATGGGTATCCGTGAAGGGAGCGAACGCCTCCGTCGGAATAACCGATTACGCCCAGAATTCGCTGGGGGACATCGTCTATGTCGAACTGCCCAAGGTCGGCGCTCTCGTCAAGAAGGGGCAGGAGGTGACGACGATCGAATCGGTGAAAGCGGCCTCCGCCATCTATTCTCCCGTGACGGGTAAGATAGTCGAGGTGAACAAATCCCTTGACCAGAAGCCCGAATTGATCAACCAGGATCCATACGGGGCTTTTATATTCGTCGTCGAGATGAAGGATCCCGGGGAGCTGAACGGGCTGCTTGACGCGGCCGCGTACAAAACCCATACTGAAAAAAGCGGGCATTGACCTGGGGAAAACGCGGCTTTTCGGAGGGCATCATGGCGGATCTTTCAACGACCTATCTCGGGCTCCGTCTCCGGAACCCTGTCATCGCGGCGAGTTCGCGGATGACAGGAAGCGTCGATGGGCTGGTGGAATTCGAACGAGCGGGAGCCGGCGCGGTCGTACTGAAATCCCTCTTCGAGGAACAGATCGTTGCGGATGTGGGGAGTATGGTCGACTCTCTCGATCCTCACATGCACTCGGAGGCTGCGGATCTCTTCAGGGGGAGCGGAAAGAGCTATTATCTGAACGAGTATCTCCGCTTGGTCAAGGAAGCGAAAGCCGCGCTCTCCATACCGGTGATCGCGAGCGTCACCTGCGTTAACGCCGGGCCCTGGCTTGAGGACGCCGATCGACGCGAGACCGCCGGCGCCGACGGCCTTGAGCTGAACGTTTTCATCCTTCCCTCCGACAGGAGAACGGATCCGAGAGACACGGAGAAACGCTATCTCGATATCTGCCGCAAGGTGAAGGAACGGGTCTCCATACCGGTCGCCATGAAGATCGGGACCTACTTCTCCGGGCTTGCCGGAATGGTCCATTCTCTCGCCGATGCGGGGGTAAACGGGCTCGTGCTCTTCAACCGCTTCTATCGCCCCGATGTGGATATCGAGAAGATGAAGGTGGTTGCAGCGCCGGTTCTCAGCGTTCCCGAGGAACTGAACCTCTCGCTTCAATGGATCGCCCTTCTCAGCGGCGAGATATCCTGCGATCTCTGCGCTGCTACGGGGATTCACGACGGCGCCGGCGTGATCAAGCAGCTCCTCGTAGGAGCGCGTGCGGTTCAAGCCTGCTCCGCGTTCTTCAGGTACGGAAAAGACCGCCTCTCATCGATGCTTTCTGACCTTGAAGGTTGGATGGCAAGGCATGGCTTCGAGAAGATCGACGATTTCAGAGGTTCCCTTGCCCAGGAAGGCAGCGAGGATCCAGGGATATACGAGAGGAGCCAGTATATCAAGGCTCTCGTCGGCATTTCCTGAGAACCGACACGGACCGCCGGATCAGAGGAGACCGCCGATACCCGGTTAAACAACAAACACGGCCCCAGCCGGGAAAACCGCCTGGGGCCTCTTTTTCGATGGGGCAGAGAAACACGGCTCAGGTGAAACGCGCCCTGATCTCCGCGCTCACGTAGTCGAGGATGGCAACCGTGACCGCGATGAACCAGACCGCGATTCCCGCGGCCTTGTAATCGAGAAGCCTGATGTACTGCACGAGGAGAAAGCCGATACCCCCGCCGCCTACCATACCGATGACGGTGGACATCCTCACGTTGATGTCCCACCGGTAGATCGTAAACGAGACGAAAGGCGGTATCATCTGCGGGACTACCGCGAACATGATGGTCTGCAGCTTTGTGGCTCCCGTCGCCTGAATCGCCTCGATGGGACCGGGATCGATCCCCTCGATCGCTTCCGAATAGAGTTTCCCGAGTGCCGCGATGGAGTGGATCGTGAGGGCTACGATGCCCGCGAACGGACCCAATCCCACCCAGACCACCGCGATGAGCGCCCAGATGAGGGGCTCGATTGCGCGGATGATGTTGAGGATGGTCCGCGTGATGTAGTAGATGGCCATGGTGATCTTGGAGCCGGACATGAGGTTGCGGGCCGCGAGAAAGCTGACGGGAATCGAAAGGATGATGCCGAAGAAAGTGGCCATCATCCCCATGAAGATGGTTTCGATCATGAGCACGATGGTCAGCTTCAGTGGCTCTGAGGGGAGGGCGCCGCCTACCTGGAAGACCTGCCGCGCCTCGACCCGGTGGATCTGCTGTCCCTGGGAAGTCGGGGGGATGAGCCTGTACGGCATGACCATATCGATGGAGAATTCCCCCTTCTCATCTGTGACGACGGAGAGATAGGTTCCCTGATGCCGCGGCTGGAACTCGTTCCCCTGCGGGTCGATCCACCAGATGCGCGTTTCCGTGTTCGGATGGAATCCGCGGCCTGTCAGATGGATCGTGGTGCCTGGGGTGATGGAGCCCTGGGAGTCCATCTTCGATAGGTAGCCGAAATTCGGTTCGGCGAGGAGGAATGGTTCCCCCTCCACCTCGACCGGGTAGGGGGGTGGATTTTCCTCGGAGTCGCCGAGGATCTCGGCTCCAGCCTTGGTTTCCGTGGTATTGTAGGTGACCGCGGCGTCCCCCGGCCAGAGGATGCGGGAGAGAGGCTTCCACGCCTCACCCGCCTGGGTGGCCAGTTGGATGAACTCGATTTCGCTGATCTGCCACCCCACGGGGAAGAAGATGACGAGGATAAGGGCGAAGATCCCGTTCTGCTTCTTCCCTGCCGAAAAGCCCCCCCCGTCAAAGACGTGCCAGATCCAGATACCGGCGATTCCGGCCATAACCAGGACGAGGAATCCCCCGTTGAGTTGGAACACCTTCTTCACGATATCGAGGAGTTCGGTCTTTCCGCGGGCGATGATCGTAAACCGCCACCAGCATAATCCGAGCAGCGAGATCATCGAAGCCAGGATGAGGAGGCCCCTTCGGACGCTTCCCGCGAGGATCTGTCCAAGCCCGGGAATGACGATGCTCGCAATGCATTTCGCGTTCTTCATCTCTCCATCCCTCCGGTTAGGGAACCTTTCCCGATCCGCTCGGCCTCTTCCCCGTAGATCTCCTTGAACTCGCGGTCTGTCAAGCGGAGAATCTCATCCTTGGTCCCCCGGTAGACGACCTCACCCTTGCGCAGCCCGATGACCCTGGTCGCGTAGCGCTGAACGAGATCGAGGTAGTGGAGACTGCAGATGATCGTCGTACGGGATTCCTGGTTGATCCGTTCCAGGTGACCGAGAATGCTGTGCGCGAGTACCGGATCCAGGCTGGCCACAGGCTCGTCTGCGAGGATCATCCTGGGATCCTGCATCAGGGCTCTGGCGATTCCAACCCTCTGCTGCTGGCCGCCGGACAGCTCGTCAGCCCGTTTTTTCGCCTGGTCCGTGATACCGACGCGCTCGAGAGCCGCGTACGCGCGGTTCCGGTCCTCCTGGGGAAAACGGTGGAGGAGGCTCGAAGAAGGCTTGACGTACCCGAGACGTCCTGCCAGGACATTCGTCAGGACGGAGGAGCGTTTCACGAGGTTGAAGTGCTGGAAGATCATCCCGATCCGCCGCCGTATCAGCCTGAGTTCCTTCGAGCCGGCCGAGGTGATATCGACGCCGTCCCACACGATCTTTCCCTCGGTCGGATCGATGAGCCGGTTGATGCAGCGCAGCAGCGTCGATTTTCCGGATCCAGACAACCCGATGATGACGAGGAATTCCCCTTCCGCGACATCGAAGCTCACATCCCTCAGCGCCACCGTGCCGTCATCGTACACCTTTGTCAGATTGCGAATTTCCAGCATGCCCTTCCCCCGCAGATGAAGATCCCCGCTTCCGCGGGGATCTGTCGAGAATCAGATGACGAGGCGATTTCCGCTTTACTTGATCCTCGTGGCGGGATCGACGCCCGCGGCCTGGAGGATCTGCCTGAACGGATCGTAGAATGTATTGTCCGCGGCGATGAGCCCCTCCCACTGGTACGCCACGCTGAGGGCTTTCTTCCCCTCTTCCGATTGCGCGATTTCGAGGAGCGCCTGGACGATCTTGTCCCTCATCTCCTTGGGAACGGACGGGCTGAACTGGACGCCGTCGTTGGGAATGTCGAGGCTCACCATGAGGACCGCGACCTTTTCCATAATGTCCGGGAACTGGCTTTGGACCCTGGTCCTGGCATCGACATAGCACCCGCCCGCGTCGGCCTGGCCGTTGTACACGGCGGTCACAACCGCGTCATGGCTTCCTGCGTCCAGGATCTGCTTGAGATCCCGGTCAGGATTCACGCCGGCAGCTCTGAGCAGAATGTCGGGAATGATCCATCCGCTGGTCGAAACCGGATCGACGCGCGCGAATACCTTGCCTTTGAGGTCGGCCAGGGATTTAATACCTGAATTCGCGCGGACGACGATCTGGCCGTTGTACGAGGGGCTACCCCGCCTGAGGGATACGAGAGCCACATCCGCGACGCCCCTGTCGGTCGCCATGATGATGGCGAAGGTGGCAAGAGATGCCATGTGGGCTTTGGGCGGATCAGTCGACATCGCCTCGATGACTCCCACGTATTCGGTTGCCACGTTGGTCTTGAAGAAATAGCCCGTTCTCGCATGGAGAAGGTCGGCCACCTGCTGGGCGCCGGCGGAAACACGCTCCATCTCTCCGGAGGGAACAAAGGACCACACGATCGGGTTCTCTTCCGTTCCGAGGGCTGGCCCTTCCTTTTTCCCCGCCGCTGCAAGAGGCAGCGCCGCGATGAGCAGGATGACGGCCGCCAGAAGAATGATTCGATTTCCTTTCATCGATTCCTCCTTTGAATTGTGCCATGGGAACGACTTCGGGACGATGCCCCGATTCATTCCGTTTTTCTTATTATACGGGCAGTTTCGATGCGCGACAACCAAAATTCTCCGTAACTTCACGCAGACAGGATGTTTTTATCGATGAACGACGTTAACTGCCTTCTCTTTACTTATTCCGTCAAAAGGAGTACCTTGTGCGGGCGCGGACTTTGTCATCGAGGATGGATTATGGACGAATTCGAGGATATTCGACCCTACAATGACTCCGAGCTTCACGATGTCGTATCGAGATTGTCCAGGAACCGGTGGCTGCTCAGAGGGTTTAAAAACATCATCTGGCCGCGCTGCCCCGCGATTCTCACCCCCTTTTTCCTCAGTCTTGAAAGCGTGTATCTCAGGATGATCATGAGAAAGGCCCGCACGATTGACGAATTCCAGAAGATGTTCGTCATCCGGCAGGGGCTGTATATGGTAGTCCGCAAAACCACATCCGGCGTCACCTACGAAGGGCTTGACTCCCTTTCTCCGGATAAAGGCTACCTCTTCATCAGTAACCACAGGGACATTTCGCTTGACTCCGCGCTCCTCAACTACGCGCTGTACCGTGAGAAACTGCCCCTCTGCGAGATCGCATTCGGCGACAATCTCCTCATCAACCAGTTCGTTTCGGATATGATCCGGATCAACAAAGCCTTCATCGTCAAGCGGGGCCTTCCCATCAGGGAGCAGATCAAGGCCTCGATCACCCTCTCCCGGTATATCCGGATGACGCTGGAAAAGGGTAACTCGGTGTGGCTCGCCCAGCGAGAGGGCCGTGCCAAAGACGGAAACGACGCGACGAACCCTTCGATCATCAAGATGCTCTACCTCTCCCAGAGGGAAAAGGGAAAGGGGATCCCCTTTCCGGATTTCATCAGACAATGCAGGATCGTGCCGATGGCCGTATCCTATGAATACGATCCCTGCGATCGCATGAAAGCGTGGGAGATCCATCATAAGGAAACCAGAGGCGGACATGTCAAGCGGAAACGGGAGGATCTCGTGAGCCTCTATTCGGGGATTAAGGGATGGAAGGGCAGGATTCACCTCACCTTCGGCCCAGTCCTCACCGGCTCCTTCGAATCGGAAAAGGAGGTCGCCGAGCACATCGACTCCTGCATCTACCGTCAATACCGCCTCTGGCCGAGCAATTATATCGCTTATGACGAGATCCACGGCAAGGCAAGGTTTTCGGACTCGTATACTCCCCTCGAGCGGGAATCGTTTCTCGCGAGGTTCAAGACGCTTCCTCAAAAGGTCAGGGAAATAGCTCTTGCCATGTATTCGAATCCGGTTTCGAACAGGCTCGCCGTTGACGAACCAGGGGCTGCGGTGTCCCGATGAGCCTCGTTCCGTTTTTGCTCATCGAGGATGTCCAGACTGGCGGGAGCGTAAAGTATCCGGTATTACGCGGAAAGGGGAGCGGACTTTCCCTCTTCGGAAATCGCTGTACCCTCCTTCCAAAGTGCATCGAGCTGACAGTAAAGGATATCAAGACGCTCTCGGACGGCCGCTTCGCCATTTCCGTTAAGGGAGCTGCGGTCACACAGCTTTCCGGCGGTGCGTCGATCGTGGCCTACCCCGCGCTTCCCTGGTTCTCCGGGCGCTTCTTCCTCCATATCCAAGAGCAGATACCCAGAGGGGTCTGCGTTCTCACGAGCCCCCTGTTCGGCCGGAGACGATACACGGGAAAGCTGGACCGAAGGTCCGGTCTGCCTTGTTTCCTCGCCTCCGAGGGTCAGCGGATCCCCGTTGCCCCTGGTTTCCCCGTCCAGTTGGAAACGACACGAGGAAGGAGAATCAGCGCCGGAACGGTTCTCGCATCGGTACCTGAAAAATCCAGGGAAAAGGGGAAGAGAGGCGAAGATCGGCCGATTTCCGACCTGCCCGCGGGCGAGACGATTTCACCGGAAGCACTCCTCCGTGTCGCCTTTTCTCTGCAGGGATACGCCGTTTGGCGACCTGGAGCCGCCGGCGCGGATGCCGCGTACAGCCCGGCCGGCATGGAGCCGCCGAGAGATGCCAAATCCGTCGGGGCAGCCGGAACTGCCGGGAAAGGGAAGATCCGCCAGTTTCCTCTGGAAGGGGGAGCCCTCTGTTTCGCATCTCCCCGTTTCCTGGCCGACTGCGCGAGATCACTGAAGCGCTGGTCCATGAAGCCAGGGGGAACCAAGGTCATTGACGCTGCCGCGGAATCGGGGATCCCGCCGGCTGTTCTCAGGGGAGTCCTCCGTTCTTTCGCGCAGGCCGGCCGGAG
>CAZPZF010000022.1:0-20852 GCA_964590705.1 uncultured Spirochaetales bacterium | reverse complement strand
AGCGTTTCCTATAGCCGTTCGAAGGTAGTTCACCGGTCCAGGTCAGATAGGCCATGCTCGCGAAATCCACGTTTCCGGTAAGTTCGTTAAGATCATAGCCTCTTACGATTATTTCTTCTCTTGTTTTATAGGAAATCGCGCTTCTCCAGTGGAAGGAATCTCGTTCTCCGGTCATATCTTTGTTCCTTATTATTTATTTAGTGAAAAATCTATCGAATGAGACTCGCGTATATCGTATTACACGGCACCTTTCATCCCGAGCATAGTCTGTACGGTTTTAAGGGCTATCTCGAAATCGAGCTTGAGGCTCCAGTTTTTGATGTAATACAGGTCATACTCCGTCTTCCTCTGGTAGTCCTCAATGGAAGAGGTGTGCTTGTAGCTGATCTGCGCCCAGCCGGTGATTCCGGGTTTGAACAGGTAGCGCTTGTCGTACCAGGGAATGTTTTGGAGCGCCTTCTCGTGGTACGTCTCCATCTCCGGTCTGGGACCGATCACTGACATATCGTTTAATAACACATTCATGAACTGCGGAATCTCGTCCAGGCGCAGCTTCCGCATGGCCTTGCCCAGCCCTGTTACCCTCTGCTCTATCGCGGCGTTCGGGTTGTCCCTGAACCGCTCGTCATCAGGCTTCGCGTTCCGCAGGCTGCGGAATTTGTAGAACATGAACGGCTTCATCCCCGCCCCGATCCTCGGCTGGCGATAGATGATCGGAAAGCCCGACGTAACGGGGATGGACACGGCGATGAAGAGGCTCAGGGGAAGGCTGAGCGTGAGGAAGATGACGGAAAAGCAGAGGTCGAACGCGCGCTTCATGAAGGTCGGCTTCTTTGTGGAAAAGGCCTCCTCGTAGTGGTCCGAGAAACGTTCGAGCAGGGCTATCGGGATCCGCTTGAGCGTTCCCTCGACCAGGTCGGGAAGGAACTGTACCCCGATCCTCTTGTACTCGGGTTTGGCGAGCAGGGGGAGCACATCAGCCGCGAGCGCAGGATCAGCTATCACGATGGTGTCGGGAGCGGGGCCGTCGCTTGCAGGCGATATCTTCTCCGCGAGAACCGCGGACGACGGATTCAGGTATTCCACGATCTCCATCCGCCCCATGAGCCGGGACGCCACTTCACGCAGGAGAGGCTCTGTCTCTCCCTTCCTACCCAGGATCAGGCAGCGCATGGGGGGCAGCTTGCTCACGCTCCGCCTGAACACCCACGAGCAGAACAGGGGCAGCAGACCGAAGCTCAAGGCCAGAGTGCTGACACAGGGGATCAGGGAGACGGAAAAACCAGTGAGGAGCGTAACCGGAACGGCGACGATCAGCGTGACCAGCGATCCCACGAAATACGAGTACAGGGAGGCCGGCCGGGATTTCAGCGTTTCAGCCTCGAAGCCCCGAAACGCGTAGGTCACGACGAGAAAGAAGAGATCTCCCGCAAAAAAAAACAGGAATTCTCCTGTCGTTATCCCCGCCCCGGAACTCAGCACTTGAAACGCGAGGAGGATGAGCAGCGATACGGGGATGAGCAGTCGTCGTATAAAGTTGATTCTTGAGATCATATCCTGTATTCAGTATATCACACGCGGGAGACCCTGCCCATACCACAGGGGCGGCACAGGATCAGGGTCTGCGCTGGCGTCATTGCCGCGGACCAGACCCCACGCCTCTTCCCTTTCGCCCCGCTGGGGTTACATCAAGGAAAGGCGCATGTCCACCGTTCCGCGCTTCCCGCCGCCGCAACGAGCTGGGAACGGAGAACGGCTTTTTTCATATTTCGCTATGTTTTCTTGTTCAATTAGTGAACAGTATAACACCGTTTTTATATTAATCAAGAGCTTTCCCGCGCATTGCTCACGTTTTACATGAATCTCTTCATCGTCGCCGAGACATCCGCCCAGAAACCAGCGGTGGGCTCCTTGGTCAGTGAATCGAACTCAGAGGGGGTATATACGAGGATATCGCAGGTCGGGACGATGCCCAGGAGGTCGAAAACCACGGCCGCGCGCTCGATAAAAGGCTCTTCCGTTTCCCTTACGAGGATGAGGTCGATATCGCTGTCACTGTCCATAGTTCCGGAGGCAAAGCTGCCAAAGAAATAGGCTCGGCATCCCCGCCCCGCCCATCCCCCTTTGGGCTAACCCACCGCCATCTGGAGATCCTTCACCTTGTCGGTCCGCTCCCAGGAGAAGCTGTCCCGGCCGAAATGCCCGTACGCGGCGGTCTTCCGGTAGATGGGCTTTTTTAGGTCGAGGCTCCTGATGATTCCCGCGGGCGAGAGGTCGAAGACCTTCTGGATCGCCTTCTCCACCAGATCCTCGGAAACCTTTCCGGTCCCGAAGGTGTCGAGCATGACGGAAACAGGGAAGGGAACTCCGATGGCGTAGGCCAACTGCACCTCGCAGCGCTCGCAGAAGCCCGCGGCCACGACGTTCTTTGCGATGTAGCGGGCCATGTACGCGGCTGACCTATCCACCTTGCTCGGATCTTTGCCGCTGAACGCGCCGCCGCCGTGGCGCCCCATGCCGCCGTAGCTGTCCACGATGATCTTCCTCCCGGTGAGGCCGGAATCACCGTGCGGCCCGCCGATGACGAACCTGCCCGTCGGGTTGATGAAATACTTGGTGCTCTTGTCCAGAAGCCCTGTTTCCTCGAGGACCGGCTTGATGATCTGGCGGATGATCGCCTCCTTCAGCTCCTCGTAGGTAACGTCTTCCTCGTGCTGATGGGACACCACGACGGTGTCGATCCTCTTGGGAGTGTGCCCCTCGTATTCGATGGTCACTTGGCTCTTCGCGTCCGGCCGAAGGCAGGGCATGTCGCCGCTCTTCCGCACCTCCGCGGCTTTGATGAGCAGCTTGTGGGCGAACATGATAGGCGCTGGCATGAGCTCCGGGGTCTCGTTGCATGCGAACCCGAACATCATTCCCTGGTCTCCGGCCCCCTGTTCTCCCTTGTAGAGCCCGGTTCCGGAGACTCCCTGCGAGATGTCGGGAGACTGCGCGTGTATGGTGCTGATGACGGCCATGGAGTTGCAGTCAAGCCCGTATTCCGCTCTGTCATACCCGATCTTCTTCACCACTCCGCGCACCACGTCCTGGAGGTTGACGTAGGTCTTGGTGGTTATTTCCCCTCCCACCAGGACCATACCGGTCGTGGTGAAGGTTTCGCACGCGACCCGGGACTCCTGGTCATCGGCGAGACACGCGTCGAGAACGGCGTCCGAGACCTGGTCGCAGATCTTGTCCGGATGCCCCTCGCTGACAGATTCCGACGTGAAAAGGTATCGTCTGTTGTCCATTATACTGCTCCTTCGATCAATCGCTTCTTCCCTGCCAGACCCCGCGGGGTTCACCGCGGTTGCGGCTAGTATCTGTACCGCTCTGGTTTGTACGGCCCCTCGACGGGAACGTCGATGTACGCAGCCTGCTCCTTTGTCAGTTTCGTGAGCTTGACGCCGAGCTTGTCGAGATGGAGCCGCGCGACTTCCTCGTCGAGCCTCTTGGGAAGAATATAGACGCCCGCTTTATATTCGTTCCTCTTCTCCCACAGATCGATCTGCGCCAGCGTCTGGTTCGAGAAGGAGGCCGACATGACGAAAGAGGGATGTCCCGTTGCGCACCCGAGGTTGACAAGACGTCCCTCCGCCAGGAGAAAGATCTCGTGGCCGTCCGGATACACGTACTTGTCGACTTGCGGCTTGATAGTGATCTTCTTGATTCCGGGGGTTCGATTGAGCCCCGCCACGTCGATCTCGTGGTCGAAATGCCCGATGTTGCAGACGACGGCCTGGTCCTTCATCTTCGCCATATGGGCCGCGGTGATGACGTTGACATTGCCCGTGGCCGTGACGTAGATGTCTCCCCGTCCCAGTGTTTCCTCAACCGTCGTCACCTCGTACCCGGCCATTGCAGCCTGGAGCGCGCAGATCGGATCGGTTTCCGTAACGACGATCCTTGCTCCCATTCCCGCCAGGGATTGGGCGCTTCCCTTTCCCACGTCACCGAACCCGCAGATCACCGCCACCTTTCCCGCGATCATCACGTCCGTGCCCCGCTTGATTCCGTCCAGGAGAGATTCCCTGATCCCATAGAAGTTGTCGAACTTGGATTTTGTCACAGAATCGTTGACGTTGATCGCGGGAACCAGAAGCCCGCCGTCCTTTGCCATCTTGTACAATCGGTGGACGCCCGTCGTGGTCTCCTCGGAGACCCCCTTCCAGTCAGCGACCACGCGGTGCCAGAAGCCGGGATTCTCCTTGAGGATCCGCTTCAGGGCCTTGAGAAGCGCCTGATCGTCATGGCTCTCGGCGCGTCGGTTCAAGACCGCGGGGTCGTTCTCCGCGGAGTACCCGAGGTGGATCATGAGGGTCGCGTCGCCGCCGTCGTCCACCACCAGATTGGGTCCCTTGCCGCCGGGAAAGCTGAGCGCCGCGTAGAGCAGATCCCAATACTCTTCAAGAGTCTCCCCTTTCCACGCGAAGACGGGTACACCCTTGGGTGCGGCCTGCGTGCCCTTCCGCCCGACCACGATTCCGCTCGCCGCGTGATCCTGGGTCGAGAAGATGTTGCAGCTGCTCCATCGAACGTCGGCGCCAAGGTCCGAAAGGGTTTCGATGAGCACCGCGGTCTGGATCGTCATGTGCAGGGAGCCGGTGATCCTGGCACCGGCAAGGGGTTTTTTCTTTCCATAGCGTTTCCTGATCGCCATCAGGCCTGGCATCTCCTGCTCGGCTATCTCGATCTCTTTCCTGCCCCAATCGGCAAGAGACAGGTCCTTGATTCTGTATTCCATTCCTCAGTATCCTCTTTTCTCTGTATTTTTCGCGTCCCCTCCGCCGGCTCGGCCGGCGCGGGCCGCAATTGAAAATCATTCGAAACCGCCCATGGATTATACCGCTTATTATAATCCTTTTCATCACTTCGCGCGTCATTCGGAGCGCTTTGAATAAAAAACCCGGGCCGTGATCTCCCGGGTTCCCTTCTGGATCAGGCATGGCGGTTACCGCCCCTTGTAGATGACCCTGACCTGCTTGATCAGTCCTTCCCCCTCGCTCTTCGTCTCGATTCCTTCCATGCCGGACAGGGTCGTGTGGATAAGCCGGCGTTCAAAGGGGTTCATCGGCTCCAGGAGGCGCGACCCGCCGTTCCGCCGTACCTGGTCTGCCGTTTTCTCGGCAAGCCGGACAAGGCTCTCCTCTCTTCGGGAACGGTAGCTTTCGGCGTCGACGATCACCCGCCTCTCGCTTCCCTCCTTGCTCGCAAAGACATTGGCCAGGAGCTGGATGGCGTCGAGGTTCTTCCCCTTTTTTCCAATAAGGATGCTGCTGTGGGGTGAGGAGATCCCGTATACCGTCTTGTTCTCCTGTCGGCACAGAATCGTTACCTTCCCCGGGTACCCCATCTTGTCGATGAGCTCCTCGATGAAATCCGCAATTTTTCCCTCCAGCTCCGGAGGATCGGCCTCGACAGGCAGATCGTCGTCATCTTCGGTCACGTGGACCCTGATTTTAACCGTTCCCTTCTTGAACAATCCCTTCCTGGTAGACTCGACGATCTCGACGTCGATTTCATCCCGGTCCAGCGCCAGGTCGGAAACGGCACGGTCGATCGCCTCCTTTTCCGTCTTTCCTTCGTATTCCTTGATCATATTCCTACTCCTTGGGGGCTTTCGGCCCCTGGACAGATATTCCTTTCCCGATACCCACCTCCGGCGAACCGTGTTCTCGGACGCCGCGTACTCACACGCGCGGCGGCTCGTCGTTTTTCACCGTTTCTTTCTGTCGTTCGTCGGTCCTTTCGTCTGACCCCTTCCCTTGTCGCCCTCGGCACCCCTGGCGAGCATCCTGTTGCTGTACAGCTGCTGGAGAACAGAGAGGATGTTCGTGACGGTCCAGTACAGGATGAGCCCTGACGGCATGTCGTACAGCACGAAGAAGAAGACGATGGGCATCATGTACATCATGATCTTCATCGACTGGTTTCCGCCCGGATCGGTTTGCGTGAACCTGCTCGAAACGAGCTGCGTCGCGACGTAGATGATGGGTAAGAGCCTGATGTCGCTCCATCCGAGCAGGGGAATCTTGAAGGGGGCGAAATTCCAGATCGATTCCGGCTGGGAGAGGTCGGAGATCCAGCCGGCGAGGAACACGGCTCCACGAAGCTCGAAATGTTTGTTGAGAAGCCCGTACAGCGCGATGAAGATCGGGAACTGGATGAGGAGGGGAAGGCACCCGCCCATCGGGTTGACCCCCTCTCTCTTATACAGCGCTGCCATCTCCTGGTTCAGCTTCTGGGGATTGTTCCCGTACTTCTTCTTCATCTCCTCCATGGCCGGGCCTAGGGCTTTCATCTTCGCGGTAGACTTGCTCGCCTTCTGGTTGATCGGGAAGGTGATGAGCTTGATGAAGATTGTGAGGAGGATGATTGCGACCCCATAGTTCGGAATGACCTTATACGCCATGAGGAGAAGCCACTTCAGGATGTTCTCGAGCCACCCGAGCAGTTTTCCCGAGTCGATCGCCTCGTCGAGGCCGCATCCTGCAAGGGAAAACCCGTTATCCTCGGAATCGTTGTAGCGTCCCAGATCCTTCGGCGTCTTGGGTCCGATGTAGAAATGGAAAACGTCGGTGTTCCGGGAACTTTTAATAGGCGGCCGCGAGAAATAGAGAGTGGACGCTTCCGGAGCGCCTTCGACGGGAAGGGTGGAAAAACCGATCTTATATGTCGTCTGATCGGGAATTCCCAGCAGGGTAAAGTATTTCCCCACGATTCCCGCCCAGGTGACCCTCTGGGCCACGGCGACGTTGTCGTTTTTCGAAACCTTGATGTTCTTCGGCTTTCCGTCCGTCAGGATCATGTATCTCCGGTACTCCCGCCGCTGGTCCAGTTCCTCGAAGAGGGGCCCGATCTGCGGACCGGAGATCAAGGTATATGAGTATCCGCCGGCGCCAAGGTTCGGGTACTCCTTTACGCTGTTCTCGATCGTGATCCGCAGCTCCATCATGTATTCGTCCGGCTGAAACTGATAGGTCTTCCTGAGGAGGAAGGGGACGGGATCCTCTCCGCTCCGAGCCGGGGCGAGGAAAACGCGGGAAAACTCGAAGGTGTATTCCCCCGTCTGCTTGTACTCGAAGGTCTCGTTGACGTCAGGCGCGTCGAGGCCGCCGAATTTCAAGGAAAAAGCACCCTCTCCGGAGGTCCCGGCATTCACCATGTCCACGAGGTCGTCGCCTTCCTGGTGTTCCTTCAGCTGCAGAGATGTGATGACTCCCCCCCGGTTCGAAAAGGTGATGATGTACAGATCCGTTTCTACGGTGATCGTTCTTTCCCGGATCTCTTCCGTGCTCGCCAGAATCGGGGCAGCGGAAACAGGTCCTCCGGTCTCCTGAACGGGTTCCGCCTGCGGCGTCGGTTCCGTGGCCGGAGCAGCCTGCGCTTCCGTAGCGACCTGGGCACCCGCCTGTACCTTGTTTGGAAACAGCTTGTTCTGGATGAGGAAGCCCGCCGAAATGACGACAACCGAAAGGATTATGGCAAGCAGATTCTTTTTGTCCATCGTGTCTCCTGCGCTGGTTGTTTTTAGGGTACCGGATCATACCCTCCAGGATTGTACGGATGGCAGCGCAGGATTCTTTTGACGGACAGAAAGGTCCCTTTACCGGGACCATATCGCTTGATCGCCTCTACCGCGTAGCTAGAGCAGGATGGGTAAAACCGACATGTGCGGGGGAAAAGCGGAGATAGAGCGATTCGATAGAGGTGGATAACGACCAGTAACATGGTCTTGACCAGATTACTGAGTATCTTCATGCAAAAGGCCTGCCTTGGCGCACAGGAGCAGGAATTCCCGTTCCCGTTCCCGATACCCGATTTCTCCTGGATAGATAACGACTACAACATCGTACCCCGGCATAAAGAGGTGCTTGTTCGTTCTGAAGATCTCCTTCATCACTCTTCGTGCCTTGTTTCTCTCCACCGACCCGCCTATTTTCCTTGTGGGAGAAAAGGCGACCCGATTGAAAGTCAATTCGTTTCTGCAATAGAAAATTTTCAGGCCGCGGCCGGAGGCAGCGCGGCCCTTTTCAAAGACCGATTCGATGGCTTTCCCGGCGGAAAGCCGCTCCTCTTTAGTAAGGCTTCTTCTCATCGGACGCGGAAAGCTTGAGTCTTCCCTTTCTTCTCCTTCGGGAAAGCACAAGCCTGCCGCCTTTAGTTTTCATGCGAGCGCGGAAACCGAATTTCCGGTTTCTCTTCACCTTGCTCGGCTGGTACGTGCGCTTCATTTCTTGCTCCTTATCTTATTCGCGCAATCGGCTTCCCGCGAATCCTCTTTGGAGGGAACGTTTCCGGCGCGCGGCGTTTGCCTAGATACAGAGCTCAAATATACGTTTTTTCCGTTGCCTATGTCAAGGTAAGTTGACCCGCGTCAGCCGACGCCTTTTTTCCTCTCCTCCGCACGCTCTTCGATCTCCTTCCCCAGCCGTTTGAGCAGATCCGCGAACCCTCTCCGGTCCGGGGATACTGTGTCCGCGGCGTCGGTTGGATGGGCGGAGGCAGAAGTTCCGGTTCGAAAAGGACCTTCTGCCCGCGCCGCTTGTGTAACACTTCCGGCAAGCACGATCCTGACGGAATAGATTCTCTGACCAGGAAATTTCCTCTTCAATGCGGACAGGATCCTCTTTCTCCTGGTCAGGATGATCTGTATCCAGCCCGGATGGTCCGCCTCGATGACGAGTATCCCCTCCATGTAATCGATGATCCGTGAATGGGCCGCGCAGTCATCCCCGGCAACGTCCCGCCAGGAGTTAAAGAGGGGAGGAATATCCTTCTTCTCCGGCGGGATGACGGCGTCCAGAATCCCGTTGACAAGCGCCTTGATGTCCTTCACCGCGCCACCCTCCGAAGAGTCCCATCTGAAACGCGATACACTGCGGTGCTTGTGTGGAGATAGTGTTGGTACGGCTCGTCCGGCAGAAAGGTATAGACCGCCTGCTCATACGGAGGGAGGGATTCCAGAAAGGAAACACGCCTTTTTCCGTCTATTTCAAGAAGCACATCGTCGAGGAGGAGGACCGGTTTTTTTCCCGTCTTCCTGCTGAAGAAAACCGCCTGGCTTACCCGGAGGACGAGGGAGATCAGCCTCATCTGCCCCGTTGACGCGTCCGAGCTGAAATTTCTCCCTTCCCGGAAGAAGATGAACCGATCCCGGTGAGGGCCGGTTCCGGTCGTTCCCATACGGACATCATCCTCCCTCCTTTCACGGAGGGTTGCCGCGGCTGCGTCACAGTCGTGATGGCCCTTCCAGGAGGGCATGTAGCGGATCACGCAGTCTCCCGGCAAGCGGGAGACCTTTCCGTACAGCTCCGTAAAGGTTTCGTTGAACTCGTCTACCGCGGCCCTCCGTTTCTCGACGATCTCTGTTCCTACCTCGGCGAGCTGGATATCGTATACATCGAGGAGGGATGAGCCGCCGGCCTTTAGGACCGCGTTCCGCTGACGAAGAATTTTCTGGTATGCACGCAGGGTATCGATGAAAAGAGGATCATACAGGCTCATGATCTGGTTGAAAAACCAGCGCCTGCGCTCCGGAGGGCCGACGGCAAAGGAGATATCGTCGTGGCAGAAGATGATGCAGGGGACGGCCGCAATCAGATCCCTCCTATCCTGGATGACCTTTCCATCCAGGGAGATCCTCTTCTGCCCTTCCGCCATCCGCAGCGACAATTCAAACGGTACCCTCCCTTCGGACGCGTAGTCGCCCCGGAGAGCCATCTCCTTCTCTCCAAAGCGAGTGAGAAGCGATTCGTCCTTCGTCCGGAAGGAAGACCCGAAACAGAGGAGATAGAGAGCCTCCAAAAAATTGCTCTTTCCCTGTCCGTTCTCACCGACGAGAAAAACCTCCGGAGCGTCGAGATCCGTTTCCCCGTCCTGGAGGTTCCTGAACTGGTATGTCCGTACAGACCGAAAGCCCATCTTCCGTGGAAATCAATCGATCTGCATCGGCATGACGATATGGAAGTATTCTCGTTCGGGTACAGCCCGAAGTGTAATCGCCTTGGTAGGCTCCGTATACTCGATCCGTATCGCGTCTTCCTCGATAACGCGCAAAGGTTCGGAAAGATACAGGTAGTTGAGGGCGATGGTCGCCTCAGGGCCTTCGTAGGAGCAGGGAATCTCCTCTTTGGCCGCGCCGATCTCACTCTCTTCCGCGTTCAGAACGATGACGTTCGGTGAAACCTTCATGAACACCCTGCGGGATTTCTGCTCGACGAGAAGAGACACCCTGCGTAGCGCTTCTGAAAGGTCGCTCTTGCTGAGCTGTATGGCGAATTGTTGCTCATGGGGAATGACACGCGCGTAATTAGGAAACTGGCCCTCGATTAAATTGGAAAACAGCTTCTGGTTATTGATCCTGAAAAAGACGTTTTTATCCGAAACCGCCATGGATACCGTTCCCTCTCCGGTGAGGAATTTCTTCATCAGGGTGAGGATCTTAGGCGGTACGATGACAGGGTTGAACGATACGACCTCCGCCCCGATCGGCTTCGAAACGAAAGCCAGCCTCCTTCCGTCAGTGGCTACCATTGCCAGCGAGTTCTCCTTTCTCTCCAGATAGACTCCATTCATGAAGTACCTGGTCTCGTCGTCAGATACGGCAAAAACGGTTTGGGCGATCATCTCCGCCAGATCCTTCTGCGGCACCTGGAAAAAGGAATCCTCCCGAGCGGTCTGCAGTTCCGGGAATTTATCCGCGGGTATGCTCTTCAGCTGGAAACTGATCTTCTTGAACCGCGGCTTGATCGTCAACCTTCCTTCCTGCTGATCGAATTCAACCTCGCCCTCGGGCAGTGTCTTGAGTATACCGAGAAGCTTGTCGCAAAAAACGGTTATCACGCCCGTCTGTATCACCTCGACGGGAATCGATGTTTCAAAGCCCACCTTGAGATCCGTCGCCTTGATGAACAAGGTATTCTCGCCCGTTTCGAGAAGGACGTTCGAAAGGATGGAAAGCGCGTTTCTAGAAGAGATGATCTCCTGTGCGATGGATATTTCGTGAAGCAATGCGTCTCTGTCACATGAAAATTTCATAGCTCTTCTCCTGTCATTAATACATTTATAAAGATAGTCGTAGTTGTAGTAGAAACTCCCTTCTTGTGGATAAACGAGCTATCTCTCTTTCCCCCATCGAGATGCTTCGGTGATAACAAAGGATCGAAATCCACAAGCTCTCCACATATTCGAGAATGATATCGAAAACGCCTGAAAAAGGCTCACGGATCATACCAGTTTCCACAGGTTATGCACAGATAGTATACCAATAAAAATCATTTCGGTTTATATTCCTTTACCATCCTGATCAAGTTGGTAATCGTCGATTCTATTGTCGGGTCCGTCTTCATCCGGTTTTCGACCCGCTGAAAAGCGTGCATGACCGTGGTATGGTCTCTTCCCCCGAATTCGTCGCCTACCTCGGTCGTCGAATACTCGGTGAGCTCCCTCGTGATGTACATCGCGATCTGTCTGGGGAATGCGATCGCCTTTGTCCTTTTCTTTCCGCGCAAGTCGTTGTAGGAGAGACTAAAGTAGTCGGCAACAACCCTCTGGATCGTTTCTATTGTCACGGCCCCGCTCTTCGGATTGGCGAAGACATCCTTCAACTGTTTTTGGGCGATTTCGATTGTGATGTTCTTGTTTACGAGTTCCGAATAGGCGATGAGCTTGGTCAGGGCCGCCTCCAGATCTCGGACGTTCGTCGTAATGTTCCGGCAGATGACCTCAATGACATCGTCGGGAATGGAGACGGACGTTTTTTCTATTTTCTTTTTCAGAATGGCGTATCTGGTCTCGTAATTCGGCGGTTGTAGGTCCACGTTGAGTCCGCGCTCGAACCGGCTTCGTAGCCTGTCGGTGAGCTGTTTGAGTTCAGATACGGGGCGGGCGCAGGTGAAGACCATCTGCTTATTTGCGTCATAGAGGGCGTTGAACGTATGGAAAAGTTCCTCCTGTGTTTCCGTCTTGTTCTGGAGAAAATGGATATCGTCGATGAGGAGGATGTCTACCCCCCGGTATTTATTCTTGAAGATGTGGTTTTTCTTGTCCTTGATTGCCTGGATAAACTCGTTCGTGAACTGCTCAGCGGTGACATAGACGATCTTGATGCCGCCGAATTCCTGATACGCGAGGTTTCCGATGGATTGAATGAGGTGCGTTTTTCCGAGGCCGACTCCACCATAGATAAGACAGGGATTGTAGGCGGTTCCGGGGTTCTTGGCGATGGCGAACGCGGCGTTAGCTGCAAAAGAGTTGTTCTCTCCGATCACGAAGGTATCGAAGACATAGTCCTCCTTGAGGTTCGGGTGCAGGCTGTTTTTCTTTTCGATCCTCTCCTGCTTTCTCGGTTGCGCGGGAATAGACGGTGGAGAGGCGATAGAAGAGGGTGCTCCTTTCCCGCCTTCCGTGGAACGAGTAGCTGATTCCCCCTTTTTTATGCTGAATCCGATCTGGAGGGGAAGACCGGAAATATCGCGGAGTTTGCCCTCTATCAGGGAAAGATACCGCTGCTTGACCTGGTCCCGGAAAAAAGCGGATGGAACGGATACGACGATCTCCTTTTCGGTGCTGTGGTCGTACCGGATGCTCTCGAACCACATCACCCATTCCTGTTCGGAAAGCTCTTCCCGTATCTGACTGCACGCTTCCTTCCAGAAAACGCCGTAATCCCAGCTCTCTCCACACATAATCCATCCTTTTTGTATTTTTCGCGAACCCGCAGATTCACTCAGTGTAATCCAAGGACCTTCCATTGGCAAGAAAAATAGCCCCATTGTCAAGGCTGCGAGGCTGAGAGACCAATGCGGAGGCAGCGGACTCATTTACTTTTTTCCCTGAAATGGATATAGTTGACCATCCTCTCGCTATCCAGTTTAGGTAGGATCATGCACGAACAATACTCCGCACAGCATATACAGGTTTTAAAGGGACTGGACGCGGTACGAAAGCGCCCGGGAATGTACATCGGCTCGACCGGCCCCGAAGGTCTCCATCATCTTGTCTATGAAATCGTCGACAACAGCATCGACGAAGCGCTGGCGGGCTTCTGCGACAAGATCGACGTGACCATTGAAAAAGGGAATGTGATCCGCGTCGAAGACAACGGCCGCGGGATTCCTGTGGACGAACACCCCACGGAAAAGGTCAGCGCCCTCGAGCTCGTCATGACGCGGCTGCACGCGGGGGGAAAGTTCGACAAGAATTCATACAAGGTATCCGGAGGCCTTCACGGCGTGGGAGCGTCCGTCGTCAACGCCCTCTGCTCCTGGTGCGAAGTCGTGGTGAACCGAGAAGGAAACGTATATTACCAGAAGTACCTGCAGGGCGTTCCTGAAGCCGCGACCAGGCAGATAGGGACAACGGAGAAAAAAGGAACCATCACCCGGTTTCTCGCGGACGAGACGGTTTTCGAGACCACCGTCTATAGTTTCGAGACACTGTCGAACCGGCTCCGGGAGCTCGCTTTTCTCAACAAGGGGATCTGCATCTCCCTCGTCGATGAACGCCTTCCCCTGGCTAAAGAAAACCGTTTTCAATTCGAAGGAGGGATCAGATCCTTCATCGAATACCTGAACAAGAACAAGACCGTCATCCACAAGGATCCCATCTATATCGAGGGGAACCGCGACAACGTCGATGTCGAGATCGCCATGCAGTACAACGACGGCTACCTCGAAAACATCATTGCGTTTGTCAACTACATCAATACGAGGGAAGGGGGAACCCACCTTGTCGGTTTCAAGGCCGCGCTCACCAGGGTGCTTAACGACTTCCTGAAGAAGTCGAAGTACGCGAAGAAGATCGAGGAGTCTCTCTCTGGGGAGGATGTCCGTGAGGGACTCACGGCAGTCATCTCGGTGAAGGTTCCCGAACCGCAGTTCGAGGGACAGACAAAGGCGAAACTCGGTAATTCCGAGGTCAAGGGAATCGTCGAATCGGTTTTCAATGAAAAATTGACCTCGTATCTTGAAGAAAACCCGCAGACGGTCGAGAAGATCCTCGAAAAGACCGTACTGGCGGCAAAGGCCAGGGAAGCTGCGCGCAAGGCTCGCGATCTCACTCGGAGAAAGAGCTTTCTCGAAAGCGCGGGGCTTCCAGGAAAGCTCGCTGATTGCAGCGAAAAAGATCCGAAAAAGTGCGAGATCTACCTCGTGGAGGGAGATTCGGCCGGCGGAAGCGCGAAACAGGGACGCAACAGAGAATTCCAGGCCATCCTGCCCCTTTGGGGAAAGATGTTGAACGTCGAGAAGACGCGGGTCGACAAGGTCGTTACGAACGATAAACTGCAGCCGGTGATCGCGGCTCTCGGAACAGGGATAGGCGCCAATTTCGAGATCGAAAAGCTCCGGTACCATAAGATCATCATCATGGCAGATGCCGATGTCGACGGCTCACACATCCGGACCCTCCTCCTCACGTTCTTTTTCAGGTACATGCAGAAGCTCGTGGAAGAAGGGCACGTATACATCGCGATGCCTCCGCTGTACAAGATCGCGCAGGGTAAAACGGTACGATACGCCTATGATGATGACGAGAAGACGAGGATCCTCAAGGAGATCAATGGGGACGCACCCACCGCGAATATCCAGCGCTACAAGGGTCTCGGCGAGATGAACCCAGAACAGCTCTGGGAATCGACGATGGATCCGGATAGGCGCAACATCATCCAGGTCTCGACGCTCATGGGCGAACAAGTTGAACCGAGGCGAAAATTCATCGAGGAAAACGCCCTCCTCGTTTCAAACCTCGACGTATAGACAGGCGGTATCAGGCATATGGAAGATTCGAAAACGGAAGAGGGAATGGGGAAGGTCATTCCCGTCGCGATAGAGGATGAAATCAAGGACAGTTATCTCAATTACGCCATGTCGGTCATCGTGAGCAGGGCCCTGCCGGACGTTCGCGACGGACTGAAGCCGGTGCACCGCCGGATCCTCTACTCGATGAGCGAGATGGGTCTGCGTTCCGACAAACCGTACAAGAAGAGCGGAAGAATCGTCGGGGATGTCCTTGGTAAGTACCATCCGCACGGCGATCAGTCGATCTACGACGCCCTGGTTCGGCTCGCGCAGACGTTTTCTCTGCGCTATCCTGCGGTGCAAGGACAGGGGAACTTCGGTTCGGTGGATGGAGACCCTCCCGCGGCCATGCGATATACGGAAGCGCGGATGCATCGGGTGGCCGAGGAGCTTCTCGAGGATATCGGCAAAGAGACGGTCGATTTCGGCCCTAACTACGACGACTCGCTCAAGGAGCCTCTCGTCCTTCCGGGGAAATTTCCCTTTCTCCTGGCGAACGGGGCAAGCGGAATCGCGGTCGGGATGGCAACCAATATTCCGTCCCACAACATCGGGGAGATCTGCTCCGCGATCGCCGCGTATATCGACAACGCCGATATATCCATAGACGAACTCATCCGACACGTGAAGGGGCCTGACTTCCCGACGGGGGGAATCATCTTCGGACGGAAGGGGATAAAGCAGGCCTACCGAACCGGTCGGGGAAAGATCATCCTTCGGGCCCGCTTCGCCGTGGAGACGACGAAAAGTGGTAAGGACGTGATCGTGGTCACGGAACTGCCGTACGCCGTAAATAAGGCAAACCTCATCGCGCATATCGCGACCCTGGTTCAGGAGAAGAAGATAGACGGAATCACAGACCTCAGGGACGAGTCTGACCGGGACGGCATGAGGATCATCATCGAATTGAAGAGGGGTTCAAGCCCGAAACTGACGCTTAATCGGCTGTTTTCGCACACCGCTCTCCAGCAGAACTTCAATGTGAACGCTCTGGCACTCGTACGGGGCCGCCCGCGGCTTCTCACCCTCAAAGAGATGATCTCCTGTTTCGTGGACCATCGCTTCGAGGTCGTCACGCGCAGGGCGCGCTACGATCTGGCCAAAGCGGAAGAGCGGGCGCATATCTTGGAAGGGCTCAAGATAGCGCTTGAAAACATAGACGAGGTGATCGCCATCATCAAGGCTTCCAAAGATGTTGCGGCCGCGAAAGAACGCCTCATGGAGCGTTTTAGCTTCTCCGATCGGCAAGCCCAGGCGATCCTCGATATGCGGCTTCAGCGGCTCACCAGCCTGGAAACGCAAAAGATCCTGGATGAACTAGCCGAAGTTCTCGCCCTCATCGCATACCTGAAGGATCTCCTTTCAAGCGATCAGAAGATCCTGGGCGTCGTCAAGGACGAGACCCTGGAGATCTCCAAGAAATACGGCGATCAGCGGCGGACCGAGATCGTGCTCGACGAGGTTGAGGAGATAAACATCGAGGATCTGATCAAAAAGGAGGATGTTGTTGTCCTCGTTTCCAACAGGGGCTTTATCAAACGCTTCCCTGCCGCGGCCTACCGGAGCCAGGGGAGGGGAGGCAAGGGAAGCGTGACGGCAAAGCTCAAGAACGACGACTTCCTCGAGCACCTGTTCATCGCCTCGACCCACGATTATCTCCTGTTCATGACGAGCGAAGGGAAGGCGTACTGGATTAAGGTTCATGAGATCCCAGAGGCGAACCGGATCGCGCGCGGAACCCCCATCAAAACCCTTCTCGCCATTTCAGCCAACGAGGAAATAACGGCGATCCTCTCCTTAACGGAGTTCTCCGAACAGACCGCGATCTTCATGGCTACGAGAAAAGGGATCGTCAAGAAGAGTTTGACGAGCGACTTCGCAAACGCAAAGGCTCGGGGTATCCGCGCGATCTCCCTGGACAACGGCGATCGTCTGATTTCAGCCCTCCTCTCCACGGGAAAGGACGAGATCGTTCTGATTTCTCGGAGGGGAAACGCACTCAGGTTCGGTGAGGAGTCGGTACGCGTTATGGGCCGTGCCTCCAGGGGCGTGCAGGGGATCCGGCTTTCTACCGATGACGAACTTGCCGCGGCCCTTCGGGTCAAGGCCGGCGAGCAGATGCTGATCGTAAGCGAAAACGGCATGGGAAAGCGGATCGAGTATGACAATTTTTCCGCGCACGGCCGGGCAACGCGAGGCCAGATAGCCTATCGGACAACGGAAAAGACAGGTGAGATTATAGGCGCCCTCTCTGTCACCGCGGAAGACGACCTCGTCTGCATCACGTCACAGGGAAACATCCTGCGCCTCGATCTGAAAGAGGTTCCCGTCATGGGTAAAAGCGCGATGGGCGTTCGGATCGTCAATATCGTAAAACCAGACGTTCTTGTCGGCTGCGCGAGGGTCGTCAACGAAAATAACGAAGCGAGCGAATGAGGGAGTTGACGGGACGTTGTTTCACGTGAAACAGACGAAGATGAAAACTCCTCTCAGCGTACTGCGTTTTCCTTTTGAAGAGATACTTCGAGGACCTTTTCGTACTCAGCTTTCTCCTCTTTTGAGAGGAAGGTTGCGGCGAGGTTATTCTTAACAAGCTGGATCAGTTCCGCGGGCGCGAAGAAGGAGTCCTTAAGAAGGTTTATATATTCGTCAAGCAGTTCGACTCCGAAGAGAGAAGGATCGTCGGAGTTCAGAGTAACAAGGATTCCGTGATCGTAGAAGCGGCGGATGGGATGTTCGGTCAGTTTCTGCACATAGCGTCTGGTGAATAAGTTGCTTGTCGGGCAGATCTCAAGGGGAATCCTCTGTTCGGCAAGGTAGTCCATTAGCTTCGGATCCTGAATGGCGCTAATGCCGTGCCCGATCCGCGAGGCCTTCAGGTACTTAAGGGAGTCCCAGATCGACTCCGGACCCACATCCTCACCTGCGTGTGCAACGACATTCAACCCGCCGGCGATCGCCTTCTTGAAAACAGAGAGATACTCCTTGGCGGGGCCGGCGGTCTCCGAACCGCCAAGACCGATGCCGATAATTCGAGGAGAGTGACTGGAAAAGGTAAGATCGAGGTTTCTCTGCGCGTTTTCGACTCCATAGCTCCGGGAAACGTCAATGATATATCGTATCTCGATACCTGTCCGCCGCTTGATCTCCTCGGCGCCTTGTTCGAGCTGTTCCACCATCGCCGGAAAGGGAATTCCGTTCATGACGAATTTGGATGGGGCAAAGAAGATCTCCGCGTAGCGGATGTTGTTCCTCTTCAGGTATTCCTCCGCGTCTCGCATGAGGAAGGCGATGTCCTCCGCTTTCTGGAAGCAGTTTTGGATGATGTTGATGAAAAGGGAGATGAATTCGTCCAGGCTCTTTATATAGAAGCGCTTCTGCAGATCCTGTTTGGTCTCTATACCGGGGATGTGGAGTTTGTTCTTCTTCATCAGGCGCCAGACGGTATCGACACTGGCGATCCCTTCCAGATGGAGATGAATTTCTGTTTTCGGGAGGGACGCGAAGAATTGTTTGAAGGACCGTAGGTTTATCTGCATCGATTCATATTCTCGCATATCCGGCCGTCTCTGTGCTCCTTCCGGGAAGCCGCTTTGAATGTAACAGAGAAACAAAGGGAGACAGCCCGTGGTACCTAGGCGAATTCTCCACCTTCTTCTTTATTTTAACGGCTTTAAACTCCATTACATTGAGCATTTTCTTTTCCTACCATAGAAAAGTCCGCTTAAACAAGGCATAGTATATCGTATCGGTTTTCCGCTGGATATGCAAATTCGATGTTTAACGAAAAAACGGTTCCCGCTGAGGGAACCGTTTTTTTAGACTTTCTATCTTGTGATCGCCCCGATGCATTAAACCGAGTCTACGGAAACAATGCCGGGAACTGTATCCTTCAGGAATTTTTCAACACTCTGTTTCAGGGTCATCTGAGCCATGGGGCACCCATGGCAGGCGCCTGTCAACCGAACTTTCACCTTTCCGTCCTGGGAAACGCTTACGAACTCGATATCGCCTCCGTCCGCCTGCAGTTGCGGGCGAATCTTCTGAATCGCCTTCTCTACCAATTCTTTCATATCAGATCTCCTTCATGGTACTTTGCGTATGACACACGATTCCTGTCTTGTCGAATATATCAAAAAACAAACAGGCTGAATAGCGGTATCGGAAGATGCAGACATTCCCGAAATTATCCCGTATAATGCTTCGTTATGGCAGGATCGACCATTGTTTTTGCCAACCAGAAGGGGGGCGTAGGAAAAACTACCACGGCTGTCAATCTTGGCGCATATGTCGCGCGGATGGAGAAGAGGGTCCTGCTTATCGATTTCGATCCCCAAGGAAATCTCTCAAGCAGCGTAGGTGCCGAAAGCGACGGCCGGGGGATATATGAAGTCCTTTCGGGCCGCGTTCCCATCGCCGATGCGATCCAGAAGACCACAGTGGAAGGATTATCCATCATCTCTTCCTCGATTGATCTGACAGGAGCCAGTATCGAGTTGATCGATGTCGAGGAACGTGAGTTCTATCTCAAGGAAAAGATCGAGCAGATCAAGGAGAGCTTCGACTATATTTTCATCGACTGTCCTCCCTCTCTGGGGATCCTTACGGTAAACGGGCTGACCGCGGCCGATTATGTCATCATTCCCCTCCAATGCGAATACTTCGCACTCGAGGGCCTGAGTCTTCTGCTTCAAACGATCCAGAAGATACAGAAACGATTCAACCCAACGCTCAAGATCGGGGGGATCCTCTTCACGATGTATGACGGAAGGACGAAGCTTTCCAATGAGATCGTTCAGGACGTGACCTCCTATTTCAAGGATAAGGCTTTCAGAACGATCATTCCGAGAAACGTCAAGCTTTCCGAAGCCCCTTCACATTCGGTACCCGTGATTCTCTACGATCCGGAGTGTTCCGGGGCCAAGAGCTATGAGAAACTCGCTGTCGAGGTGTTGAGCCGTGTCTAAGAAAGCGTTGGGAAGGGGTATAGATGCCCTGTTCGTCTCCGAGGAGGGCAAGCCCGCTGCGGATGTACCGGGAGCGGTTGAGGCCGCGAGCATTGTCGCTGTTCCGGTGGAAAGGGTCAAGCCAAATCCGTTTCAACCGCGCGCGCATTTCGCCGACGCGGCACTTGGGGAGCTCGCCGATTCGATCAAACAGCAGGGAGTTCTTCAGCCGATCCTCGTGGAAGAGACGCCGGATGGTTTTACCATCATCGCGGGGGAGAGGCGTTATCGTGCCGCTGTACTTGCCGGTCTTACGGAGGTTCCCGTCATCGTCAGACGCTTCTCTGAAGAGGAAAAACTCGAGATTGCCCTCATCGAGAATATCCAGCGGGAGGACCTTACCCCCATCGAAGAGGCGAAGGCGATCAAGAGGATCATCGAGAAGACGGGAAGAAAGCAGGAAGAAATCGCGGAGAAGATAGGGAAGAACCGGTCTACCGTAGCAAACGCGTTGCGGCTCCTGAAGCTGCCGCAGGAGATCCAAGAAGCCATAGACAGCGGCGAGATCTCGGCGGGACACGCGAGGGCGATCCTTTCCCTCGTGAATCCGGCCGATCAAGAACTCCTGTTTGGGAGAATCCGCGCGGAAGCCCTATCCGTGCGTCAAGCGGAGCGGATCTCCCTCGAGTACGGGAAGGGAAACAAGTCGCCGTCAAAAGACAGGGAGAAGAGACCTGAGCAGGAACGGCAGAAGAACCCTGAGCTTTCACGGATACAGGAGTCCCTCATCAGCAGACTAGGCACTAAGGTTAAGATACGGGGTACGGAGACCTCCGGAACGATTGAAATTGAGTATTACTCGATGGAGGATTTGGAACGGCTCATCGAAATCATCGGATCCAGCAAACCCTGAAAAGGCCGCAGCCAGCCGTCTGCTCGCCTTGACAAAGGAAGCGCCGTTTTATTATAGTGAAACGCCCAACGTATGGAGAGGTGTCCGAGCGGTTTAAGGAGGCGGTCTTGAAAACCGTTGAACCGAAAGGTTCCGTGGGTTCGAATCCCA
>CAZPZF010000021.1:7903-21042 GCA_964590705.1 uncultured Spirochaetales bacterium | reverse complement strand
CCCCCCCGGCCCCATCCCACTCTCCCTTCCACTCCTCCATGGTCCGTAAGCGCTCAACGCGGGGGAAAATGCCGACGCACCTGACCGCGCCGTTCGGCTGTACGGTAGAGAACTCCGCGCCCTCGGCGCCGAGCTGTTCCACGAGAAGGCCGAGCAGTTTTTCATGGGTCTTCTCCCCTTCGTACTCCCTGAAGAAGCGCTGGATGAACCGGGAAACGGCTCTTTCTCTTTCGGAGAAGAGGAGGTTGCGCATGATCACGAGGAGGAGTGCCACGCAGAAGGCCGCTGCGGGCACCAGAAAGGCCGTGCCGCCCGGGCCGGTAAGGAAAAGCGAGAGACAGACGACGAGAAACAGGAGGGCAGCAGCGGCGGCGGCGAGGAGCAGAGAAAGCCCGATCTTCGGTTTTCTCACAGTGGTCTCCTATACCGGGTCCGTAAACGAGAAATAGGTCTCCAGACCCAGGGCGGAGAAGAGCGATCTGATACGGGGAACGACCCCAGCGAGACGCATGGGGATGCCCTTTTGTTCCATTTTTTGGAGCAGTTCGAGAAAGGCACCGATGCCGGAGGAGGAGACGCCCACCGGCTTTTCCCATTCGCTGGAGAGAAGACCCATCGTGCGCTCCTGGATGATCTTCGCCTCCTCATTCCCTACGCTCCCCTTCAATCGGAGTATAAGGGGGAAGGGGAATTTGTCCTCCTGTTCGAACCGGAGGGAAAAGGATACGGTTTCGTACGGGAGGGGCAGGCTGATACGCTTGTGATCCATACCAATCAGAGTACTAGGAGGGAGAGGAGATATCAAGCCAGATACTCGCCGCGAACATTCGACATGGATCTGTATATGTTTCTCTTGAGCCGGGAGGATCCGCCGGTGAGGATCTCGATCCGTTTCCGTGCCGTCTTGCGCACGGAGAGGGAATCGTAGCTGCACACGCAGGTCATGCCGGCGATGCCGAGTTCCTCCGAAAGCGAGATGAGCTGGCGCTCCTCGGTCAGGGCGAGAGGCCGGATCACCGTGACGGGGTACTTCCGGTAGCGCATGACGGGAGGCATCGTGGAGAACTCCCCCTTGTCCAGCATGTTCATGAACAGGGTCTCGAGGATATCGTCCAGGTGATGGCCGAGGGCTATCTTGTTCCACCCGCCCCGCGCGGCATACTTGATCAGTTCGGTCCTCCGCTGCGTGGCGCACCACCAGCAGTTCATCCGTTCGCCCTCCTTGAGCCTGCCGACCACCCGGACGAGGAGCTCGTCGCAGGGTATATCCCAGGAGCTGAACAGCTCGCGTAGGGGAAAGACTCCGCCGGAGGCACCGAAGTCCGTAGCCACGTGGACGCAGCGGTAATCGAAACGCTCCCGGGAATGACGCTGCCAGGAGGCGATCACCCGGGCCAGCGCGGCGGAGTCCTTTCCCCCGGAAACGGCCACGAGGATGCGGTCTCCCGGCTCGATCATCCGGTAGTCGCGGATAGCCTTGTCCGAGAGTTTCGATACGATTCGTTCTGCGGGTCCCATCACACCCATTGTACGGAGAAGGCGCGTGATGGCAAGAGGCCTCTTCCGCGGACAGCGGGGAAGGAACCTGTACGACCCCGTGACGAAACCGGTGAAAAACGGTATGCTTTTCCTTCAGGCGGGCGGCCCGGATCCCCGCGCGGAATCCCGCCGCGGCGCGCCATCGTTCGAGACAGGAGGCCTCGATGCCGTGGTTCGGTAAGCTGATCGGCGGAACGATCGGGTTCTTCTTCGGCGGCCCTTTGGGCGCGATAGCCGGCATAGCCTTCGGGCATCTTGCCGACAGGATGCAGGGGACCGAGAACAGGCAGAGCTTCTACAGCGCGAACTTCGATCAACGCCTCGACTACACGCAACGCGCCAACATGACCTTCTTCGTCGGGTGCTTCTCCATGCTCGCCAAGCTCGTTGAGGCGGACGGTTCGGCCTCCCAGAAAGAGCTCAGGTCTATCGAGGAATTCATGGACCGGGACCTCAGGCTCGACCCCGTGAGCAGGCAGAGCGCCATGCGGATCTTCGAAACGGCCCGCGTTTCCTCCGAGCGCTTCGGCGGTTTCGCGGCCCAGTTCCACGCCCAATTCAGAGCGAACCCGCAGATACTGGAGCTTATGATCGATATCCTTGTCCGGGTCGCGGCCGCCGAAGGGGGGATGAGCGGGAAAGAGGAAGAGCTGATCCTCGAGGCGGTCAGGATCTTCAATTTCTCGGAATCAAGATACGAGACCATCAAACAGCGCTATGGCATCGTCTCCAACAAGCACTACGCGGTTCTGGGGGTGTCTCCATCGGCCACCGTAAATGAGATCAAACAGGCCTACCGGAAACTCGCGCAGGAGTATCACCCGGACAAGATAACCGCGAAGGGACTTCCCGAGGAATTCACCGCCTATGCCTCGGCAAAATTCAGGGAGATCCAGAACGCATACGAGGCGATCCGGAAGGAACGAGGATTCTGAAGGCGCGCGAAATCGAATTTTCCGCGGATTTTCGTAAAGAAAACGGCGGATCCTGTGATACGCTCTGTTAAGAGAGAACAATGCGGCCGAGCCCGCATACCCGCGCCGTGCATCTGAGGCCATCGTGCGACTGCAGCGGAAAATCTGAAACGGGAGGAAAACATGAAAAAAACGCGGATTCTCCTTTATCTATCGGTCCTGATCGTCTCCCTTCCCCTGCTCTTTCTCGGCGTCTCCTGCGACTCCCTCGTCGGCCCGCAAGGCCCCGCGGGCGAGACCGGCGCCACGGGAGAAACGGGCTCCGCGGGTACGAATGGCACAAACGGCACGAACGGCGAGGATGGAGAGGACGGAGGGAACATTCCCGGCGGAACGCTCAGGATTGAACTATCGTCGGGGGAACCTGTAACCTCCTCCACGCTTGTCCATATCTGCTTCGATACCGACACCATCATCATGAGCGGAGGCGAATCCATTGTTACCATACCCGTGGCTGACTACTATTCAAGCGCAGGTTCCGTTTTCTACTGCGTTACATGGCACGCGCCGGATGTAACGCCCGGTTCCTACTACGTCTACGCGTGGATTGATTTCAACGGGGATTTAGTTTTCGACACCGTGACGACTCCGTGGGAAACCGATTATGTTTTCCTCTACGACCCGGAAGGCGCTCTTTCAGCTTTAAGTACACCGGGCGAGATCACCAATCCAGACTTCGACATCCTGCTTCCCAATTATACCTTCTGGGATGATTTCGCGGCCCAGATAGATCTACTCGTTCAGTACTCACCCTGATCTTCAAGGAGAACCCTATGGAATGGAGAGCGAGTCACATCCTGGTGAAGGACAAGGCGCTGGCGCAGGAGCTGCTTACCCGGCTGAAGAAGGGGGCAAACTTCGAATCCCTGGCGCGCGAGTATTCGACCTGCCCGTCCAAGTCGAGCGGGGGCGACCTCGGCTGGTTCGGCCCCGGCAAGATGGTTGCGCAGTTCGAGTCCGCCTGTTCGCGCCTGGGGGTCGGGTCGCTCTCCGACGTGGTCTCCACGCAGTTCGGCTACCACATCATCAAACTGACCGGACGGAAATAGCGGCGAACCATGGAACAGGAAAAGGCCCTTCCCCTCATCCTCAAGGCCCTGCGTTTCGCGGCGCACAAGCACCGGGACCAGCGGAGGAAGAACCGCGGCGCCACCCCCTACATCAACCACCCCATCGAGGTGGCCGAGATCCTGTGCAGGATCGGGGGGGTGAGCGACCCCGAGATCCTCTGCGGGGCCATCCTCCACGACACCATCGAGGACACCGAGACGACTCCGGAGGAACTGGAAAAGGAATTCGGTGCCGCCGTTCTCGGTATCGTCCAGGCGGTGACGGACGACAAGCGCCTCCCAAAGGAGGTGCGCAAGAACCTCCAGATCTCCCACGCTCCCGACCTTCCCGATGAGGCAAAGCTGGTCAAGCTTGCCGACAAGATCTGCAACATCCGGGATGTCATATCGGAACCTCCGGCGGGCTGGAGCCTGGCAAGGCGGCGGGAATACCTCCTCTGGGCCGAACGGGTCGTGAACGGCCTGCGCGGGGTGAGCGCGCCGCTTGAGCAAGAGTTCGACGCCCTTGCCGCGCGGGGCCGGGAGCTGTAAAAGCCCGCGGCCGGCCTGCCCCCGCCCGGCCGCTCAATCCTTAAACTCGAGCAGGGAAAGCAGGGCCGCGTACTCATCCGCCAGCGCGGCAAAGAGTTCGTCTTCCGCTCCCCTGACCGAGAGGACGAGTTCCTGGTATTCCACCCACGAAACCTCGCCGAGGGGATAGAGATATTCGCCTTCGGCGAGCAGCTCCCGCGCCTCCTCGAGTTCGATCCTTCGGATCTCCGTGTTCTCCGCGGCAGCCTCGCGGGCGAGAAGCGCCTGCGCGCAGGACAGCCGGCTTGCCCGCCGCGCCTGGGCCGCCGCCTCCTCGGCCAGCAGAAGCTCCTCCCGCAGTTCCCCCCGTTCGACCGCCCTCCAGTCCTCCGGAGAGAGGTTGAGGGAAATCGACGCCGAAAGACCCGGATCTGATTTCCCCTCGAGGCGCAGGGCCGCGCCGACGCGCAGATCGGGATCGAAGGGCCAGACGGCAGCGAGGGCCTTCTCTGCGCTCTGGACATCGAGCAGGGCGGAGACCACGGCCTCGGTGCCCGCCGGACCCGGGCCTTCGGGAAGACCGCGTTCCGGATCCACGCTCGCCGAAAGCCGCGCCAGTTCCCGCTCAAGGTCATCGAGTCCGAGGGAAACGATCTCCGCCTCGGCAGGATCCGCGTTGATCGCCGTGTAGAGCGCCCCCTCCGCGTCCCGCTCCTTTTGCCGGAGCGACGAAAGGAGGCTTCTCGCCTCCGACCATGCCAGCAGGGCTTCCCTGACCTCGTCGAGAGTCGCATCTCCCTCTTCGTACCTTACCTTCTCATCCTCGTATGCGGTCCGCTTCACCTCGACCAGGGTCTCCTGTGTCTCGAGCCTGCGGGCGGCCTGCATCCAGACGAGGGCCGCTTTACGGGCCTCGGTGTCCGCGGACAGGGCGGCCGCTTCAGCCCTCGCCAAGGCCCTGCGGTAGGCGATGAGGAGCTGGGCGTCGCTGTCCGAATGGGCAAGCGGGGCAAGCGAGACGGAGAACCTTCCCGAGAGATCCTGGTCTACGGACACGCCGAAGCTGACTTGATCCAGCAGTGGAATGGTGAGCGCTGCGCTCGTTCCCCACGTCGGCGAACCGGATTCGGCTGACGCGCCCGTCCCGTAGTCGGCGCTGAAGAGCAGAACGCTCCTCCGCAGCCGGAGCGGCCCCGTGAGGTCAGCCCTGGCCTTCCGGACATCGAGCTGGGCCGCGCGGTAGTCGAGGTTCCGCTCCATCGCGAGGGCGGAGACAGCGTCGAGAGAGTCGAGGAGCAGAGGCGGCGCCGAACCGGTAGGCGCGGCGGACCACAGGCGGATCCCGGAGAGGAAAAGCAGAGAGATGAAAAAGGGGAGCGCGGCCGTGCAGCGCGGCGTCCGTTTCATATCGCCTTCACGCCTCCCGCAGCGTGTCGGAGATGCTCCCCCGCACCGCGGACAACGCGGGGAGAAGGCCGAGAACGCCGCCGCATCCGACGGCGAGGATGAAACCGACTGCTACGGAGAGGAGATCGAGCCCTGTTTCACCGGAAAGATCCGCGGCGGCCTCTCCCACGAGGGGGGCCACGGCGCCGCAGACCGGCCCGGAGAGGAGGAAGGCGATGAGCGCGCCGAGGGCGGCCCCGACACAGCTCAGCGCGGCTGACCACAGCCAAAATTCCCGCACCACAGCCGCCCGGGAGGCGCCGAGGGCCCTCTCCAGCGCGATGTCCCGTTTCCTGTTTAGGGACTCGACCACCATGGTGCTGAATATCCCGAGCGAGCTCGTCACGAGGATCACGATCCCGAGGATGTTGACCGAAACGGTGAAGATACGCACCGCCTGCCGAAGCTCTTCCATGTAGGAAGACCTGCCCAGCGGCGATCCCTCCCAGGTCAGGATGTCGATATCCTCCCCGTACGAGCGCGCAAGGAGCTCCCGCACGGAGGCGGAGACGCGTTCCGCGGAGGAGCCGCTCCCCCTGACCACGAACAGTCCCGCCATGAAGTTTTTCGTCATCGCGGCGTTGCTGCCCGCGGGCATGAGAGACGTGTACGGGAACAGCATGTCGCCAATTCCATAAGAGCGCCGTGCGACCTCCGGCGGGTCCGCGTACACTCCTCGCACGCTGTACTGGGGGACCACGCCGCGCTGCCGTTCGCCACCCGGACCCCGCATGACCGTCCGCCCGGGGGGAGAAATCGCCTCTCCGACGGCGTCCTCCGCGGAGCCGAACAGGAGCACGGCCGTTTCCTCGCTGATCCATATGTATCTGCGCCCCAGGCTCACGTCATCCGCGGTCATCGGGAGTCCCTCGATGAGGTCGAGGGAGAAGACGGAGAAATACTCCGGCGATGTCCCGACCACGGTGCGGACCCGCCAGCTCTTGCCGCCCGCCATGACCTCGTCAAAGGGGACGACAAAGACAGGCGCGGCAAGGTCCACGGAGGCGATGTCAGAAACCACGATATCGAGGGCGCCCGCGTCCCACTCGGGGGGGCGGGTCTGATCCACAAGCCCCTCGGCGTTCCAGGTCCCGTTCGCCACGTACACGACAACCCCCTCCTTCTCCATCCTCAGCGAGACGTCCCTCCGGAGGATCGCGCTCACGCTGAGGGAGAGGATCAGCACGCAGGTTCCGAGAGCCACGGCGCAAAGCGTCAGAGTTGTCTTGAGCGGAGACTTCATCCAATTCCGGGCAAACATCGCGATGAGCTTTTTCATCCTTGCACTCCCGTCATATCGGTCACAGATCCCTCATTGCCTCGGCCGGGTCGATCCTTCCGTAGCGCCGCGCGGGGAGAAGCGAAACGAGGAGTACGAGCCCCCAGGAGAGCATGGCCCCCGCCAGGATGGGAAAGGAGGAGCCGGAACCGATTCCCAGGGCTCCCCGCATCGAGGCGGAGAGGGGGAGCGCGAGGATGGTGCCGAGGATCGAGCCGGAGACCGCGATCAGAAGGGCTTCCGCGGCGAACAGGCTCCGGATCCCCTTTCGGGGAGAGCCGAGCGCCATGAGGATCCCGACGTACCTCCTCATCCGGAGGGCCCTGCTTACGAGCATGTTCGAAACATTCACCGCGGCGATGAACAGTCCGGAAAGGGAGAGGAAAAGGATGAGGGATCCGATCCCCGTGTTCCTGCGGACCAGACGCGCCGCCTCGGCGCGCGGATTCGAGATGACGATCTGTCCCTCCCCGTACTCCCGCTCGAACCACTGGGCGAGGAGGGCGGCTGTTTCGTCGAGGCGCCACGGATCGCCCACCGCGAACCGCAGCTGGGTGTTCATGGCCGGAGGCCGGAAAAAGCCGCGGCCCCTTCCCGCAGAGGGATCCTGCCAGGGTTCGAAGAACCGCTCGTCATAGGCCGCGTCTCCAGTCGGCTCGAGGATTCCGATGATGGTCCGGTAGCCGTCCATGGCGAGGAGCTTTCTGCCGACGAGCGATGAAACCGCTGACTCCGATGCCGGCCCGGAGAATGGCGAGGCGGCGTTCCCCAGGACGAGTTCCGCTGCCTTCGAACCAAGAACGACGAGGGCGCTGTTCCCCTCCATGTCCGCGCGGGAGAAGAGGCTCCCGGCCGCGGCCCGTATTCCCCAGGCGTCAAAGAACTCCGGGGTTACAGAATAGCCCCGCATCTCCTCCACGCCGGGGATGATCACGTCGGGATCCGCGGCAGAGGCCTCGATCAGGGCGGTCAGCTCCCTGAAGCCCGGCGGGCTCCCCGGGCCGATCCGGCCTGCGGCTTCAGACGTCTGAGCCGCGGCCGACCCCACTGCTGCCTGGCCCACCGCGTCGCTCATAAGGCCGGCCGCCGATTCAGGCCCCTCGGCCGCCCCGTCCGCAGCCGGCTCCTCGGATGGGGGTGCGGCCGGAAAAGCCGGCTCCGCGGACACCGCGGATCCGGAACCATCGGCAGCGCCGCCCCGCCCGAGCCTCGCCTTCTCCTCCGCCGTGAAGAAGCGCAGGCGGCTTTCGTTCGAAACATAGGCCTGCGTGACTGCAGGGACGATCTCGGCGGCCGAGAGATCGGCGCTGGTGAGCACGGCGTTCTCCCTGACCGGCTTTTCGACCACGGGAGCTTCCATCTCGTCGGCTTCGTCATGGGTGCTGACCACGATCTCTCGGCAGGCCGGAGAGGCCAGGGTCTTCCTCGAATACTCCCGGGTGTGAGCCACGAGCGAGATTCCGGAGGCGGCCGTGCCCACTCCGAGGGCCACGGCCAGGACGAGGAGGCCGGACTCCAGCGGCTTTCCAGCGAATCGCCGAAGGATGATGGAAAGCGGCTCCCTAGCCATCAAAGCGCCCCTCCCGGAAAGGCATGACGGCCTCCGCGGAATCGTCATGGACCATGCGTCCGTCGGCGAGCCGTATCCTCCGGCCGGCGCGCATACCCTGCGCCGGGTTGTGCGTGACCATGACGATCGTGACGCCTCTCCGGTTGAGCGACTCGAGGATCCGCAGGATCTCCTCCCCCTTGTCCGAGGGGAGATTCCCGGTGGGCTCGTCCGCGAGGATGAGGTCGGGGTCGTTTGAAAGGGCGCGCGCAATGGCGACCCTCTGCTGCTCGCCCCCGCTCATCATGGCGGGCGCGTGATGCAGCCGATGGCCGAGGCCGACCTCCTCCAGAAGCGCCACGGCCCGTTCCCTCCGCTCCCGAAGCGGCTTTCCCGCGTAGCTCATGGGGAGCATCACGTTCTCGACGGCGCTCAGTTCGGGAAAGAGGTTGAAACTCTGGAAGATGAAACCGAAGTGCCGGTTCCTGATGCGAGCCTGCTCTTTATCAGGAAGGGCCGTGATGTCGTAGTCCTCCAGCAGATAGCGCCCCGAGGTGGCGGAGTCCAGGATCCCCAGGATATGGAGGAGGGTCGTCTTTCCCGAACCCGAGGGCCCCATGACCGCGACGTACTCTCCCCGCTCTATGCGCAGGGAGACATCGGCGAGCGCGCTCACCTTAACCTCCCCCAGATCGTATTCCTTTCCGATTCCCTCGAACCGTATCATCGTCTCCCCTCCCGGCTCATTTCAGCTCGACCAGCTCCTGATCGATATACTCCTGGTACCCGCTCGTGATCACCCGGTCTCCCTCTGAGAGCCCGTGGAGAATCTCGACCTGCGTACCCTGCATCTCCCCGAAGGTCACCACGGTCCGCCGGGCCCTGTCCCCTTCGATCCGGTACACGTACTTCTGGCCCCCGGTGGTGAGATAGGCCCCTCTGGGGAGAATGAGGGTATCCTCCCTCACCCCGAGAGGGATCACCGCTGCGACCGAGGCGCCAGACGTGAGCGTGAGCTCCTTCAGGGGTTTCGCCCGTACCGTAATCATCGCGGAAAGCCCATCGGAGGAGAGGGTGGCCACTTTCCCGACGCTCGTGATGACCGCTCGGGTCGCAACGCTTCCGATCGAGAGGGAGATCTCGGTCCCGACCTCCAAATCGTCCCCGTACTGTTCGTAGACATCGAGATCGACATAGGGCTGGCTCCGGTCAGCCACCACGAAGAGTGCGTCGTTCTTCTCGATGAGGCTTCCGGGAACGGAGAGCTCCTCGCTTAGATCCAGGATTTCGCCGGGTATGGGGCTCGTGATCCGCGCCTCGTCCAGATCCCGCTCGATCCTGGCCAAGGTGATCTCGAGCTGGTCGATGACCGCCCGCTGCTTCCTGAGCGCGAGATCCCTCTGCGCCCGCAGGTATTCCCTCTGCGTTTCCGCGTCGGTGAGCTCCTCTCGAAGCTCGGTAAGCGCGTCAAGGGCGTCCTCGTACTCCTGCCGCCGCGAGCTCTTCAGCTCGGAGAGGTTCTTGAGCCTGGCCGCTTCCTCCTCCGCCTCCGCGACATCCGCGGAGAGCCGGGCAACCGTAAGATCCGCGTTCCCGATCGAATAGGCGTAGTCGAGCGCGATCTCCTCCAGGGCGATCCTGGCCTGCGCGAGTTCGGCGGAACGGTCATCCCGCTCGTCCTCAAGATCCGGGGTGTCGATGACCGCGAGGATATCCTTTGTGGTGACCGAATCTCCCACGCCTGCGAGGAGCGTATCAGCATACCCCTCCTGCGGGCTCACGACCGTTATCTGAATCGGAAAAACCACGGATCCGCTCGCCTCCGTTGAAAGGGAGAAGGCCCCTCTTTCCACGACAGCCACGGTATAATCCCTGACGACATGAAGCCGCTCCTTCCCCGAGAGCCAGAAGAGGATCGCCACCGCGGCCGCGACCACGGCGACCGCTGATACGGCCAGACGCGCAGTCCGTGTCTTTTTTTTCGACGCGAGGGGTTTAATCATCTCCGGCCGGACGATCCTGCCTGTCTCTTCCTGTCCGACATCCGTTCGCATCCGCACCCCTCCGAGCAAAGGATACAGCGCCGAATCGTTGGAAGGGTTACGGGAGGGTAAAAGGCGTGTAAACTCTGTAAAAAGGATCCACAGAAAGGGTTTCTGCTCTGGCCCGGCACTCTCCATATGAGTATGATCCTCCTATGGACAGATGGGGCACCCCGGCGCGGTTCCTGATGAGAGCGTCCCTGGTCTGTGTGGCAGCTGCTCTCGTCGTTGCTGGTTCCCTGCAGCACAGGTGGTTCTCCGAAGCTGCTTCGGGCGAGATCGCGAGGCTCTACCGAAGCCTTACCACGTCGGCCATCAGGACCGTCACTCAAGAGTTGCGGCTCTACCGCCTTCTCGCCTCGGATCCCGCGCTCCGCCGGGAATACGGAAAGGCCGAGGATCTCCAGAACACGCTTGAAACCCTCTATGAGACCTACGGTCCGGAGGGAACGACTCCGGGCCTCATCCTCTCCGCGGGGTATGAGCTTCCCGGAACGAAAGGCGCGGTCATGCGGTATGCGGGAGAGGCATGGGCGCGGGCCGACAACGCCGTCTCCGAGGAATCGCGCTCCTTCATCCTGCGCAAACCGGATGAAGCCGTGGTCCGGTTCCAGTACCCGAAGGGATCCTCCTCGCGGGAATCTCCCATCCTTCTCGTGCGCCAGTCAGGCGCGGGGGGACCTACCTTCGTCTTCGAAATCGACACCGCCTCGTTCTTAGACAGGTACGTTGTTCCGTCGCTCCGGGAAGCATTCCCCGAATACGAGATCTCGTGGAGGATCCCCGCCGAACCTCCAAGCATGGACGCGAAGCTTTCACCGACGTACCCAGCCCCGCCGGACGTTCCCGGGGAACCGGATTACCGCTTCTCACCCGTCAGGAGCCTTTTGGGAAAAAGCCGAAGAGACCGAATCTCCATCCCCGTAGGGGAGCCTTTCGGCCCGGTATCGAACGGAAACGGACAGCCTCCATCCGCACTCGATCCGCCAGCCCCCCAGGCACAGACGGGAACCAGGCCCGATCCCCCGGGAGGCCGGATCCTCGGATACCTTGACCTCGTATCGCGGGATGGGTCAATCTCCGGCGCGGCAGAACTGCGCCTGGCCGTGAGCTGGCTCACCGGCATGGCGCTGCTCGCGGCGGTCGGTCTGGGGTACCTGTTCACCGTTATCCAGATAGAGCGGCTCAGGGCCTTGCGGAACCGGGAACGCGAGTTCATCGCGTCGGTGACTCATGAGCTGAGGACGCCACTCACCGTCATTCGCAGCGCGGCGGAGAACATGGAGCACGGAATCGTTTCGGCGGAAAAAATCGGGACCTACGGCGGACTGATCCGCGAGCAGGCCGGCAGGCTCGGCGGCATGGTGGAGGAAGTCCTCCTTTTCTCCCGCCTCGCTTCGAAAGCCTCGATACAGAGAGAACCGAAGGAAACCGATCTCGCATCTCTTATGGGCAACCTCCAGGTGGCGATGGAGTCGATCGCTTCCTCTGAGGGAATTCTCCTCCGTTGGAACACAGAGGCAATGCCCGCAACCGCGATGACCGATCCCGAAAGCCTCTCCCTGATCCTCGAGAACATGATCACCAACGCGCTGTTTCACGCCTATCCGCAGAAACGGGAGGGGGAGGTCAGGATACAGGCCAGACTTCGACTGCCGCGAAGCCTCATGTTCGCGGTGGAGGATGACGGCATAGGGATTCCAGGGCGGGAGGCGAAACGGGTCTTCGAGCCTTTCTATCGAAGCAGGAACAGCAGGACAAACCAGGAGAAGGGAAGCGGCCTAGGCCTCTTCATCGCCATGGAAAAGGGGAAGCTGCTCGGGGGAAAGTTGGTTCTGGAAAGCCCCTACGAGCGTCCGGATGGTGTAGTACGGCAGGGATGCCGGTTCACTCTGACGATTCCCTATCTCTCCCCGGCGATACGGAACCAGGACGGACAACGGATATGAGCGTACAGCACGGAGAAAGGGTCCTCCTCGTAGAGGACGAGACAGGACTTCAGATCACCCTGCAGGACCGGCTCTCCTCGGAGGGGTACGAGGTGAGCGTAAAGGGAGACGGCGTCAGGGGAGAGGAAGCCGCCAAAGGCGGAAATTTCGATCTGATCATCCTCGACATCATGCTCCCAGGGCGGGACGGGTACACGGTGTGCAGAAACCTCAGGCAGGCGGGAATCGGCGTCCCCATCCTCATGCTCACCGCGCGGAACAACGACCTCGATACGGTTATGGGGCTCCGCCAGGGAGCCGACGACTACCTGGGAAAGCCGTTCGACATGGGTGTCCTGGTCGCCAGAATCGAGGCACTGCTCCGCAGGGCTCGCCAGGCGCCTCCGGGGAAAAAGGCCGCGGCGTTCACCGGGTCTGTCCCGTTCGGGCCCTTTATCCTCGACCTCGACAGGGGGGAGCTCACGCGGGAAGGCAAACGAGTCGACCTGAACGGGCAGGAGTACCGGCTCCTCGCGTACATGGCGACCCATTCGGGAAAGGTGCTGACAAGAGATGTGATCCTGGACGAGGTCTGGGGGTACGAAAACGATACGACGACCCGAACCGTGGACGTTCATGTTGCACGCCTGCGCCAGCGTCTCGGCGAGTCGGAACTTCCGCGGCATATCCACACGATCCGGGGAAGAGGCTACCGTTTCGATCCCTGATCCACCATCGCTTCAGCCCGGGTCCTCAGAAAGACACGCACGCCGCAAAAGATGAGCGCGGCTCCCACGCTCCC
>CAZPZF010000021.1:0-7865 GCA_964590705.1 uncultured Spirochaetales bacterium | reverse complement strand
GAGGATGGTCAGGGGATTTGACCCGGTGACCAGAAGCCCGGCCGCGAACGGGTTCATGCCTTCACGCACGGTGAACGCGAATCCCGGGATGATCGTGATTCCGAAGAGGGATAATTCGACGGAAAGCCCGAAAAGGATCAGGATCCCCGCGCCGGCGATGCCGACGATTCTCCGTACCCCGGGTCGGGAAACGAGCGAGGCGATTCCCGCCACGGCAAGGAAGATGAACAGGGCGTCCACGAGGGTGACCGCGAGCACGGCCTGAAGGGCGGGAAAGAAGCCGCGGCCGACCGCGGTCGAAAACACGAACAAGCAGACAGGCCCGACCGCTATCTGGAGGAGCAGGCCGAAACCGAAACCCTTGGTCACGGTACGGAGCTTTCCGGCTGAAGAGGCTCCGACCCTCTTCATATGACCGGCCTGAGAAAGGCGTTTCCGGCTTCAGGCACCCCGTTGTTATACACGCCGCGGTACGCCTGCGGAAGAAGGTCGGCGATCCGGTGCATAAGGGCGTCCGCGGTCTCCTGCCGGTTCTTCCTGATCTCCCGGGCGTCCTCCTGATCGACGAAGAACGGCTCTCCGCTCCTGATGGTGATCCGGGTCTTCCGCATACGTGCCAGATTGCGGAAGAAGTTCTCCCCCCCCCAATGCGCGACCGGGTAGATGGGAACCTTGCCCTTCATAGCCATGATCAACGCGCCGGCGCGTCCCTGCTGGAGCCTGCCGTTCCTGCTGCGGGTGCCCTCCGGCGCGATGACGAGGATCTTCTTCCGCCTCAGCGCCTCCATGCCCAAGCGGATCGCCCGCGTGTCCGCGATGTTCCTGTTTACAGGAATTCCCCCCCACATCTCCGCCAGGTGCTTGAAAACCGGATGGTCCCAGGTTTCCACCTTCACGAGCGCGGTGATTTTCCGGGGAAGGAACCAGATATAGAGGAGTGGTACCTCCAGAAAATTAATGTGGTTTATCACGACGATGTAGGGGCCCTTCATCGGCAGCTTCCGGAGGCCGTCGTCATCCACCGTGCAGGTCCACCGGATGACCCGGCGGATGACGGCGTTGGTCAGGATCTCCTTTCCTCTCATATCCCCGTTTTTCCCGTCTCGCATATGATCTCGATCCTGCGCGGCAGGCACTCGACGAGCAGCTCCTGTCCCTCCGTGCAGATGGTTTCCCCGTCCGCGTGAACGACGAGTCCCCCCTCCAGGGCTTTGATACGGAATTCCGGAGCGCGGCCGGTCGTGATATGGGAGCTTGCCTTCTGGGTTCCCTTGGTGTACATGGCGATGACCTTGATCATCTGACCCCTCGTCATCCTGTCTCCCATGCAGATGTCGAGCATTCCGTCGTCGTTCCTGGATTCTGGCGCCATGAAGAAGGTTCCGCCCATCCGTTTTCCGTTCATGAGGGAGATCTGGGCGGCGTAGAGCTTCCTCGTTTCCCCGTTCCAGGTGATCTCGACCAGAGGCGGCGCGGGGAATTTGACGAAGGTCTTGAGCGCGCCGAGGACATAGGCCATGAATCCGTGGACATGGGTCATCTTGGCGGCCTCGAGGCCGACGATGGTGTCAAAGCCCACCCCTATCCCATTCCCGAAATACCGGCCCTCCGGATAGTATCCGCCGGTCACCTTTCCCACGTCCATGGGGCGCCGGCAGCCGGAGGCCATGAGTTCACAGACCCGGTTCAGGTCCACCGGCACATCGGCGCCGTACGCGAAATCGTTGCCCCTTCCGACGCACATGACGGCCATTGGGGGAAGGGTCTTTCCCTCCCCGGCGGCGAGCATGAGGCCGTTGACGACCTCGTTCATCGTGCCGTCTCCCCCGGCAGCCACGACAGCCGAGTATCCGCCCGCGCATGCCTGCTTTGCAAGCTCCGCCGCGTGCCATACCCCTTCGGTCACGACCATTTCGTACGGTATCCGGTGGTCGGCGAGGATCTTCTCGATTTCCCCCTTCCGTTCGATTCCCCTTCCCTTTCCCGCAATGGGATTCAGAATGACACGGGCGGGCAGAGAGCTGCCATTATTGTCCATGTTTCCCCCTCGATATGATCCTCCGGAACCCTCGGAGAATATCCTGAACCATACCATATCTCGGTATTTTAAAGAATAGCCGATTTAACATAGTTTTAACGCCGGGAGCCCTAATTTTCATCCCTCACGTATTGACTCAGGTCCGGAAAAAACCTATAGTGAGACCGCCTCTGCGCGAATAGCCTCGGTACGCTCTTAATGCAATCCAACATTACGGAGAAGAGATCATGGCTCTGAGTCCGGTCATCGGCATCGATGAATCCAAATGCGTGAACTGCCACAGCTGCATAGCCGTCTGCCCTGTCAAATTCTGCATCAACGGAAGCGGCGACAAAGTGACGATAGACCATTCCCGCTGCATCGGTTGCGGAAGCTGCGTCCAGGCCTGCACCCACCAGGCCCGCTTCATCATCGACGACTGGGAGGCGTTCACCGCCGGCCGCCGGAGGCTCGAAAAGATCGTGGCCATCGTGGCACCGTCAGCCGCGGCCGCGTTCCCGGGGGACCTGCTCCGGTTGAACGGCTTCCTCGAGTCGCTGGGCGTCTCGGCCTGCTTCGACGTCAGCTTCGGCGCGGAGCTCACCATCCTCTCGTACCTCAATCACATGAGGACCGCGAGGCCCGCCACGCTCATCGCCCAGCCCTGCCCGGCCGTGGTGAGTTATATCGAGCTCTACCGGCCGGAGCTCCTTCCCTTCCTCGCTCCAGCGGACAGCCCGATGCTCCATACCATCAAGATGATCCGGGAGTATTATCCCCAGTACGCGGGCTACCGGATCGCGGCCGTCTCTCCCTGCATCGCAAAAAAGCGGGAGTTCGAGGCCACGGGACTGGGCGACTACAACATTACCTTCACCTCGCTCAAACGCCACATGCAGTCGGCCGGCCTCTCCCTCGCCTCGTTCCCGGAGAAACCGTACCTCTCCCCGCCCGCGGAGCGCGCGGCCGCGTTCTCCACGCCGGGCGGGCTTCTCGGAACCCTCCGGAGAGAGGCCCCGGAGATCGCGGAAAGGGTTCGTAAGATCGAGGGCGTCGGTGAGCTCTACCCGTACCTCGACACGCTCGCGCGCTCCGTAGAGCTGGAGGTCCAGCCTCCCCTTGTCGACTGCCTCAACTGCGCAAAGGGCTGCAACGGGGGCACGGGCACCGGGCTCCACGAGGAGGCCGCGGATCTTCTGGACGGCGCAGTGGCCGGGAGGGTGCGCGAGGCGCGGGCGAAGCTCGGCACCGCTTCCTCCGACCGCGCGGGAAAACGGAAGATGGCCCGGATCCTGAAAAAGTACTGGAAACCGGGCCTCTACGAGAGGAAATACGCGGACAGATCTCGGGAGGCGAAGCTCCGGATCCCGGCCGAATCTGAAAAACAGGAGATCTTCCGCAGGATGAACAAGCATTCGGAAAAGGACGTGTACAACTGCTCCTCCTGCGGCTACCAGTCCTGCGAGAAAATGGCCATCGCCATCCACAACGGCCTCAACAAACCGGAAAACTGCCACCACTACATGAGCTCCCTCATGGAACAGGCCAGGGCCCGCGGCCAGGCGGCGTCGACCCAGCTGCACGAGAAGATCAGGCAGTCCTCCGAAATCGTCGGCGTAACTGAGGGTAAGATACGCCTCCTCTCCCGCGGTGCGGACGATCAGGTCGCCTCTCTCGAGGAATCCTTCGCCGCCATCGAGCAGATGATCCAGAACATCAGAAAGACATCAGCGGTCTCAAGAGAAAGCAGGAAATCCGTCGAGACGGTCATGTCCGAGACCATGAAGGAGACCGCGGCGCTCAAGCAGACGGTCGGTTCGATTCTCGAGCTGGAGCAGTCGATCCGTACAATCACCGAGATGATCTCCGTCATCGACAAAGTCGCCGCGGACACGAACCTCCTCGCCATGAACGCGGCCATCGAGGCCGCGCACGCGGGAGACGCGGGCCGCGGTTTTTCCGTGGTCGCCGGAGAGATCAAACGCCTCGCGGAAACCTCCGGGCAGAGCTCCAAGAAGATCTCCGGCACCCTCAAGGAGATGGTGCGCAAGATATCGGACACCGCAGAGCAGTCGCAGGGAACGGCGAAGGGCCTGCTCGGTATGGTCGACCGAATCCGGGAAACGGCCGAAACCTTCGGCGAAGTCTCGCAGTCTCTCGCGGAGATCTCCGTTGGAACGGAACAGATTACGGCGACCCTGGAGAGGACCGGCCGCAACTCGCGGACGGTTAGGGATTTCTGCGTCGACATGCTCTCCGCGGTGAACCGGATGAGCGGGATGATGGGGGAGGTTGTTGCAATCTCCAACGAGAACGTAAGCCTCCTCTCGGGAAGCCTGAAATGACGGAAAACGGAAACTCGCTGGAGCTGTTCGCGGACGGCGCCTTGGTTTTTTCGAGCCGGGGTAGATGGCTTCATCCGCTCTTCGAGCTCGAAGTCTATCTCTGCGAGCATCCGCTGCCGGCGGAGCGGCTCGCCCTCTCCGACAAGATCGTGGGCAAGGCCGCCGCGCTCCTCATCGTCAGGATGGGCATCAAAACAGTCCATGCCGGGATCCTAAGCGACCCGGCGTACGAGACACTCGTCTCCCGCGGCGCGGCGGTCACATGGGAGACCCGGGTATGCCGCATCGCCTGCGCCACGGAAGAACTCCTCCTCCATGAAACCGATCCGGAAAAGGCCTGGCGCCTCCTCCGGGATCGGATCAACGCGAACGGCGGAACAGCTTCCAGATCTCGTTCAGCAGGATAGTCCCCAGCGACAGGCCGATGACGAGGAGCCAATCCCAGCCCGTGAGGTGGAACACCTTAAAAACTGAGGCCAGCGCCGGAACCGAGATGACCACGGCCTGGAGAAAGATCCCCGCCGCGAGCGCTGCCACCAGAAAGCGGTTCCCGAAAAAACCGATTCTGCGCAGGGACTTGTCCGCGTTCCTGAGGTTGAAGGCGTGGAACAGCTGGGAGATGCTCAGCACCGCGAACGCCAGAGTCCTGGCGTGGATGAGCGACCCGTCGTAGACCAAAAAGCCGAAACGAAAGGCGAACAGGGTCAGGGCCCCGATGAACAGCCCGTTGACCGCGATGGAAATTCCCCCGCGGCCCGCGAACAGGCTCTCCTTCGGATCCCGCGGCTTCCGCTTCATGATGTCCGGGTCGTCGGGATCCATGCCCAGCGAGAGGGCGGGGAAGGTGTCCGTGATCAGGTTGACCCACAGGATATGGATGGGTAAGAGGGGGATGTCCCACCCGAGGACGATGGCGGCGAACATGGCCGTGATCTCGCCCGCGTTGCAGGAGAGGAGGAAGAGGACCGACTTGCGGATGTTTTCGTAGATGTTCCGCCCCTCGCGCACCGCGGAAACGATGGTCTTGAAGTTGTCGTCCGTGAGGATCATGTCAGAGGCGCCCTTTGAGACATCCGTCCCGGTGATACCCATGGCCACGCCGATGTCTGCCGCCTTCAGCGAGGGGGCGTCGTTCACCCCGTCGCCGGTCATGGACACGATGTTTCCCGCGCCCCTGATCGCCTTCACGATCCGCACCTTATGCTCAGGAGAGACTCTGGCGTAGACCCGGAGCGCTGAAGCCCGTTCGACCAGCTCCTGATCCGTGAGATCGTCGAGCTCGGCGCCGAAGACCGCCTCGTCGGGAAAGCGGGCTATGCCGAGTTCCTTGGCGATTGCGAACGCCGTTTCACGGTGATCGCCCGTGATCATCACGGGGGTGATTCCCGCCTCCCTGCAAAGGGCGATGGAGTCGCGCACCTCAAGCCGCGGCGGGTCAATCATCCCGACCAGGCCGAGAAAGACGAGATCCCTCTCGATCTCGCCGGGGGTGAGCTCTCCGGCCGGTACGTCCCGGTACGCCGCGGAAAGCACCCGCAGGGCCTGACCGGAGAGATCAGCGGCCGTACGAAGGATCCGTTCGCGCTCCACGGGGCCGATGGGAACCTCGCCGTCCGCGGTACGGATCCGGGTGCAGCGGGAGATGAGGTTGTCCACGGCCCCTTTTGTGAAGACGCGCCCCCCGCCGTTCCACGCGCTCACGACGCTCATCATCTTGCGGTCCGAATCGAAGGGGAGCTCCTGTATCCTGGGATGCTCCCGCTCCAATAACTCCCTGGTCAGACCGAAGCGCACACCCGCGGAGAGGAGCGCGACCTCCGTAGGATCGCCTGTGGCGGCTGCGCCGCCCGACGCGCCGGCCACGCCGCCGCCCGAATCCGCCGTACCGCCGATGGTGGCGTCGTTGCACAGGACCATCGCGGTGAGCAGGGAGAGCCCGGCTTCGCTGTCCGTACGGACCGTATCGGAAGCCTCCCCGTCGTCCCAGGTGAAAAACCGCGTCACGGTCATCCGGTTTTGGGTCAGGGTTCCAGTCTTGTCTGAACAGATGACGGAAACGGACCCGAGGGTTTCGACCGCCGGCAGCCGACGCACGATGGCGTTCTCCCGGCTCATCCTCTGAACCCCGACGGCGAGTACCACGGTCACCACGGCGGCCATGCCTTCGGGAATCGCGGCGACCGCGAGACTCACCGCCGTGAGGAAGAGTTCGAGGAGATGGTCTCGGGTGATGGAACCAGTCTTGAACCAGAGCTCGACGAGGGAGGCGGCGAATATGACGACGCAGAGGACGATGATGAGTTTCCCGAGGCTCCTGCCTAGGGCCGCGAGCTTTCTCTGCAGGGGAGTCTCCCCCTCCTCCTCCGCGTCGATGAGCGCAGCGATTTTGCCTATCTCCGTCTCCATGCCGGTGGCCACGGCTACGCCGACCCCGCGGCCGAATGTGGCAACGGTGGACATGAAACCCATGTTGCACTGGTCGCCGAGGGGCGGTTTCCTGTCGCCGAAGACGACACGGGCGTCCTTCTCCGAGGGGACTGATTCTCCCGTCAGCGCCGATTCCTCGACGCGCAGGTTGACCGACTCGATGAGCCTGAGATCGCAGGGAAGGAAGCGGCCAGCGTCGATGATGACGATATCCCCGGGAACAACCTCCTCCGAGGGAATCTCGATAGTCCTCCCTTCCCGCCTGACGAGTGCTTTGGGGGCTGAGAGCCTCTTGAGCGCCTCTAGCGCCTTCTCCGCCTTTGCCTCCTGTACGACTCCCACGACGGCGTTCAAGAGAACGACGATCCCGATGATCACCGCGTCCGAGATCTCGCCTAGAAATACGGACACCGCAGCCGCGCCCAGGAGGATGTAGATGAGGACGTTGTTCATCTGGTCAATGAACATCCGGAAAAGTCCCTTCCTCTTCTTCTGGGATAGTCTGTTGGGACCGTACTGCGCGAGCCTTCGAGCCGCCTCGTCTTTGGTCAAACCCGCTTCCCGGTCGCACCCGAACGCCGCGAGAGTCTCCTCGATTCCACGACCATACCACATCTGCGCCTACCCCCCCTTACCTCTCACGGAACCCGCCGACGCGCGCGGCCGACGACCGCGCCGACCTGAGACGAAACGAACACCACAGCGCCGCCAGCGCGAGCCCGCCGATGGCCGCGGCCTGAAGGGCCTGCTTGCCCGGAAGGTCAAAGGCGAACGCGAATGCGTAGGTCAGAACCGTTCCCTGAAGAATGGCCTGAACCGCGGCGTCCGTCATCACGGACCCGCGGCGGATTCCCAACCGAACGGTGAGGAACAGCCACCAGCCTCCGACCGCGAGCCCCGAGCCAAGGGCATGGAGAAACGGAAGTGTCGTGTGCGGGGAAATGGCAAGGAGGAATCCCGCTGCGGCAAGACCAAGCGCGGTCCCCCCGACGATCCTCCGAGGCCCAGCCCGCTCGGAGAGAAGCGCCCCGCACAGGAGCGCCCACGCCGGGCGGCGGAAGAAGAATTCAAGGCGC
>CAZPZF010000020.1:7937-21963 GCA_964590705.1 uncultured Spirochaetales bacterium | reverse complement strand
TGGCGTCTCCCGTTCCCTGCTCGAAGAGGTTGACCATGCCGATCCTGCAGCTCTTTTTCGGATCCAGCTCGCAGTGGATTGCGATTGCAGCGGAATCCGAACGTTTCAGATCAGCGCCGTTAACGACCTTCGGCGTTTTCCTGCCCAGATCCGAGAGGTGGATCCCGCTGATCCAGCCGACAACCGGGTGGAGGAAGATGCCGTCGAAGTTCGGCGCGTCCTGCGCGTACTTCACGTGGACCTTGCTCCCCGAGGGGATGATGAGGAAGGTGAACCCGTTCTCGAAGGCGTCATTCGCGATAGAATCGATGTTCTTCTCGTCGTACGCCTTTATGGCGGTCCGGATAACATCTGGGGGAAGTTCCGTGGCGAATATCCGGTCCCGTGAGACTATGCCTCCCGTCTCGTCCATGAAATAGGGGATCGTCCCCCCGATCCAGTTCCCCTTGGGAAGCCCGGACAGGGCTTCCTCTTCCCCGGCGAGGAGAAGGGCGCGTCCGTCCGTGATGTATCGTGAAATCTCTTCTCTGCTCTTCAACATCTCATTCTCCTTATCCGAAGATGGCCCGAAGGTCGTCGGCCGCGAACTTTTCGTATTTGGTAAACAGCGCGTGGATCTCGTCCACGCTTTTCATCATCTGCTGAAGCGAGGGATCCTTTGCCACCTCGCGCATGTTCCGCGAGACGCACAACGACGCCGCGGCGAATTTGAACTGGTGTTTCTTCTTGCCCGTGATCAGATCCATCCATCGCGGGTCAGATTTGTCCGGAATCATCGATGCCTCCTGGGATTCTTGTTGGTGTATCCGCACCAATGATAAGGGAATCAGGATGCGGGATCAATACGCTGCGTCCCGGACGCACATCCTCTTCAGCACCTCGTAGATGATCCTCGTTCCCAGGGCCAGGTTCGCAACGGATATCCGTTCGTCTATCCCGTGAAACCGGGACAGCTCTCCGGGATCGATCAGCGCGGGGAACAGGCCGTACGCGGAGATGCCGCGCCTGCGGAAGAAGCAGGAGTCGGTCGTGCCGGGTGTCATCATCGGAGCGACCACGCTTCCGGGCACGACCCCTCCGATCACCTCACTGAGGGAGAGGAAGAACTCCGAACCATACGGGGATACGCTGGCATCCTCCGGCGGCTGGATGATCTCGACCGCGATCCGATCGTCCCCGATCACTCCGCGCAGCCTTTCAATGAAGAGCGCGGGGTCGTGTCTGGGAAGGAGGCGGATATCGAGGACAGCCTCGGCGCGCTCCGGAATCACGTTCTCCTTTGCGCCGGCCCGAAGCGACGTGACGCTCACGGTATCGCGGAGCATGGCGGAAATCGTCGGGTTCGCGGAGAGGAGGGACAGCGCGAGCCGGAATACGATGGGATTGTGCAGGTTCCGCAGGATCAAGGATCGGGGAAAGGCCATGGCCTTGCCGACCCCGCGGAACATTTCACGCACCACCGGGTGCAGTTCCGCGCGTCCCAGCCAGCCCGCCCTCTTCGAGCGGGCCAGCCGGACGAGGGCGGCCGCGAGAATATCCGCGGAGTTTTCGCCGCGCGGGATACCCCCGTGCCCCGGTTCTCCCCGCGCGACAAGCCTGACCCATAGGGCCTTCTTCTCCGCGACAGAGACGGTGAAGACGGGGAACGGGCCGAACAGATCCCGTACGCCGAAGCCTCCCTCGTCCCAGACGAATTCCGCATCTATCTGATCCGCGTGATTCTCGAGCATCCACCGCGTTCCTGCTCCGCCGCCCCCCTCCTCGTCCGCTGCCGCGAAGAGGACGATGTCCCGACAGCGCTGGGCCGGATCGGGGAACTCCCTCCGAAGCAGGTCGACGGCCAGGATCTCCATCACTCCCATGCCCTTCATGTCGATGGCCCCGCGGCCCCACACGAAACCGTCGCGCGTTTCCCCCGCGAAGGGGTCGCAGGACCAGCCCTCGCCCGCCTCAACCACGTCGGTGTGCTGGTACAGGAGGACGGGCCTCTTGGAGCCGTCGCCCGCGAGTCTCGCGACCAGGTTGGCGCGTCCCGGAGCCGAGGCAAACACCCGCGGTTCCAAGCCGCGCGCGCGTATCTCGGCTGCCAGGAGATCCGCTGCCTCGGCCTCTCCTCCCGGCGGGTTCACGGAGCGGATCGCGATCAGCCGGCGGAGGAGTTCCGCCGCTTCCTCTCCCACGGAGGTCCAGTCGATCTCTCTCATTTGAGTCTCACCCCCAGCCCCGCGCCGGAGGGAAGGCGGGTCACCAGGGTCGCGGGATCGACCGGGAAGCCCTCCGCCGGATCGTTGTCGATGAACAGAGGCCCGATCAGTTCGCACGCCGCGAGCCCCTTCCGCGCGATCATCAGATGGAGCCCTGCCGCGCTCCCGACACTGCTTTCCCCCATGGAACCGAGGATGCACGGCAGACCCGCGGCTTCCGCGATCGAGAGCATCCGGAGGGCGCGGTGGATCCCCCCGCACTTCATGAGCTTCACGTTGATCATATCCGCCGCCTTCATGTTCACGATGCTCAGGAGATCCTCCGGACCGATGCAGCTCTCGTCGGCCATGATAGGCGTTTCCACGGCAGCGGTCACCTCGGCCAGCCCCTCCAGGTCTACCGCCTTCACCGGCTGTTCGATCCATCCGATGGTAAAACCGCTGAGCGACCCGATCGCTTCGATGGCTGCGGCGGCGTTCCGCCAACCCTGGTTCACGTCGATATAGAGGGTCACCGCGTCCCCCGCGGCGCTCCTGACCGCCTCGATCCGCCGCAGATCCTCCGCGGGATCCGTGCCCACCTTCACCTTGAGCCGGTCCGCGCCCAAAGCGGCGAAACCGCGTGCGGTCTCCGCCATGACGTCGGGGCTGTCAAGGGGAATCACCGGGTACAGGCGCGCCCCTTCACGCGCCTTTCCGCCGATGAGCCGGTATACGGGCACCCCCAGGCTCTTTCCCATGAGGTCGTACAGGGCCATGTCGATGGCTGCCATGGCTGAGGGGAAAAGCCCGATCCGTTCCTCGCACCAGCCGATGATCTCGGCGATGTCGAAGGGATTCTTTCCTGCCAGATACTCCCCAGCCTCGCGCAGGGCGGTCATGACAGCGCCGCGGGTCTCTCCCGTGACTTCGGGATCGGGCGACGCCTCGCCCAGGCCGATGAGCCCCTCGTCCGTCTGCAGCGAGATCAGCGCGTATTCCAACACGGGGTAGCTCCCGTACGCCACCGTGAGCGCAACCCTCGGCCTCAGGTCAAGGGGCGATACCTCGATTCCCGTTATCCTCACCGCGGCGCTCCGGCCGGCCTTCCGTTACCCGGCCTCGCGTCGTCCGCGAAACCTCCTCCGGAGCCGCTTCCGCATGGGTCCTTCGCATCGTCAGAGCCACCCCCGACATCGCTTCCCCCGCCCAGGCCATTTCCCGCGCGGCCCCCGTCCGCCGCGAACCTCCTGCCGAAGATCGCGAAGATCACCGGCAGCGCGAGGAGGTGGACCGCGGCGAAGATCGCGAACATCGGCCTGAAGCCGAGCGCGTCCACGAGGATCCCCGCGATGGGCTGACCAGCGCCGATGCCGATGTTGCCGACCGCCATGATGATGGAGAACATGAACGCCGCGATCCTCGGATCGCAGAAATCCATGCCCATGGCGAAGTACACAGTCTCGTAGTAGCCGAAGGCGAGCCCAAAGACGAACACGAGTGCCCACATGAGTCCCGCCGACGAGACCACGGCCATCAGTGCGGTGGTTGCCGCGGTCAGGACGAGGGCCGCGATGACGCTCCGTTTCTGCCCGATCCGCCGCATGAGCGGCCCCCCGATCAAGCCGCCGCACGCGGTGCCCACGCCGAAGACCGAGGTGTACACGCTCACGCGCGAGAGCCCAATGCCGAGCCCCTCGTTCAGGAAAGCGCTCACCATGCCCTGCGCGCTGTAGAGCGCGAGCGGGTATATGATCCCCAGGAGGAGGAACAGGAGAAACCTTCCGCTCCTAAAGCTCCTGAATGCTTCCCGGGAAAACTCAGCCGTTTCCTTCCGCCGCTGTCCCTCCCGTGCCATGAACGCGGGTACCAGCGTGAGCAGCCCAAGCGCGGCCACGAACCAGAACACGGGACGCCAGTTTTCGTTCCCGAGGAACAGGCCGATCACCAGGGCGGTGAGAACGGAGCTGACAGCCCGCGCCCCGACCATGATCCCCTGGACAAGTCCCCTGTCCGCCTCCGGCGTCGTGTCGATGGAGAGACCGTCGCTCGTCGTGTCGTAGGTCGACATGCCGATGGCGGCCAGGATGATCATCGTGAGGTAGAGGGGGAACTGCTCCGCGGGATCGATGAAGGGCATGGCCATGAAGCCGATGGTCTGGAGCAGGAGGCCGATGACGATGAACGGTCTGCGGTGGCCGAGGCCGAACAGGCTCACGCGGTCGCTCAGGAGCCCGATGAGGATCTTGAGGACAAAGGGGATCAGGGTGATTCCGCCCACGATCCCGATGAGCGAGTAGGACAGGTCGTGCGCACGCAGGTACAGCACGTTGAAGCCCGTGAAATAGGTGAGACACGCGCCCTCGCTGAAGTAGACAGCCGCGAACAAGGCGAGCCGAGCCCCCCTTTCCCTCGATTCACTCATCCCTCTTTCCTCCTTTTTTCGATCCCGCTGCCGCTCCGCCGGACCCGGTCCTTCCGCTCCCCCACGTTGACGGGGTCTTCACACCCAGATACGAAAGGAAGGAGCGGGACAGCTCGCAGATCAACAGCTCGGGGTCATACGGCTGCGAACCCCGCAAGGGTTCCCATAGCAGGATCTCCCGCATCCCGAAGAAGAGCTGCTGGAATCCCAGACGCGTCGCGAGTCGGGGATCCGGGTGGCCGATCTCGTTTCCCCGCTCCAAGAACGTTCTCTGCAAGAGGGGGAAAAGTTCGTTCCACGCCCGGTTCTCTCGTTTCCTGAACCGCTCGTCACCGGAAAGCCTCGCCTTCAGGTTGAGGGATCTGAGCAGGCCCCGGTTTCTCCCATAGGTTCCGACGAGGAAGCGCGTAACATCGAGAACGACGAAGTCGAGGGATCTTTCCCGCCAGCGCGACGGCTCCATCAGCTCCTCTATCCCCTCTTCGAACTCCGAAAAGAAGCGTTCGTCCAATGCCTGGAGCAGTGCTTCCTTGTCGGCGAACCTGCCGTAGAAAGCGCCTACCGAGGTGCCCGCCTTCTCGACCACCTCGTTCACGGACAACGTGTCGAAGTTCTTCGTCTCCAGTATCTCTGCCGCCGCAGCTAGCATCCGTTCCATACTCGCCCGGCTGCGCTCCTGAAAGGGGCCGCGGATCGTGTCAGTCACGGATTATGACACCTGCGGCGATACGTGGCAATATTAGAATCATGATTCTATTTTAAATCGATTGGTGCGGATGTCAAGAGAGGGAAATGGCGCGACCTTCCTGAGCCCTACACCGATAAAACGACGATGAGCTACGCTCCGCGCCCGACAGACGACCCTTCGCTCTTCAACCGTTGATATGGTATCATCGGATTATCTCCATGGAGGTGATTCGCGATGGCAAAAAACAGGAACCGCATCATGATCCTCGCGGTGGGAGACCCCGCCGCGGAACTCTACCGGGACAACGGGCCGGTAGACGCGGCGTGGCTGAAGCGGGGCGGGATCACGGCTCATGTCGAGATCGTACCCTGGGCTGATTACGCCGACACGGTCTTCGGCGAGCTCGAATCGGGGGCCGGCAGGTACGACATCGTTATGCTCCCCGGCTTCTTCTGGCTCCCGTCCATGGCGGACAAGGGCTGGCTCCTGCCTGTCCCCGTCGGCCTCGCGACGGAGAGCGCCGGCGATATCGTCCCCTCCCTGTGGGAGGAGCTTTTCTTCGGCGGCAGGCGCTACCTCTTCCCCGCGTTCGCCGAAGCTCAGACGGTCATCTACCGGAGGGATCTCGTAGAGAAAGCCGGTTTCGGCGTCCTGCCCTCGCCTCTGCCCGTCTCCCTCTTCATGGATGTCGCCAAGGCCCTGCACGATCCGCCCTGCCTGTTCGGTACGCACCTCAAGGGCGGCATAGCCGAGTCATTTCCCGAATGGCTCCCCTTCCTCGCCTCCCGCGGCGGCACGCTTTTCAGCGGGGCCGATGAGCCGCTGTTCGATTCCCTGGCCGGGATCGGTTCCCTGCGCGATATGCTCGCGCTCGCCCGGGTATCGGCCCCCGATGTCCATCTGTCCGACAACGGTACGGTGAACGCCCTGGTGCGCGATGGCAAAGTGGGCATCGTGAACCACTGGAGCGGACAGCTCGGCCCCCTCATGGATCCCCGCTCCAATCCGCACGCGGACCGCTACGGTTTCACGTACCTGGAGCATCCGTGGGCAACCGTGTGGTCCTTCGGGATCAACTCGGCGAGCAAGAATCCCGAGGCTGCGGCGGCCTGGGCGGCCCATGCCACGGGGCCTGAAAACGACGCGCTCCAGGGGGGCGTTTCCGGGTCTCCGGTGAGAGAAGGGAGTTACAAACGGGGTGACAGGCCCTGGTACCCGGCGGTTCTCGGGGCGCTCGAACGCAAGAATAGTTTTCCGTCGTTCGTCCGTTTCACCGGAATGGCGGGGAGTCTCTACACCATGGTCACCGACGTCCTCTCCGGGGCTAAGTCTCCGGAGGCCGCGCTCTCGGAGGCCGCGGCGCGCTGTGCGCGGTCCTGATCGCTCCGCAGCACTCAAAGCACTCTCGCCGCGCGGCGACGACGCCGCGGCGCGCTGTTCCGGAGTCTGATCTCAAAGGCCGCCGCGGACGCAAGCCGCGCGGCAGAGAGGCGCCGAGGCGGATCCGTTACCTGAAAAACGCCGAAAGGGATTCGGAGTACGGCGGCCGCGCGATCCCCTTCTCGGTGATGATCGCGGTGATCAGGTCGGCGTCCGTAACGTCGAAGGCGGGATTGTACACCTTCACCCCGGCTGGGGCCATCCTCGCGGCGTACCACTTCTCCGTCACTTCCTCGGCGGGCCGCTCCTCGATCACGATCCGGTCGCCTGTCGGGCAGGCCAGATCGATGGTCGAGAGGGGGGCGTGGATGTAGAAGGGAATCCCGTAATGACGCGCGAGCACCGCGACCCCCGAGGTTCCGATCTTGTTGGCGCTGTCCCCGTTCGCGGCCACCCTGTCGCAGCCCACCAGAACCGCCCGCACCTTTCCCTGCTTCATGACGATGGAGGCGATGTTGTCGCAGATGAGGGTCACATCGATTCCCGATTCCATGAGTTCCCATGCGGTCAGACGGGCCCCTTGCAGGAGGGGACGGGTTTCATCAGCGTAAACCTTGAATCCGTATCCCCTTTCGTGGCCCAGGTATATGGGCGCCAAGGCGGTTCCATAGCGGGCTGTCGCGATGGTCCCCGCGTTGCAGTGGGTAAGGAGTCCCCATCCGCGCCCCAGAAGGGAGAGGGAATGCTCCCCAATGGCCCGGCAGACCTCCTCATCCTCGCGCCGGATCGCGTCTGCCTCATCGCGGAGCGCCGCCTTGACTGCGGGGATGTCCGGCCGCTTCGCGCCGCCTGCCGCTGCTCCGCTAGAAGTCGCGCTGAAATGGCCCGCGCCCCCAAGTCCCGCACTGCGCGCATCAGCGCCATCGGGCAAGCCAAGCTCCCAGCGCAGGCGGCGTTCCATCCGGTCCAGGGCCCAGAAGAGGTTGACCGCGGTCGGCCTCGCGGAGGCGAGGTACTTCTTCACCTCGAGGAATTCGGCAAGGAGGGCCAATCCATCAGCGGCCCCGGATCCCCGAACCCCCAGGTAGGCGCCGTACGCGGCTGCGATGCCGATGGCCGGGGCGCCCCGCACTTTGAGGTGGTAGATGGCTTCCCAGATCTCCTTCTGCGTCGAGAGGCTGAGGTAGAGTTTCACGCCGGGAAGCGCGGTCTGGTCCAGGATCACGAGAGCGCCGGCCGCGTCGTCAAGACGGACCGCCTCGACGGCGAAAACGCCGCCGCCCTCCACACCGTTCTTCGTCCCGCTCATCGAACCTCCTCCGGCCTGGGGAAGCGGGCCGCGGCTTCCTTCACCGCGGCCAGGTACTCATCCCCGGTCCTGAAACGTCCGCGTTCCAGGATGAAGCGTTTAGCCGCGGTGATGCACAGCCGCTCGGCGCGTACCCGCGCGGCAGGTTCCTCTATGGATGTGATGTCCTTCACATGGGCGATGCCCACAATCCTCCTGCACAGTTCCAGCCCCGTAACGCCAGCGGTGTCCCGGAGGATGCCGTCCAGGTACCAGTCGGCAAAGCCTTCGTACTTCGCGGTCACCTCGGTCACCTTCTCCGCCCAGCGCCTGCGCCACTTCTCCACAAAGAGACGCATGACATCGCGGATCGTGTCCTCCAGCCATCCGGAAAAGCCCTCCCTCCCCTCTCTCATCACCGTGTCCGCGTTCGCCCAAGCGAAGATGAGATTGGCGATGACGTTGCCGACATCGTAGCCTGCGGGTCCGTAGTAGGCGAATTCGGGGTCGATCATCTTAGTCGAGTTCTCCGTCACGAAGATAGAGCCGGTGTGGAGGTCGCCGTGGATGAGGCTCTGCGCGTTGCAGAGGAAGTCAAACTTCATCTTGGCCGTTTCCAGGAGTATCCGCTTGTCGCGGTAGAGTTCCCGTTCCACGAAATCGCGGTTCGGCGGAAACACGTCGTTTCTCCCCTTCACGTCGTTGAAGGGCTCGGTGTACACGAGATCCTCCGTAATCTCGCAGAGATCCGGATTGATGAAGTTCGCCACCGTGGCCTTCTTCCTCTTGTGGTCGATCACCGCGTCCGATGTGTCCAGGAGGGTGTTGACCATGAAGGTGGTGACGTGGTCGGCAAAGAGGGGGAATCGCCGCCGCTGGAGAAGGGCTCCCCGCATGATGGCGTGGTCAGAGAGATCCTCCATGGCGCAGCAGTTCATGACGCTGTCGTAATGAAAGACCTTGGGAACCAGGCCCGGGGCGAGTTCGTTCTGGATCCGCAGGATGTCGTACTCGATCCGGTTCCGGTCCGGCGAGACCTTGAACTGGTCGGATATCCTCGCCGTGTCGCCCGCCTGCTTCAAGACCACCGACCTTCCCGTTGCCGGATCGACGATCCTGAAGATGTAGTTCAGGTTGCCGTCGCCGATCTCCGCGTATTCGAGAGGGCCGCTCCCCTTGAACATGTCGAGCTTTGCCCTCGCGTATTCTGCGGCGTCGGCCGCCTTCATGAGGAAGTATGTTCCGTAGTCAGCCATAGAGTTCCTCCGCTGTGGTTTCCGTCAGTTCTTCTTTCTCATGTATGTCAGGGTGAGGGCGAGGACGAGCACCGCCCCCTTGATGATGTCCATCGAATAGTAGGGCACCGATACCATCACGAGTCCGTTCTGCAGGATCCCGATGAGGATGGCGCCCACGAAGGTTCCGAGGGCGTTCGGCTTTCCCGCGCCCCCCACCGAGAAACCGATGTACGCGGCGGCTACCGCGTCCATGAGGTAGGCGGAACCCGCATTGACCTGGCTCGACCCGATGCGTGAGGCCAGCATGATTCCACCAAGGGCTGCGAAGAGCGAGGCGATGAGGTAAGCCACTGTCCGGTAGCGTCCCGTGGGGATCCCGGAGAGCCTCGCCGCCTCCATGTTCCCTCCCACGATGTACATGTACCTGCCGTACTTGGTATACTTCATGAACACCTGCACGACGATCACCACGGCCACCATGACGACGATGATCGTCGGCACCTGGCCGATAGCGATGAAGCTCGGGGTGAGCTGCCCCGCGGCTATCGAGCCGTCGGGCATGAGCATGTTGGCCGTGATCGAGCCGCCGAAGGTGTAGGTCATGGCCACCCCCTGAAAGATGAAGAGGCTCGACAGGGTCGCGAGCATGTCGGGGATCCGCAGCTTGACGATGAGGAAGGCGTTGAAGGCGCCGACGATCATGCACACGATGAGGGTCAGGGGCAGAGCGATCCCCGAGGGAAGCCCGTGCCAGATGAAGAGAGAGATCGCCACCGCGTCGGCGAGCGAGGCTACGGAGCCGACGGAGAGGTCAAGCCCCCCGACCGAGAGGGAGGTGGACACCCCGATGGCGATTACCGTGACGATCGATATGGAGCGGAGGATGTTGACGATGTTCGTCGCGGAGAGGAAGCTCGGCCTGGCTATCCCGAAAAAGAGGACGAGGAGGACGATCGTGATGATCGTCCCCCATCGATAAAGGAACTCGAAGAAGTCGAAGCGCCCTCTCATGGCTGTGTTTTCTCCCGTATCTTCCATTCTTATCTTCCTCCGGTCGAGTAAAAAAGCAGTTCCTGCTCGGTCGTTTCGTGTGCCAGGAGTTCTCTGACGATCCTTCCGTCGTACATGACGTAGATCCGGTCGCAGATCCCCATGATCTCGGCCAGTTCGCAGGATGCGTAGACGATCCCCTTGCCCTGGCCGGCGAGTTTCCCGATGAGCTCGAAGATGTCGCGCTTCGCGCCGACATCCACACCCTTGGTCGGCTCGTCGAATATATAGACCTCCGCGTCCGCCACCAGCCACTTTCCGACCGCCACCTTCTGCTGGTTTCCACCCGACAGGAGCGCCACCTTCTGTTCCGCCCGCGGCGTTCTGATCCCGAGCGCCCCAATCATGTCCCGCGCCGATTTCCGTTCAGCCCTGAAGTCGATGAAACCGAGCGGCCCGCAGAAAGAGCCCAACGACGCGGCGCTTAGATTGGTGACTACCGTCTCGTCGACGAGGATTCCCTCCTTCCTCCGCTCCTCGGGAACGAGGGCGAGACCTCGGCGCACCGCTTCGTGAGCCGACCGTATCCTGCGCGGCGTTCCCCTGATTGCGGTCGTGCCGTGCGCCCTCTTCTCCGCGCCGAAGAGGGCCTTGCAGAGCTCGCTCTTGCCTGCGCCTACCAAACCCGCGATTCCGACGATCTCCCCCGCACGCACGGAGAGGTTCACGTCGTGAATCTTCGATCCATCCGACAGGCCGGAAACGGAGAAGATCGTTTCGCCCATTCTCGCCGGGTATTTCGGATACGTCTCTTCGAATTTCCTGCCCAGCATCAGTTCCACGATGCCGGATATGGAAACATCCGCCATATCCCTGTCCGCCACCAGACGTCCGTCCCGTAGGATCGTGACCCTGCCGCAGATCTCCTTCACCTCCGGCAGGCGGTGCGATATGAAGACCACGCCGATGTCCCTCGCCGTCAGATCACGGATGACGGAGAACAGCTCCTTGGTCTCGGTCCGGCTCAGGGGAGCGGTCGGTTCGTCCAGGATGAGAAAGCGGCAATCCGTGGCCAGGGCCTGGGCGATGAGGACCATCTGCTTCTGGGCGAGGGTGAGTTGCTCCACCCGCTTACGCGGGTCTAGGCGCAGCTTGAGGGTGTCAAGGATGCGCCGGGACTCCGCGTACATCCGTCTCCAGCGAACCGCGGTTTTGCCCCGCATCTCGTTTACAAGAACGTCGAGCATGATGTTCTCCGCCACTGTTAGGTACGGGATGAGTGCGGTATCCACCTCTTGGTACACCGTTCCGATCCCGGCGGCCTTGGCGGCGCGGGGAGACCGGATGTTCACGGGCTTTCCATCGATCTCAATGCTCCCCTCGTAGTGGTCGTATACGCCGGAGAGGATCTTCATGAGCGTGGACTTCCCCGCGCCGTTGGCGCCCACCAGGGCGTGGACGGTTCCCGTCTCGGCCGTGAAGCACACGTCGGACAGTGCCTTCACCCCTGGAAACGCGATTGAGATCCCTTTCATCTCGAGACGAACGCTGCCCATTCTCACTCCATATCACGGAACGGCCGGCACGGGATTTCCCGCGCCGCCCGTGTCCGTATTTCATTATACAACGGGAAGGTCTATTTCTTGTACGCGTTCCGAAGGATATCCATCCACGGCTCGTTGAAGTCGTTGGAAACGCCCCAGCCCGGAATGACCTCCGCCAGGTTCTGCATATTGACCGGCTTGCCGGCCTTCTTCAGCGCCTCCTGGGTGATGAGGGACGCGGCGAACTCGTAGACCGCAGGAGTCGTCTCACCGGCGAGCTTCTTGGCGAGTATCCTCATGTTGAGGCGGCCGATGAGCTTGGGATCCACGGCGGCGGTGCAGACCCAGGGACTGTTCGGTTCCTGCATAAGCTGGAGATCCTGGTTGGATACGTCGATACCGTAGAGCTTGATCTCCGTGCGGCCGTTCTCGACGAGGGCCTTATACGCTCCCTGGGCAAATGCGTCCCACGAGCCCCAGATGGCGTCGATCTGCCCCTTGGGGTACTTGGCTAGAGCCGCGCCGACCTTGTTCGCGGTGTCACCCGGAACGTCCGCGGAAACCGCGCCGATCAACTCGAGCTCCCTGATGCCGGGGTTCGCCTGCAGCACCTGCTTATAGATGACCTGCCTGCGCTCCATCGGCGGGAAGCCGGCAACCCAGAGTTTCAGTATCCGGGCGCTTCCCTTGAAGTCCTGCACCAGTCTTCCCAGTGACATCTCCGCGAGGGACTCGTCGCGTTGCGAGGTCACCGTCACGCCGGCGATGGTGCCGGTTATTGCCGTGTCGAAGCAGGTGACCGCGATGCCCGCGTTCACGAGCCTTCGCACCAGGTCGGTGGCGTAGGGGTCCTTGCCATGGGAGAGGATCACGCCGTCGTAGTCCTGGCTCATCACGAGGTTGACGAAGTCCTGGAACTTCGCGTCCTCGCCGTTGGTGATGAAGGTGTCGACCTTGAAGCCCATGGCTTCCCCTTCCTCCTTGGCGCCGGCCAGGAACTGATTCGTGTGGTCATCCGATCCGAGGTTCCGGATGACAGCGATCCTGATCCCCCCCTCGTCGTTCACGATGCCGGCGGGAACGCCGCTGAGATCGGGCCCCGCGGCGCCGCTCTCCTTTCCGCCCGCGGCGGAGAGAAAGGATACGGCGATCATGGCCATGACGAGGATCATGAGCACTCTCTTCATACACATCCTCCTTCCGGAAATGGTTCATCTCTATGGGTCACCGTACGGTGCCCGGTATACCTGTACGATACATGCCGGCGGGCGTTCAGCTCGCGCGACCACGGCCGCCGCTCTGGAATCCGCGCCGGATCACGGCTGTCCCCCGCTGGTCTCACCGGCGCTCAGGAGCAGCTCCGCCGTCTTCCTGTCGGTTACGAGTCCGTGGATCAAGCCCCCCGCGATGGCCGCCCGTATCGGCTGTCCCTTCTCCGCACCGAACGCGAGAGCGACGACAAACCGCAGGCGCCGGATCTCCTCCCACTTCGGGGAGACGACCCGATCCTCGAAGGACATGGGAACGTGCCGTCCGTTCCGGTCGAAGTATCTCATCAGGATGTCTCCCACGGCGCCCTTTCCGCGGATCTCCCGGATATGGGCGTCGTCGAGAAAACCGGAAGTGACGAGGGTCGAGGTTCCGGAGACGTTCCCGATTCCCACCAACGCGATGTCCACCTCCAGAGCCTTGGACAGTCCAGAGTGGATCATCTCCTCCTCGAGCATGACCTTTTTCGTCTCCTCGCTCTTGAGGAGCACGGGGACGGGGATGCTCACCAGCGGCACCTTGAGCCTCTCCGCCAGCTGCCAGCTCACGCTGTAGGGGATGTTCGGAGCCAGGTAGGTCCCCGCCAGATCGTTCACCCGGCACTCGATGTGCGGATGGGGCTGCTTCACGTGGGGGATGATGGCGCTCACCGTTCGGCTCCACGCCGCGCCGATGCGGAGGCCGGGACGAAGGAGCGCGGCAAGCATCTCCGCTCCCGCCCTTCCCACCGCGTCCAGAGTTTCGTCCGGGTTCTCCATTGTCGGCACGATCTTCACGGAGCGCAGACCGAAGCGTTTCTCCAATTCGAGCGAGAGCTTGAAATCGACTGGCAGCGGCCGCTTGATCGTGATCTGGACGATGTTCTCCTCCCTCGCCCGCTTGATCATCCTCGTCACGGCCACTCGCGATGTGTTGAGGCGGTCAGCGATCTCCTCGTGGGTCTGCCCCTCGACATAGTAGAGATGAGCTGCGGCCACGATCTGTTCTTCCCGATACCTCGGCATCGCTATTCCCCCATCTC
>CAZPZF010000020.1:3995-7927 GCA_964590705.1 uncultured Spirochaetales bacterium | reverse complement strand
GAGGCTGTTCGCCGCCAGGTCCGGACCGCTTCGGTGCAGCCCCCCGCCCATGAGGATGATGAAGTCTCCGCCGTAGAGACCTACCATGTCCCTCACCCTGTCCAGAGTCATACCACCGCCCGGAGTCGGAAAGATGGGAGCCACCGTTCCCATGGGATCGGAACAACCGCGGGCTATTTCCGCGCACTCCTCCCTGGTGAAGGAGAAACGGCCGCCGTAATTCGGGAAGACCGTCGCGTCCGCCCCGGCCAGGCGCATGAGCTGGCCGTACAGGGCGTAATGGCTGAAGCCGTTGGTCTCCGATGTCACGTAACTTCCCAAGAAGGCCGGATGGGCCATCACCGGGAGGGAGAGCGAGTTCTCGGCCGATATGACACGCATGGCGTCCAGCCCTGTAAGCCCCGGGCAGACGAGGATCCCTCCTGCGCCGGCGCTCTTGGCCTCGGCGCATCGCTCCATGACGAGGTCGAAAGGGCCGGTGACGTTGGGCATATAGATCGACCGTCTTCCCGTTCTGGCGTTTGCCCGCGCGACCGCATCAGCGCAGCGCGCAACCCGCTCAGCGAAGGGGCTGAATGGCTGGTCGGCAAGCCCGTGGTCGTCCTTTACGATGTCGATTCCTCCAAGGGCGAAGCGGTAGGCCAGTTCGGCCAATGCGGCCGATGAAAGGCCCATGGGTTTGAGCGCGGTGCAGACAAGGGGCCTGCCCCTCACTCCCAGGAGATCCCGCAACCCCTTCCGTCCGAAACGAGGACCGCTGAAGGAGGCGAGGAATTCGGTGGGCAGGATGAGGCGCTGTACTCGAATCCCCGGCTTGATGCTGACGTTCCCGTACACCACGTTGAGAAACTGGGCGATGTCCCCGCCGCTCCCCGCCGTCTCCACGGCGTAGCTGATTTCCACGTCGGTGCGGGCGGAGGGGCTATCCGCGGGCGCATCACCTCCCGCAGGTACGGCGGAAACCCGTTCCACCCGCCCGACCACCAGCTCCGAGATGTCCCCCGGAGGCGTAAGGTCTGCGGGGAACTCCACCGTCTGCTCGTAGCGGATATCCTCGGCGCGCGATCGCGCCTCTTCCTCGGTTCCCGCGATCCGGTAGACGACGGAGAATCGGAGCCCGGAGAGCCCGGAAACATCCGCCCGTTCCATCAGAGCCCCTCGGCCTTTGCCGCGCTGTGCACCGGTTCCATCCGGACCTCGCCGAGTTCCGCATCCCCAATTCCGAGCTTCTGGCCCACGAGTTCCTCCGCCGTCCGAACCAGGGTGATGGCGTCAAGGCCGTAGTGCCTCATGAGATACGGCTTGCTCCCGCCGTGCGCGAAGGTGTCGGGAAGCCCGATCTTCCGCAGCCTGACCGCCACGCCGGACTCAGCCAATGCCTCGGCGACCTCGGTGCCCAGACCTCCCAGGATCGTATGGTTCTCCATCGTGACCACCCCGTATTTCGCCTTGGAAAGGGATGGGACGAGATCCGCGCCAGCGAAAGGCTTGTGGGTGGAAATGTGCACGTGCTCGACGGAAACACCTCTGGTTCTGAGGGCGGCCGAGGCGCGCAGCGCCTCCTCCGTGCAGATCCCGGAGGTGACGAGGGTGATATCCGTTCCGCGGCTCAGGATCCGGTTCCGTCCGGGAGCGAACGGCTCCTCCGGCGGGAACAGCACAGGGATCTCCCCGCGGAGCATCCGGATGTACACCGGCCCGTCGACCGCGAGGACCGGATCGAGAATCGTCTCCACCTCCGTGGCGTCTCCCGGCTCGAAGATCGTCATGTTCGGAATGGCGCGCATGATCGAAACATCCTCTATGGCCTGATGCGTCGCCCCGCCCGGCGTGGTGATGCCGGGCAGAAAGCCGAAGAATTTCACGGGCAGGTTGGAATAGGCCACGGAACTGACGATCTGATTCAGGGTTTGCCGATAGATGAAAACCGCGAAGGTGTGGACGAGGGGCACGAATCCCTCCCGTGCGAGACCACCCGCGAAGCTCACCATGTTCTGCTCCGCAACTCCCATCGAGATGAAGCGCTCCGGATAGGCTTCCTTGAAGAGATCGATCTCCGTGGACCCGGTGAGATCCGCGGAGAGCACGAGGACCTCCGGGTGATTCTTTGCCCATGAAACGATGTTCCTGGCGTGTACCTTGCTCCTGATCTCCATGTCAGCCCCTCCCCTCCCCGGCGCAGGACGCCAGGAATCCGCGGTAGCGCTCCCGCTCCTCCGGACCCGTGAACCTGAGATAGTGGAGCTTCGGCGCCCGCTCCGCGAGGATCGGCACCCCCCTGCACGGATCGGTGTAGCAGAGGACGAACAGGGGCCGCCCGTCCGGGACAAAGACACCCGCGCGAATAAGGGCGTCGATGTCATGGCCGTCGGCCTTTACCACGCGGCCGCCGAAGGCCGCGATCCTGCTCTCGAGGGGCTCGAGATTCATGACCGCGCAGGTCTTGCCGTCGCACTGCTGACCGTTCACGTCTACGTAGACGCCAACCGTGTCCAACCGGTAGTGGAAGAGGGACTGCACCGCCTCCCATGTCTGCCCCTCCTGGAACTCGCCGTCCGAGAGAAAGACCCAGGTACGCCCCTTCTCCCCCTTCATTCGACGGGCAAGGGCGATTCCCCCCGCCTGGCTCAGGGTCTGCGCGAGACTTCCCCCCATCATTTCGAAACCAGGCGAATGCTCCGCCCCGATCATCTCGACCGTGCTTCCATCCGCGTTGAATTGGGAGAGCCCCTCCGCTGCCATCCGTCCCGTTTCGATGAGAGCGGCGTAGAGGACGAGGGCGTAGTGCGCGGGGCTCAGGAAGAAACGGTCGCGGTCCGGGTCCGGCGCGCCGTTATAGGCGCCGCCCGAAAGCCCCCTGCCCCGTGTTCCGCCGGGTACTCCCGGAAAGGGGGGCGGCACCGGCGGTCCTGCCGAGGGGCCGAGGTTCATAACTGCCAGATAGAGGGTGGCAAGGATCTCGGCCGACGAACAGGCCTGGCTCAGGTATCCCCCGTTGCTCGCGATGACATGTTCGAGAACCCGCCTGCGGATTCCAGAAGCCGCGGCCTGGATCCGTTCCCGTGGACCTCCGGCCCCTGCCGGTTCCTTCGCGGTGTCCATGATGCCTCCCCGGCGCCCGCCGGAAAAAGGTCCCGTGGCGCCTCTTACATGGAAAAGCGTACACCTGATTCCACGAATTGTCAATTTGTTCTTATATGAACATTTGTGCAGTTAAAAGAGTGTACGGAAGCTTATTGGTACGCATATCCGTAGCGGTTTCGTGATTTGAAAAGCACCATATGTAGTGCACGCCGGGCATGGCCCATAATCTTCCGGACACTCATTCTGCCCAACCCGTGTCGTACCCGGCGCCCTCGACCGCGGCGCGCGCGAATCTGATGTACCAACCCGCCACCACGCCCGCCTCGACGCGCCCGGTTCCGGAGCGGTTCGTGTACGCTGCCTCTCCCCGTAGCCACCAGGAAGCGAAGGCTGTCAGGGTCGAGACGACCGCGCGCGCGAGCACGGGAATGGGAACGAGATTCTCATCTCTCGACGGTCCCAGATACCTGAATCGGTGCTCGATGAGGAATCGTTCCAGGTATTCCGACGCTTTTTCCATGAGCGCGGAGGCGCCGACTCCGGAAAGAATAGCGAGGAAGAAGGAGCGCCGTTCCTCGAACAGCTCGAAGAGCGCGGTTATGCGCAGCAGGATCCCTGCTTCGTCGTCCAGACCCGGCGGCCGATCCCGGAAACTCTTCCCGAGTCCTTCCAGGAAGGACTCGAAACCCCGCTCCAGGAGATCATCCTTGTCCTCGAAATGGAGATAAAAAGTGGCCCGGTTTACCCCCGCCTTGCGGGCGATTTCGGCTACTGAGATGGACCGGTAGTCCGTTTCCGCGCACAGGGCTACCATGGCTTCGATGAGGGCCCGCCGTGTCCGCGCGATC
>CAZPZF010000020.1:0-3985 GCA_964590705.1 uncultured Spirochaetales bacterium | reverse complement strand
ATTACCTTCCTTCCGATCCGCCTTCTCCATCCTGTTTCCTCCCGCAGTTTTTCGACACCTGCTTCCGCCGCGTCGCTTGCGCGACGATTCAGTCCTGTTCCGTTGTCCGAGCCGCCCCTTAATCGCTGGACTTCCTGGTTTTTGGAACCATATTATACTAGTGTCGCTTTTTCAACAATAGTCGTACATCATACGGCACTGAAATCCAAGCGATACGGAGGTTTCCATGAAAAGAAAACGGACATTGGGAGCCGCGCGGTCCTTCAATACCTATGGCCTTTTCAAAGATCATGAAACGGACTGGCTGTTCAAGCGGACTCTGGCGTACATGAACAATCGCTGCGCAGAGACCGGGGAGTGCCTCGAGGCTGCCAGGCATATCGACGAGACCGACGCCAATTCCTGGATAGAGACATGGGCGGCACTTGCGGCCCGCGTCGACGCCCAGGGTGATGAATCGCTCGCCGGAGGCCATCGCCTGAGCGCGCGTGACTCCTTTTTACGGGCCATGAATTACTACCGGAGCGCCGAGTACGCCTGCCACCCGGTTCACCCCCGCTTCGACGAATTGTGGCGGAAGAGTTGCGCCTGCATGGAAAAGGCCGCGCCCCTCTTCCCCAGCTCCCTGCGGAAGGTGGAAGTTCCCTTCGAAGGCCGTCTCCTCTCCGGGTATTTTTGGCGCCCAGATGATAGCCCGCGGAAGCGCCCTACCCTCATCCTTGCCGGAGGCACCGATTCCTCTATTGAGGAGATGCTCATGTCCGCGGGGCCTTCCGTAATCGAGCGGGGTTATAACCTGTTCACCTTCGACTTTCCCGGCCACCGGGGAGCGGTGCACCGCTACCCCGACTGCGTCCGCCGCCCAGATTACGAGGTGCCGTTCGCCGCGGCTATCGATTTCCTTTCGACCCTTCCTGGAACCGACGATCGGCTGGCCCTGGCCGGCTTCTCGTTCGGGGGATACGTCGCCGCCCGGGTGGCGATCCACGAGAAACGCCTTTCCGCGGTCATACCCGATTCGCCGATCGTCGACATTCCGGAGATCGGGGCAGCCGTGTTCAGAACTCCCGCAGCCCGTCTGCCGAAATCCATCCTGGAGGCCGCGATCCGGCGGCGGCTGCGCCGGTCTCCCATCACCCGCAACTTCATCCAGTACACCGCGTGGCTGCGCGGAATGGGGCCGATGCCCATCATCGACGTGTTTCGCATCGACTATTCGCAATACATACTTCGCGGGCAGCTCGGGGCCATCCGCTGCCCTACACTGGCTCTCGCGGGCGCGGGAGAAGGTGATGTGATGATCCGTCAAGCGCGCGAATACTACAACGGCGTCGGTTCAACGGTGAAGAGGCTCCACGTGTTCACTCTTAACGCCGACGGTTCAGATGACCACTGTCAACTGGATAACACCACCCGCGCCATGCAGGTCATGATCGACTGGCTGGACGATCTCCTGGAACCGGGGCGCTAATCGGCATCTGTTCGTGGGCCGGAAAGTCACTCATTGACGGCAGGATGGCTCTCCATTACACTAAGGCGATGGTGAAAGGACGATGCTGACCGAAAGTCATGTCTCCTTGCCCCTCGCCGCGGCCGCGCTGTGGCCCGGCAGGAAACGATCCTTCAGCCGAGGCTCCCTTCTGTTCTGGCAGGACGATCCCGTGGAACAGGTCCATGTCATCCTGCGCGGGGCGGTCAAAGTGTCTTCCATTTCTCCCGACGGCAGGGTCCACTCCTTCGGAATACTCGGGGTGGGCCGGGTCGTCGGAGCCGATTCCTACCTCCTGGGCGGCATCCACTCCGCGGTCGCTGAAGTCATGGAGCCTTCGGAACTGATCGTCATCCCCGTGAAGGAATTCGACGCCGCCCTCGCGAATAATCGGGAATTCGCCACGCTTGTCATGCGCGAACTTGCGCGTGAGGCACAGGAGGTCGCGATACAGGCGTCAGAGCTGAGCTTTCTCCACGTCCAGGAGAGACTCAAACACAGCCTCCAGAACCTGGCCGTGGAACATGGTATCAAGACAACGGGCGGAATTCGGATCGACCTCAACCTGACGCAGGAGGAGCTCGGCGCCCTTGTCGCAGCGCACCGCACGACCCTCGCCGCCGGTCTCTCTGACCTGCGGCGTCAGGGTTTTCTGTGGAAGGAGGGGCGCAGGCTCGTGATCCTCCCGCCCGGCCAGGTCGATCTCCTCGATTCCATCACCCGCTGCGTCATGGACGGAGATGACCAGGGGACCGTGGCCCTCGTGAGACGGGCCATCGCCGGAAAGGCGGAATCATTGAACATCCTCGAGGCCCTCACCACCGGCATGAAGGAAATCGACAGGGGTTATGGAAAGGGCGAGATCGAGCTTCCCGACGTTGTCCTTGCGGCCGCGGCCATGAAGCGGGCCCTGCCGATCGTAGAGAAAAATGCCGAACGGGAAGGCGGAGGGCCATCCATCGGTTCCGTTGTCATCGGCACCGTTTACGGGGATATCCACGATATCGGCAAGGACATCGTGAGCATGCTCCTGCGGGCGCGGCGTTTCCGCGTCCTCGACCTCGGAGTCAACGTGCCGCCGCATATCTTTGCCGACGCGGTCGTCAAACACGATCCCGATATCCTGGCGCTGTCCGCGTACACGACCATGACGTCGCGAGAGATCGCCACGGTAATGAGATCCCTCGACCGCGCGGGGCTGCGGCAGCGGGTCCGGGTGATGGTCGGCGGCGGAGCGGTCACCAGGCAGTACGCGGAATCCGTCGGCGCTGACGGGTACCACGTGACGGCGAGAGGCGCGGCCGAAGTCGCGTGGTCGCTGGTTTCCGGCGGATCGGAGAAGTGAAGAGCCGAAATTGTATTTTTATCCAGAATGATAAGGAGGCAGAATGCAATGTCTACACTTCTTGAATCGATCAATAGAAACGACTTCCAGGAGGTTAAACGAATCATTCTTTCGGGCAAGCACCCCGACGCCCTGCTTAACCCGGAAAAAATGACTCCTCTTATCATGGTGTCCGGATGCATCTGCGAAGAGAAGGACAGAATTGACATGGTCCGGTTCCTCGTGGAGCATGGATGCAATGTCAACAGCGAGACGATATATGGCGAAACCGCCCTTATCACTGCCGCCAGAGTTGGCCACGAGGAAGTGATTGAATACCTGCTTGATCATGGGGCGAGGATCGACGCTTTCCAGCATGGCTCGGTCGTGGGTCCGTACGACCAGGGAACAGCGCTGTTTTTCGCTTTGAAGCATAAAAGGAACAAAGCGGCTCGGCTTCTCATCAACAGGGGAGCGGATATTAATATAGTAGGCGGAAACGATTATACGCCTCTGATGTGCGCCATCGAAAACGAGTGCGATCAAGCGATCGTTCAACTGCTTCTCGATAAAGGCGCGGATTGTTTTCATAAGGGAGCGTCAGGGGAAACGGCATATTCCCTCGCAGAATCCCGGCACACTCTTTCCCTCATCGAACTTCTCGAAAAGCGCTTCGAGGATTTTCTCCAGGTGCGATGCGTCTCCTGCGGGAGGGAGTATATCCTTGGCTACAATACCGTGCTATCCCATAGCACTCCCAAAGATATCGACCGAATATCGGAGATGGGTGGCTCCTTCTCCGAGGAGTATCTTCCGTACCGTATCGAGCTCTCTAAAGGACCTCTCAGCAGTCAGGAACAGCTCGCGCAGAGTACCGAGATTCGAGATATCAGAAATGGAATGAGATCGGGAGTTTGGATATGCGGCGCATGCGGCGCGCAGAACGAATTCCAGCTTCATAAGAAAAAGGTATCCTGGATTCCCGATCGGATCTGGAGAAACTATGATCATACTTCAGCGATTATCAGTCTATCCATTTCCCCTGACCATTCTTCGGTTGTGACCGGCGGAATTGACGGCTCGATCGTCATTCTGGATACGGCAACGGGGAAGTGCATAAAAACCTTAACGGGACACAAAGGGGCCGTAGGTGCAGTCGCTGTCAGTCCTGA
>CAZPZF010000019.1:13138-22435 GCA_964590705.1 uncultured Spirochaetales bacterium | reverse complement strand
AGCCTGCCGGGAGCAGATACCCGCCGTCGCAGATCTGCGGCAATGTTTCATGAGTGAAGATGAAGGGCTGGGCATGGGTTTGAATGTAGAATCGGCGCGCCCAAGGATCATCGTAATAGGTGAGGGTCTTATCCTCCGGTCCCTGGCTCGAGAAGATCTCGGCTTTATCAGCCGCGTAGGTTTCCATATCATGGTAGAAATTTTGATGGTCGTGAAGGAGGTTCGTGACCGCCGATACGCGGGGTTTCAACAATCCCTTCCCTTTAAGGTCGGAAAGCTGCCATGAGGAGAGCTCGAGTATGACCGGGATATCCTTCTCTTCTCCGTCAGCCATGAGTTCGTCCAGAAAAGAAAGGGGGCTCCTTGTGATATTTCCGCCGAGCTTTACCTTTGGATAGGCAGGCCGGAGGATATGGGAGAGGGCGGAAACCACCGTCGATTTCCCCTTGCTGCCGGTGACCGCGAGCACTGGCGAGCGGGAGAACGCGAGGAATATCGAGATATCCGTTTCGACCTCGCGGCTCATGGCAAGGAACGGAGAATCTGCCGACACTGCGGGGTTCTTGATGACGAGATCGGCGTTGCGGAAATCGGACTCGCGATGCTCTCCGAGGGTGTATGAAATATCGAATCCTGAAAGCTCCGCGATGGATGAGGAGAGGGATTCGGCGGAACGCAGGTCGGTGGCGGTGACCTTTGCGCCGTGCGCGGCGAAGAACCGGGCGGCCGCCACACCTCCTCCGTTGCTTCCAAGGCCCATAATCGTGACACGAAGGGATGGGAAATCGGTCAGCCTATATCTCAAGATGGAACTCCTTCATGTTCGCTTCATTGAGGTAGGGAGTGATCTTGAGGTTTGACCACAGGGATACCAAAGGCTGAGGGATCGTCTTCTTCAGCTCCTGGTAGGTACCGATATCCTCTGAGAAGGGGACGTTTCTGAGGGCATTCTGGATCTCCTCCATCTTCGGTGTGACCACCTGGAGCGCCTTATGGAGATAGGGGAGGAAGCGTTTCCTGTCCTCCGGCCCGAACTGGGGTGCCGTCATGCAGAAAGTCCTGAATTTGCAGGTGAAGGGGTAGAATGGGTAGATCCGTTTTCCCGGGGGGAGGAAGAGCTTTGTAAAAAACTTGTTAAGATCGTTGTCCATCCATATTCCCTGGAGGAAATAGCCCCTGCCTGTCTCGCCGATCCATGTCTGACTAATCGTCTGCAGGATCACGAACGAGTGGAGTTTCCCCCCGTTGGTCTCAATATTCTTCAATGGAATGAAATCGGATTCGATGAAGAGATCTCGACTGCGGTACGGGGGTGTCCTGTCGTTGGATCCGGTCCCCAGAAGAGTTGCGTGGTTCGTCTTGAAGATGAGATCTACTCGCAGCAGGTAGAGGTACAAGCTATCCCCAAGGCGGTAGATCTGGTAGAAGCAGGGGTGCAGGATTTCCGTAGGGTCGAAGAAATAGGTGAGATCCGAAAAGAGATCCTGAGCCAGGGGAACGACCCGGTTGAGGAAGTTCTTCAACGCTCCAAGGTACTCCTTGGATGGGATCTTCTTTTCGATATCATGGTGAACCGGAAACTGAGGAACCTCGAATTCTTGTCCGAGACGGACGAACAGCTCCTCGTTCTGGTTGAAGTGGACCGAATAGCTCTTTGAGGAGTTGTTGGCTCCAGAGATCAGAGCGTTGATTTCCGGATCGGTGTACGTAAGCTTGATCTCATTGAGCAGCTTCTCCATCCGCTTTAATATATATGAGTTCACCTGGGTTTTCAATACGGAAGTCAGACCCACCCTATTGACTGGATCGGGTCATCACGGCATAATCATGCCGGTCTACAGGCTCCCGAAAGGCCGGGAACGAAGAGAAATCGGGAAGGAGAAATGCAGTGCCTTGCGGAAAAAAGAGAAAGCGGCATAAGATAGCAACACACAAGCGGAAAAAGAAGCTCAGAAAGAACAGACACAAGAAGAAATAGAGGGCTCTTCGTTCCGAAAGGAAAGACGAGACAGATGCGGCGCCCGGAGCCTGGCGCCGCGTCTTCCTACATCCGTATCCGATCTGTTCCGAATCAGGAATTCCGTGATATACTCTCTGTACAAGGTCGAATCACTCCCCCGTATCCCTGTAGAAGACGGGGGAGTGCGTTTTGTCGTTATGGCATCGCCAGTGGAAAGGTGATCCACACATGAAAGCAAATACAGAAGGAACCACCCCGGAACAGGGGGAAAGACGAATTCGCGTACCGCTTTTAGATCGAATCGCGGGGCCCGAGGATCTCCGTTCCCTTTCAAACCCGGAACTTCGCCGTCTAGCCTCGGAGATCAGGAGAGAGATCATCGAGGTGGTTTCGCGAAACGGGGGCCATCTCGCGTCGAATCTCGGGATCGTAGAGCTCACCATCGCCCTTCACCGCGTATTTGTTTCGCCGAAGGACAAGATCATCTGGGATGTGGGCCACCAATCCTACGTGCACAAGCTGATCACCGGAAGGAGGGATTCCTTCCATACGATACGGATGAAAGGGGGAATCAGCGGTTTTCCCAAACGCAGCGAAAGCCCCCACGATATCGTCGAAACAGGCCACGCCTCCACCTCCATATCCGCGGGTCTGGGTATCCTCGTGGGGCAGCAGCTTCAGGGGGTGGAGGGAAAGGTTGTCGTAGTGATCGGAGACGGGGCCTTGACCGGCGGCATGGCTTTCGAGGCCCTGAACCATACAGGACACCTGAGGAAGAACCTCATCATTGTCCTCAACGACAACAATATGGCCATCAGCCCCAATGTCGGAGCGATCTCTCGGGATTCTGCGGAGCGTATCTTCTCCACCTACCTCAGCCGAATCACGGCCACGAAATTCTACCAGAACCTCAGGGATCGGATAGACCGGGGGATCCTCGTGGTTCCCGCTTTCGGCTATCGGCTCATGGAACTGGTCGTGCGCCTGAAAAAAGGTATCAAGGCCATTTTCTTCAAGGAAACTCTCTTCTCGGAGTTCGGTTTCGAGTATGTCGGACCGATCGACGGCCACAACCTCCACCATCTCGACCAGGTCTTTCGGGCGGTAAGAAAGCTCAAGCGTCGGGTCGTGGTCCATGTGGTTACGCGGAAGGGAAAGGGCTTTCCACAGGCTGAGGGGAATCCGACCCTCTACCACGGCGTATCACCTCTCTCCTTGGTCGACGGGAAGATCGAAAAAAAGGCCGTGCTATCGTATACAGAGGTCTTCTCCTCCGCCCTTCTCTCCGCCGCCGAACAGCACAGCCGGATCGTGGCCATTACCGCTGCCATGGCTGATGGAACCGGGCTTGTCCCGTTCCAGAACAAGTACCCCTCCCGATTTTTCGACGTGGGCATAGCGGAACAGCACGCGGTGACCTTTGCCGCTGGGCTCGCGGCTGCGGGCATGAAGCCCGTCGTTCCCCTCTATTCCACCTTCGTCCAACGGGCGGTGGATCAGGTGATCCACGATATCGCACTTCCCGGCCTTCCCGTTGTGGTCGCCATGGACAGGGCAGGACTTGTGGGCAACGACGGCGAAACCCACCAAGGCCTTTACGATATCCCCATCTTCCGTGCGGTTCCCGGAATGACGATCCTCGCGCCTTCAGGGGAAGCGGAGCTCCGGAACATGCTCTCCTACGCGTTGGATCTCGGAAAGCCGGTCCTTATCCGATACCCCAAAGCCCCGTGCTTGGCTGTCCCGGACGCTCCGTCCGACCCGATTCGCGAGGGACGGGGCGCTTTCTGCCGTCTCTCGGGCGAGGATCTCCTCATCGTCGCCGTCGGCTCCCTGCTCCCGGACGCCTTGGAAGCGCATGTCTTGCTATGGAAAGAGGGTATCCCCTCGGATCTGTACGATCTCCGCTTTATTAAGCCGATCGACGAAGCCGAACTCGCCGCCATCCTTTCGGCGTATCGTTTCGTTGTCGTGGTCGAGGATGGAGCCGTGATCGGAGGGGCCGGAGAGAGCATCGCCGCGCTCGCGACAAGGAACCGGCTGCGAACCCGCGTCGCCACTCTGGGGGTCAGGGACAACTTCATCCCGCACGCTTCCCGCCCTGAACTCATCGCGGAATGCGGCCTCGATGCCGTCGGCATCGCCGGCTCAGCCCGCGCACTTCTCTCCGAGCGCTTCCTCGCCGAATCCCGGAAGGCGGTGCGAGGATGAGCAATCCAGCGCTTGCCGGGACGCTGGCCGCCGTCCACCCTCGGTCTCCTCAATGAGGCGCCTGCGGCACACGATCAGGATCCCCATCCTCCTCTTCCTGAGTCTGTTGCCGATGAGGATCGGCGCGGCAAGCGAGGACGGCTCCCTTCTGCGGGAATTGTCAACGGCGACTCTCCTGCCGGCTGAGTATGCCTTCTTCGATCGCGAGCATCAGCACGCTGCCAGTAACAATCTCTTCTATATCTGCGTTCTCGATGACGGTTGGATCCTCATCTTCGACATCTTCCACTATACCTTCGGTCTTTTCGAGAAATGGGGAATGTACGTCATTCCCGCGGACGGTTCCTCCTTGGCGGACACGATCACCCATGAACTCGACCGCCGCTCCCTCAGACGTGACGACAAGAGATTGTTCGTATCCGACGGAAGGATCACCTTTTCAGGAGACGGCAAGACGTTCCGCTTCGCGGCCGGATACGAGGACTTCTCCTGCGACCTCTCCTTCACGAATATCATGCCACCATGGAAACGCAGAGACGGGTACCACTTTGTCGGGGAAAACGGCGCGGTTTTCATCTACCGTGTCGTCCCATCCCCATGGGCCAGGGTTTCGGGAACCTTCACCGTGAACGGGATCACCCGAAAGGCCGAGGGCGACGCCTACGGAGACAGGTCCTTCCAGGTTTTTCCGCCCTTCAGGATCGATCCACTCATCGTGAGCATGCGGTGTTTCTCCAACCCGTCAGTGCGCGGATCCCGATGGCACTTGAATTTGATCGAGCACGTCTCGCATAAGTCCTTTGGATCGGACCGTGATTCCCTTCTCATGCTCGCGCGCGACGGCGAATGGGTCCACATCGCGGAGGATTACCGGATCTCCTACTCAGACTGGCGCGAGGAGGCGGGTATTCCCTATCAATACCCCGGCGTGATTCGGATCGAATCGGAGACCGATGGCTGCCGATTCTCAGGAACTTTTACCGCATCCAGCCTATTCAATTACACCGACGTCCTCGACGAGGTTCCCGCTCCTCTCCGGCCCATCGCTCTCCTGATCATCAAACGCCCCGTTTTTTTCAGGATGGCGGGACGTTTCTCCGGCCGGTTCACGGATACGGAAGGCATGACCTTCCCTTTCGACCTGTACGGGGTTTTCGAATACGTCGTGACTCAGTGAGCTCTACCGATCAATGCGTCGTCAAAGGGCCTCAGATCCCTGTTGCTAATTTTCGTGTCGTGCTGTACTATTCGCGGTATCACTCACCAGAAGGAGCGCGACAATGGCGTACAAGATCACCGATGAATGCACCAACTGCGGCGCCTGCGAATCGGAATGCCCGGTTGAGGCGATCAGTGAAAAAGATGGAAAGCGATGGATCAATCCCGATGAATGCACGAGCTGCGGCACCTGTGCCGATGTCTGCCCTGTGGAGGCCATTCTCTCCGATTGATGAAATCGACATTTCATCCGCAGAAGGCTGCCGGAAACGGCAGCCTTTTTTATCATCGTCGGGGGATCGTCAGGCTGGATTCACGGGAACAAGGCCGTTCGGACTGACGGTCCGGTAGAAGCAGCTGGCGTGACCGGTATGGCAGGCGCTTCCCCCATGCTGACGGACGAGGAGCAGGAGCGTGTCCTGGTCGCAGTCGATCCTTATCTCGCGAATCTCCTGCACATTCCCGGAAGTCTCCCCTTTCTTCCAGAGCCTCTGACGAGATCTGGAAAAATAATGGGCGTATCCTGTTTTCCTGGAAAGATCGAAAGCTTCACGGTTCATCCAGGCTACCATCAGGACGGCGCCGTTGTCCGCGTCTTGGACGACAGCAGGTATGAGGCCCTTTTCGTCGAACCGCAGAGACACGTTTTCGGTCATGATATCCTCCATCCCTCGACTTTCCCGACCCCGATCAACCCGTCTCCATTGGTTCCCATCTACCGTTCCTAAGCGTCATCGCGTAGGAATCCCGCAGGAGGTCGGCGAGTCCTGCGCGGAGAGTGTCGGAAAGGCCGGGAAACGGATCGTCCGTATGAGCGGTACTCCGGTACTCCGCCATGCGTACGCTACTGGTGAGGAAGTTTTCCAGGAGGAGTTTGGAGGCGAGGAACCTCTTGCTCTTTTGCACCGCGAAGATGAGGGGTTTTTTAAGGAGGCCGATCACCTCCCATGTGATTTGTTCGGCTTGGGAATACTGCCCCGCGTCCTTGTTCTGGTCGGAAAAACGAATGGGAAGCGCCGATGTGATGGCATCAAGATTCGATACGAGATACTCGAGGTCGAAGAAGCCGGAGGCGCAGTTGAAGAGGATCGGTTTACCGGCAGCTTCCGCGGACAAGACAGCATCCCGCGGAATCGCCGGGCCGATGTCCGCGCAGGTGAGTCTTCCCCTCTCGTCGCGGACGAGTATCCCCCCTTTCACATCGGTCCGCGTCTTGCGGGAAAACTCGAAAGCGGCCGGCCTTCCCGAAAGTCCGAGATATCCAAGGATCACAGGGTCCGGGGTGTAGCCGAGATTGTCAACGTTTCCGATGGAGATGAACCGCTTGCCTTGGGCATATAATTCTCTGTAGATATCCGCGAGAATCGAGAAGTTTTGACCGTGCCCCCCGGGAAGGGGAAGGGGCCTGTCGGGTTCGCCGTACGCATGGAAGAATATTTCCTTCCTCTTTCCGCGTGAGGAATGCGTGAACGCGCCGATCATCGGCTGGATTCCGGTTCTGGTATCGAGCACGTCGGCCCCGCTCTTCTCTCGAAGGTTTTTCAGGAATACGCCGGCGGCGAACCTCTCATACGCCGATGCGATCCGTTGGTTGTTCCGGACGCTCGTCATCTGGAAGAGGGGAAATGGTCCGCCGCCCCGTTCTCCGGACCTCCGCCTGTACTGGGCTTCGGCAAGATACAGCGACCGGAATTTAAGTTCCATGAAACTCGGCCCCGCGCTCATATCCTCGTTGTAGAACGCCGGGATCACTCCCTTCGGCTCCTCCCTGCATGAAGCGGCGTGGCGTTCGAAGTCGTTTTTGCAGATGCGGAAATAGGCTGGGTTGTATTCCTGATTTCGGATCGAGTCGAGATAGCTCGTGGCGGATCCCCCGTTCAGCACGCCGAAGGAGAAGAGGGGATACAGGAGGATTCCGGCCTCGCGGAGGAAAGATTCCGCAATATGAAGACCGCCCCCGGGAACGCGGGGGAGGCTGTCAGCGGATAGGGGAAGGCGGTACTTTTTAATCGCTGCCCGCACCCTGTCCTCCGGAATGGTGAAGGCCTCGGCATTCCTATCGATGATATCCGTTCCATCCGGGCGCGGGATCTCTGCGACCCTCACCGTTCCCGCGCTGACCGAAGGATCGCCGTTGTTCCACGCGTCGAGAATTCCGCGGGTGAGAACGGGATCGATGTCGTATCTGGCGAGAATGCGGGCCTCTTCGTCTCTCGTCATTTTCAGTCTCCTTGGCAGCAGAGATAACGGCAGGCGTTGGCCGCTCCGATCAGGGCGACGTCGGGATCCATGACGAGGTAGACCGGTATGGCGGCGAGGATTCCCCTGATGGTTTCATTGGGGCAGTCGAGAAACGCGTCCATGAATCGGTCGTTCTCCGTGAAAAAGCGAGAGTTCTTTGCCGCGATTCCGCCTGCGATGTAGAGGCCACCGGTGCACATGCTTGTCACGGCGATGTTTCCCGCTGTTCTGCCGTAGATCCGGACAAAGAGACTCAGTACCTCCGCTATCGGGCCGCCTCGGTGCGCTTCCACGGAAATCGCGTTCGGCTTGTCCATCCCCTGGAGGGAATCGACAAGGTCCGTGGCCGCGGATCTCGGAATTTTCCCCGAGGCCCGCAGGAAATCGTACATGGTCTCGATTCCCCGTCCCGAGAGGAAGAACTCGTTTTCGGCGCGGCCTCTATGCCGCGCTTTCACGAAACTCCAAAGCTCCTCGGTCTCTCGATCGAACGGCGCGAAATCGGCGTGTCCGCCTTCCGATGCCATTACCACAAACCCATCATCGAGCTCCCTGAGGAACCCCATTCCCAAGCCCGTACCGGCTCCAACGACGGTACGCATGGACCCGCGTACCGCGATGGAGGACGCGGCGGTAAGACCGGATGGTTCCCGGAGTGGGAGGAGGGCTTTCTGTCCTTGTGCGCCGATAACCGGAATCGAGAAACACAGGGCAGTGAAATCGTTCATGACGACCGTGGGTATCCCGAAAGCCGCGGAGAGCGCCGAACCCCGTATCTCCCAGCGGATATTCGTCATCACGCAGGTATCGCCGTACACAGGTCCGGCCGCGCTCACCGCAATGATCGAGGGCGCGATACCGATCTCCGAGGCACGGACCATCCCGTGGGCTATCCCATCCTCAAGACTCGCGAGATCCACATTTTTCAACTTGACCGTGAAGAGAACGGTATGGCGGTTCCCCTCCTGAACGATAAGGGCGATCCTGAGGTTGGTACCCCCGACGTCGACGGCGAGGATAGGGGTTCCTCTCTCCGGCGGTCGCGACAGCTGCGCATCCATGCCTGAAGTGTATAATGGATCAGGGCACCGGATCAACGTTCTGTCGGAGCTGGGGTGTCAGCCGCCTATTCGGGTTCTTCGCGGAGGAGGAAGGAGATCTCCTCGGTGGAAACGACTTCCTGCACGGTTTCGGCGGATCCGGCGGAGAATATCTGCTGTATCTCCCCGATCTCCCGGTGCTGTTCCACCGCGATCTCTTCGAATTTCCCCGTGAACGGGCCGAGATCCACCAGAAGCGGGTTCTTCTCCCTGAGGAGGCGGGTGAGGAACGCGGAGAAGATCGTCTTTGTCTTGAGCAGCGATCTGAGTGATTCAGTCCTCCCAATGAGATGGACGTTCTCCTTCAGAGTTGTGAATATCTTGTTGAGGCTCTCGTCGATGAAGAGGATCTCTTCGGCAAAACGGTCGGCGAAGATCTCGGCATCGATCTCCAGTCTGAGCCCCTCGTCCAAGGTCTGGATGAGCTTGGTCAGGAAGTAGAGATTGTCGGCGAAATGAATTTTCTTGGCCATACTATTCCTAAGATCGGAAAAAAGAGCGGGTTTGTAAACCGTTTGTACATATCCGGACAGGGAGGATCAGGCTGGAGTCATTGACACGGGTGAA
>CAZPZF010000019.1:0-13128 GCA_964590705.1 uncultured Spirochaetales bacterium | reverse complement strand
GCCTCTTTTTCCGGGTCCCGTTGCCGGATCATACGTCCATAAGGAGTAATTATGAGGAAATACGAGGTTGTTTGCGTTTTCCGGCCGGAGGATGACAACTTTGCTAAGGGAAAAACCTTCGTGATGGAGGAATTCTCCAAAGCCGGAGCGACGTTGATCAAAGAAGAAGATATGGGATCCAGGGATCTCGCGTATCCCATCAAGAAGCAGACGAGGGGACACTACTACCTCTTTGAACTCTCCGTCGATCCCCTCAAAATCGCTGACATGGACAGGGCCTTCAGACTCAACCAGGAACTCATCAAGTACCTGTTCATCAAGCTGGACGAATGAAGCCGGCGGTCGGCGGATATGGCGAACCTTAACCATGTCGTCCTGATCGGTCGACTGACCCGGGACGCGGAATTGAAATACACCAATACGGGTCTCGCGGTCTCCAAGCTTTCGATCGCCGTGAACAGGCGGAAGAAATCCGGAGATCAATGGGTCGAAGAAGCCAACTATTTCGATATAACGGTATGGGGCAAGACCGCGGAAAACCTGAATCAATACCTGCTGAAGGGAAAGGAGATCGCCGTTGAGGGAGAACTCCGGCAGGACAGGTGGGAACAGGACGGCCAAACGAAGAGCAAGGTGGAGATCGTTGCGAACAACATCCAACTTCTCGGTGGGGGGGGAGGTTCGGGAAGCGGAAGGCCTTCCGGATTAAACCAGCAGGCATCGCAGGATTCCGGGAAGCGGCAGACCGGGGAGAACGAGTATCCCCCCGCCCATTCCGATCATTTTGACGACGATATACCATTCTAACAAGAGGAGTCGATAACAGATATGGATGAAGACATCCGGGAAGAAGAATTTCTCGAAGAAGAAATAGAAGAAAAACGCTACGATGGGGACAGGAGCGGAGAGAGGGAGCAGAGGCCGGGATACGGTAAATCCTCACGCGGCGGAAAAGCCTTTTTCAAGAAGAAGGTCTGCAAATTCTGCACGCAAAAGGCCGTGGCCGACTACAAGAATCCCGACTTCCTGAAGAGATTCATCACGGAGCGTGGAAAGATTCTCCCCAGAAGAATCACCGGTACGTGCGCCAAGCACCAGCGGGCTCTCTCCGTTGAAATCAAGAAGGCGCGGGTTCTCGCCCTCCTTCCCTATGTACGGAAATAGACTGATGTGAGACACCCGGACAGACAATGGGTCGAGTTGTTGCTGCTGACTGTAACGGCGGTTCTTCTCTTCCAATCAGGAGTCATGCTGTTTCTGTTCTGCGTGCCTCTCCAGGTTCTCTTCATCAGGCAAGGAAGAACGAGATTCCTTCTCGCTTGTTTGATCTTTTTATGTGTGATCGCCGTGTGGGGCCTGATCGGCGCGGCGGCTGCCAAGAGCCCGCCGGGGCAGGCCGCCATGGCCACTGGCTTGGACTGCGGACTCGCGTTTCTATTCGTCTTTGGCCTCGGAATCGTGAATCTTGCGCCCTTACCGTTTTCAAGGGCGCTCTATCGAGTACTCGCGGCGACTGGCGTGATGACGGCTCTGAGCGTGCCACTCCTGATCCTTTTCACGGGATCCGCAGAGCTGTCAGGATTCATCCGGGATCAGATCGCGGCCGGAATGAGGTTCTTTCTACGGGTCGCTTCGTCTGGCGAAGCCCCGGGTCTCGGGGGAGCCATTTCGGAAGGGGACGCGGCGGAGCAGCTTGACCAGGTGATGGCGATGCTCCGCGAGGGGTTCCTGCGGAACTATGTCTTCGTGTACCTGGTGTTTCTCGCGGGAAACGTCAGAAGCGGGACAGTCATCGGCAGGCGGAGCAGAGGCGAGGTCGTTCCAGGAATCTGGACTTTTCGGGTGCCGGACCCCTTCATCTGGCCTCTCATCGCCTGCGCCGGCGGTGTTTTGATCGGGTTTCTAACGGATGTCGGCGTTCTCCAGTACCTTTTCTGGAACGGGACCTTCATCATGTTGTTTCTCTACGGTCTGCAGGGTCTTGGAATACTCCAGTTCCTCTGCATCCGAAGGCAGGTTCCAGCGTCGCTCAGGCTGCTCGCGGCCTTCGTGATCTGTCTGATGTTGTTCATACCCAGAGTCAATCTCCTGGTTTACCTGGGGATTCCGATTCTGGGAGTATCCGAGATGTGGATACGATACCGGATTGTGGAAAGGAGTTGACGGGAATGAAAATAATACTGAACCAGGATGTGGCGAATCTCGGAGAAGAGGGGGATGTGCGCGAGGTCAAACGGGGATACGGTCGTAACTATCTCATCCCTCAGGGACTCGCCGTGCCGTATTCCAAACAAACCGTCGCCATGTTCGAGAGCAAGAAGGCGGCTATAGAGAAACGGAAAGAAGAGAAGAAGAACCAGGCCAAGGGACTCAAAGATCGCCTGGAACAAGTGGAGATTTCGCTTGCCGTTCCCGCCGGAGACAACGGAAAACTCTTCGGCTCCGTCACGAATGCCATCGTCGCCGATGAGCTGCTCAAACAAGGATTCTCGATCGAGCGGAAGAAGATCGAGCTTCCCGAGCACGCCATCAAGATGAGCGGCACGTATACCGTGAAGATCAAGCTCTATGGAAACGAGACCGCAGCCGTAAAGCTCTCTATCAACACGAAGAAGAAGGAACAGCCGGCGGCTGCGGAAGAAGCGGCGCCTGCGGTTGAGAACGCCGTATCAACGGAGGAAAAGCCCTCCGAAGAATGATCCTGGAAAGAGATTCCAATGATACAGGAATCCCTCAAGGACAAGATTCCCCCCCATAACGAGGACGCCGAAAAGGCAGTGCTCGGTTCCTTGTTGCTGGACGGCGAGGCGATCTCGACGGCGCTCCGATACCTCCGCGGGGAGGATTTCTACCGTACCGCGAACCGCCTCGTCTTTGAAGGGATCATCACCCTCTTCAATCGGGGTGAGGCGGTCGACCTCATCACCATCACGGACGAGCTTAGGAGCAGGGGCCTCCTCGACGCGTGCGGGGGCATCTCCTACGTCTCCTCCCTCACATCCGCGGTTCCCACGAGCGCCAACATCGAGTATTACGCCAAAATAGTCCAGGGATGCAGCATCCGGCGCACCCTCCTCAGAGTCTCGGAGGAGATCGTGGCAAAGGCACACGACGAAACACTGGACAGCCGGGTCATCATCGAGGAAGCGGAAAAGAAGATCTTCGACGTCACTGACAAGCAGCAAGGGGGAACGTACAAGACCGCAGGCGAGATCATCTCCCACACGATCGAGGTGATCGAGAAACTCTACCACACCAAGGAGAGCTATACGGGTATTCCCAGCGGATTCCCCGCCTTGGACAATCTCACCAGCGGTTTTCAAAAGTCCGAATTCATCGTGATCGGCGCGAGGCCATCGGTCGGAAAGACCGCGTTCGCCCTCACCATGGCCGCCAATATGGCGATCCACCAGAAGGTTCCAGTCGGATTCTTTACCCTCGAGATGTCGGATATGGCGCTCATGCAGCGGCTCGTCGCTTCGGAGGCCAGAATCAACTCAATGTCGCTACGCACCGGACTTCTGACCCCGGCCGATTTCCCGAAACTTACGGAAGCGGCAAGCAGAATCTACGAAGCTCCCCTGTACATCGACGATACGCCGAACATCAAGCTCCTCGACCTTCGGGCGCAGGCCAGGAGGATGCGTTCCCAGCAGGGTGTGCAGGTGATCTTTATCGACTACATCGGTCTCATTGAGCCGGAATCGAAGGGCAATACCCCGAGACACGAACAGGTGGCCGAGATCTCCCGATCGCTGAAGTCCCTCGCGCGCGAACTCGACATCCCCATTATCTGCCTCTCCCAGGTGGGAAGGCAGTCGGAGGGCAAGCCTCCCACGCTCGCCGATCTGAGAGAATCCGGTTCGATCGAGCAGGACGCGGATGTGGTCATGTTCCTCCACAGGGACCGAGGAAACGAACGGAGCGACGAAGAGGGAAAGCCGAACGATGTTGAAACCGATCTAATCGTCGCCAAGCAGCGAAACGGTCCCATCGACTTAGTAAAACTCGCGTTTCTCCCCAAGTACACCAAATTCGAGTCCCTGAGCAGGGAAAAACCATGACGATCGGTTCTTGCAAAAGGGATAAAATCGGTTATTATGTGAGATAGAGGGAGCGAGTGTCATGGGACTAAAGGAAACCTACAACTTTGAATTCCTGGTGAACGAGGCCGAAAGGATGGTTCTTGAAGCCATTGAACGCAGGATAGAGGAAGACGTTGAAAATCGTATCTGCAAATGCCAGGACTGCATCCTCGATATCGCGGCATTGGCCTTGAATTCCGTGAAACCCCTGTACCGAGTCTCGCTCATCGGAACGCTGTACGCCCATTCACTCGACGATACAGAGTATGCCGCGCAAATACAGAACGCGGTCGATTCTGCCATCGAGAAGATCGTTGCCAATCCGGCCCACTGAATCGCCTTTCACTGGTTCCTTCTGAACCCGCCCGTCTCCCCGCTCCGAAGGGATTCCTCGTCGAAGACGCTGACGTATTTTTCGCCGTTTGGAGAGCAGTAGTATTCCCCGTCTGCAAAAAGGGCGACCCATTCAAGGTCGTCGAAGATGAAAAGATCCATGATCCTCTCTCCCGACCGGGTATCCCATACGGTGATGGATTTGTCCGTATTCAGTCCAAACAGCCATGGTCCGCTCTGCGCGAGCTGGCGGGGGATGTGGTCCGACGGGGCCAGCGACGAAAAACCGCTCCAGGAAAGGGCTCTGACGCCTCGATATCCGAGACTGGTGAAGAGCGTGCCCGTCTCCGGATCGATGACGAGGTCCGCGCCGATATCCTCACCGGGATAGCTGAGCCGTGTCGTATTCCTCTCGAAGTCCGGACCTCTGGCCGCCTTCAGTACGGTTACAATGCTGCCGCTTCGTTTCTCAAAGCCGAGGGAATAGAGCTCGCTCCTTCTCGCATCGTAGCGAAGCTTGAAGGTCAATACGTTTGAGTCGGGAATGGGAACCGTTTCTCCCGTGGAAGGATCGATCCAGAGAAGGGGGGAGGAGAGAAGGAAGGCGCTGTTTCCCGCCGCCATAATAAAGGACTCCGCCAGACAGATGTCTCTGAGTCCCGGATACGTAAACGCGTACGCCGGCGCGTCCTCGCCGAAGCGGCGCAGTTCGATCGCTCCGGCCGAATCGAGGATCAGGTACTGGTCCTGCGTGCATTCGATATCCATGATCGGTCGCGCGTGGTTTCCGACCTGAGAGTACAGATTGTCATCGGGTGAGAACAAGTACAAGGGTCCGGAATCGTCCGACGCGGTCCAGGCGAGGAACAGGTTATCCCCGACGCCGCGGAGGGAGAGCGGTCCTTCCTCGGGATTCGGCTGCGAATCCGCGGAGAAGTAGGATGGAATCGCGTTTCCCTCGAAGAAATCGGAGGTGCAGATGACGACAGATTCGCTCGAGGTCAGGACGAGGGAGCCTCGGCCGACCGTCATCTCGAAGATCGGGAGGAGATTGTCCCGGGAAAAGACGAGGGGGACCGGATCGTCAGGCGCCTGTGTCATGATTTCGCCGGTCGCATATCCTGTATACACGATTGAATTGACGGAGATACACTCTGTGATCGAGGCGGTTCCGCTCTTCCGCGGAAGTGGCGCTCCGTCGAGCGCGAAGCCCGGGAGGCTAGCCGTTGCGCGGGTCGTCTCAATGATCCTCTGCCGGGAAGGGACGCCGTTTTGGACATTCCAAAGAACAATGCGCCTGGGCTGGCCGGCCGAAAGGGTCAGAAGAGTATCCGCGCGGAGAGAAGCGAGGCTCCACTTTTCCGAGGGCTCCCGGTACACAGCCGGTTTGCCCGAGATGAGATCCACGATGACGAGATCCCCATCCAGAAGAGCGGCCATGTATCGTCCGTTTCCGGTGAACGAGCAGTCCCGGAGGCCCGAAAGGGTCGGTATCTCAGCCTTGAGGGTCCCGTTGCGCATGTCCCAATACTTGAGGTACCCGGAGGGGGAATAGGTGAGAACCGTGTTCTCGGTTGCCGACATGAAGGCGCTCGACACGATTCCCGGGGCGCTCCCTAGAACCGGAAGCGGCTCGCCGGTCCGGCTGTCGAGCAGGACCAGCCCGTTCCACGTCGCGGTTCCATAGAGAAGGAAGGAACCTTTGGGGGAATACTGGAGGAACAGGGGAAGCTCCGGGAGATCTACGGAAAAGACCGGGCTCTGATTCTGCCAATTCCAGACGGAGAGGCGGAAAACGCTCAAGCCATCCGATTCGATGACGGCGACCTCCGGCGCTTCGGGATTCACGGCAAGGGCGCGGATGGGCAGATGCGATACCTGCAGCAGATACACGAGTCCCCGTGTTGCTGGATCCCACGCGCGCACGCTTCCTTCGGTCCCGGCCGTGAAGAGGAGACCGTATCGATCCTGGTACTCCATGGCCGTGAGCTCTCCGCTATGACCCGTATTGATGAGGACCCTCTTGGACTCTCCGTATCCGGCCGCGGTGACGAGACACCAGAACGCGATGACTAGGATCGCAGTCCGCCGCAGGCGAGCCGTCGCAGTGCCTGGTATCACCGGTTTTCCTCCCAAGAGATATTATTGACCGAAACGTACGGCTTGGCGAGGAATCCCCGGAGAGGCTCCTCCTCTCTGAGGCGCCCGATATCTGCGGCGACCGTTTCATACACGGACATCGGAATCCGCGCGATCCCGATTTCTCCTTCCTTGAGGCCGTGGATCTGGAAACTGAGCTTTCCTTTTTCCGCGCCGGAGAAATACATGGAAAGATTTTCAGGGTGGTCGGTCCTGCGGAGGTAGTGAAATTTCAGGATCTCCACAACCTCCCGGCGGAGACCTGCCTCGCGAATCCTGACCCATTCCGCCAATTCCGGATATCCGATCACCACCTCTGTCGCGGAGCAGGTTTCCTTGCCCGAGAGGAAATGGTTGCGCGAGAGCTCGGGGAGAAAGGAGAGGGTCTCGGCGCCGTCGTGAAAAACGATCGTCACGGGGAATTCCGGCTTGAGCTCCTTGCCACAGAAGGGGCAGGCGACGGAGAGAAATTTGCCCTCGAGGATCAGGCCCGCCGTTTCCGGCGCGAGGTCAAGATCAACCCTGTCAGGGATATCAGCCTCGAATTTCGTTCCGCAGTAGCAGGTTATTTCCCGCATTTTACACCCCCTTGGCGGCTGGCATCAGAACCTGTCCTTTGTGAACAGGAACGCGATATCGTTGAACGTGGTGAGCAGAAGGATGCAGACGATTACGGCGAACCCGATCATCTGGTAGCGGTAGAAGAACTTCGGATTCAGCTGCTTTCTCGCGACCCATTCGGCGAGGTTGAAAGCGATCATCCCCCCGTCCAGCGCCGGGATCGGGAGAAGGTTGCCGAAGCAGAGGGCTACGCTGATGAGGGCAAGGAACCGGAAGAGGCTGATGAGTCCTTCGGATATCCCGGCGTTGAAGCCGGACGAGGCGATCTCCCCGACGTAGTAGGTTATCCTGAGCGGCCCGGAAACCGCCTTCCTCATATTGACCCCCTTTCCGAGAAGGAAAAGGCTCTTGACGGACAACGCGAGGGTTTCGAATGTTTCCCTCGTTCCCGCGGCGATGGCCTGGAAGGGGTTCATCTTCGGCGAGGGGACGCGGAGATACGCAAAGTCGAAGCCGATCTGAGGCTGCTCATTGTCGTCATAGGTGGGAATGAGGAGGATCCCGCGTCCGCTTCCCTGCCTTTCGATCAAAAGCTCGATACGTGCCGGGCGCTCCATGAGGATTGCATACAGATCCATGCTGTTCGTGATTTTCCGTCCGTTCGCTTCGATTATCCGGTCCCCTGGGGCGAGCCCCGCGATTGACGCGGCGGAATCCGGTTCGACCGTCCCGACGACCGGGTCGATCCACGCGGAAACGCCCAGGAATCCGGCGCCGGAGCTCTTGTTGAGTTCGGGAACCGCGGTCAGGTCGATGCGCCGACCGTCGCGTTCCACCGTGATGATCAGAGCTCTTTCAGGCGATTTCATGACGGTTTCCTGAAGATCCCTGTAATAAGCGATGGTCCTGCCGTCTATGGCCACGATCCGGTCCCCGGTGAGGAGTCCTGCGGCATCGGCTGGATACAGCCGCGCTTCCGGGCCTGTTTCGTACGAGGAGAGGAGCACGATCCGGTTGTCGAAGGTATTGATCGTGAATCCGGCGAGCCAGATCAGGGCGAGGACGACGATCGAGAAGAGGAGATTGGCAGCGGGTCCGGAGATATATGTTACGACTCTCCGCGGAGGGGATACCGAAAAGAGGGAGCCGGGCTCCTGTTCGACATGGGAGGCTTTCTCCTCGAGCGCCTTCCTAAACAGCTCCTCTCCCTTCATCTTGCAGTAGCCCCCGATGGGAAAGACGGAAATCAGGTATTCGGTGCCTTTCCGCTTGAAGGACCAGAGTTTCTTTCCCCACCCGAGGGAGAACTTCTCCACCGAGATGCCCACGGCCCGGGCCGCGAGGAAGTGGCCCAGTTCGTGGACAAAAACGACGATTCCGAGGCCGACGATCCCGATGAGGATGTTGAGTATGGTCACGATGCTGCGTTTCTCCTTGCGACGATCGACTCGGCCGTTTCACGGGCCTTTCGGTCGATTTCCATCACGCCTTCGAAAGAGTGTACCGGATCTTGCCAATCAGCTTCAAGAGTTTGTGCAACTACGGCGGCGATCTCCGTGAAGCCGATCCGTCCTTCGAGGAAACGGGAAACCGCGATCTCGTTTGCCGCGTTGAAGGCACCGGGATACCCGGCCCCGGCCGCCGCGGCGTCCAGCGCCGTGTAGAGGAGGGGATACCTGCGCTTCTCCGGCCGCCTGAACTCGAGTACCGTATCGGCCAGGTCGAGGCGTCCGAAGGGGGATGGGGTCATGTCCGGCCAGGAGAGGGCCGCGAGGATCGGGAGCCGCATATCTGGCTTCCCGATGTACGCGTGGAGGGACCCGTCAGCCATCCGGATGAGAGAATGAACCAGGCTCTGCGGATGGATGACGATATCGATCCGGTCAGGCCCGAAACCGAAGAGCTGCTGGGCTTCCATGACCTCCAGCCCCTTGTTCGCCATGGTTGCCGAATCCACGGTTATCTTCCTGCCCATGCTCCAGGTCGGATGGAGGAGAGTCTGGGCCGGGGTGACTTTTGGAAGCCTTTCGAGCGGAAGATCCCTGAATGCCCCCCCTGAGGCGGTGAGGATCAACCGGTCCACCTGTGTTATCGGTTTGCCTGCCAGCAGGAAGAAGATGGCGGAATGCTCCGAGTCAACCGGTAGGAGCAGTTTTCCCGTTTCACGAGCGAGTTCCGTGATGAGAGACCCCGCGAGCACCATTGTTTCCTTGTTCGCGAGTGCGAGATCCTTTCCGGAACGGAGGGCTTCCCGTGAAGGGAGGAGGCCAACCGCGCCCGATATCCCGTTCACCACGATCTCCGCGTCGGTTTCCGCGATCATGGCGAGAAGCCCGTCTTGACCGGAGTATCTGACGGCGCTTTCCGAAGGCTTTTTCCCGGACAACGCGAGTGTCTTCACCCCGAACCTCCGGGCAAGGGCCAGGAGAGCGGTTTCATCGGTATGCGCTGAAAGAGCTGTCACGGAGAAGCGTTCGGGGAAAGCCGAGCAGACGGAGAGGGCGTTTGTTCCGATCGAGCCGGTGCTTCCAAGAATGATGACCCGCTTTCTCGGCACCGGCGGCATGTCCTTTCTTTCCATTGCGCCGGCCTATCCCAGCGCGAAACGGATGATGCAGAAGAAGAAGGGTGCGCTGAAGAGGAGACTGTCGATGGAGTCGAGGATCCCCCCCCTCCCGAGCATGATGGGGCCGGAGGCCTTGACGCCCGCGGAGCGCTTCATGGCCGATTCCGCGAGGTCTCCGCAGATGGCGGTGACTCCCAGGACTGCGCCGGCGGCGCAGGCCGTTGCGAGGCTTCCCCCGAATACGCCGGGCCTGAATGCCCAAAATAGGATCGAAACACCGACCGAGAAGAGGAAGCCGGAGATGAATCCAACGAGGCTCTTGTTCGGGCTGACGGCAATGAGTCCCCTGCTTCGCTTTCCGAAGAGCATCCCGAAGATGTAGGCGAATGTATCGTTTGCGAACACGATCAGGAGAAAAGCAGCGAGGACGAACGAGGCGTCCGAGAATCCGGTGAGCCGTACGATATAGCTCATGAGGAAACCGGTGTAGAAAACGATGAACAGCGAGGCGGAGATCGCGCCCAGTCCTCCGGGGATCTTCTCCGGCGTGGAAATGAAGACCTCGTGGGAAAGGAAGGCCGTACCGATGAGAACGAAGCCGGCCGATGAGGCCCCATGAGGGAGGATCCCCGCCGTTTCGCAGTAGGCGAGAACAGGGATGATGCCCGCCCAGGCGGGAGTCCCCGGAATCGTTCTCGTTCCGAGCGCCCGGAAGAAGCGTGTTGCTTCGAGGGCCCCCAGAACCGAGAAGAGAACGGCGCAGGCGTTCAGCGCGAGGTGGAAGCGCCAGGGCACGAGGAATATGAGCGAAAAGAGAACGGGAATCCCGATTACAAACAGGAGGACACGCTTGATAATCTTCTTCATGGTTGACCGCCGAATTTCCGGTTTCGTCCGGCATAGTCCCGGATCGCGGTTTCAAGGTCCTCGGGCTGGAAATCAGGCCACAGTCTGGGGGATGAATAGTATTCGGCGTACGCCCCTTGCCAGATCAGGAAATTGGAGAGCCGCATCTCCCCCGCGGTCCTGATGATGAGATCCGGGTCGGGCACATCGGGGAGATCGAGGTTTTTCCTGAGATCCTGTTCCGTGAGCGTGGGACCGCCTCCCGCGGCGAGCCAGCGGTTCACGCCGCGTACGATTTCGTCCCTTCCGCCGTAGTTGATCGCGAGGACCACCGTCATCCTATCGAAGGACGCGGTATCGCGCATCACCGAATCGATTTCCGCTCTCACCTCGCGGGGAAGGCCGGCGATGTCTCCGCTGTGGAGAACGCGCACACCGTTTTCTCGATAGAAGTCGTACTCCCGGCGAAGATGGGTCGCAATGAGGAGCATGAGGAAGGAGACTTCCTCCTGGGTCCGTTTCCAGTTTTCCGTTGAAAAGGTGTAGAATGTGAGGTAGCGGATTCCTATCGCCGCGGCGGCCGCAACGATCCTCTTTGCTGCAGTGAGTCCCTCGCGGTGTCCCGCGGTTCTTGGAAGGTTCCGCTGGGTCGCCCATCGTCCGTTGCCGTCCATGATGATTCCGACATGGAGGGGCATGGCGTTCGTTTCCATCCGGCGGGCCTCCGGTCAGACTTCCATGATCTCTCTTTCTTTCTCTTCGAGGAGCTTGTTGATCTTCTCAATGTATTGGTCGGTCATCTTCTGAATCTCCTCGGTTGCCCGCTTCACGCTGTCCTCGCTCAGATCCTCGTCCTTCTGCTTCTTTTTCAATTCCTCGTTTGCGTCCCTGCGGACGTTCCGGATGGCAACTCTCGTCTGCTCTGCGTAGTTCTTGGCCACCTTCACGTACTCCTTGCGACGCTCTTCGGTAAGGGGAGGAATGCTGATCCGAATCACCTTGCCGTCGTTGTTCGGGTTTACGGAGAGTTCCGATTTCTGGATGGCCTTCTCGATCTCCGTCAGGACCGCCTTATCCCAGGGCTGTATGACGACCAGACGAGCTTCTGGAATCGAGATGGTCGCCACCTGGTTGATCGGCGTGGGATTGCCGTAGTAGTCAACCCTGATCTTATCGAAAAGAGATGCGGACGCCCTGCCGGTTCGTATGGTGTTGAATTCGTCGGCCAGGGCTGCCAGGCTCTTCCTCATCCGTTCCTCGGTATCCTTCTTGACGAGTTCCATGACGCCTCCTTGAACGCAAAGCCGCTCCCGCCGGGGAGCGGCCGTTTCGTTGAATCGGACTAGACCTCTTCGCCGACCCTGTAGTAGCGGTAGTCGGAGATGGTCACCTTCGCTCCTTCCGCCTTGTTGAGGTCGTTGAGAACCGCCTGGACCGTGCGTTTGTCGTCCTTGACGAACGGCTGGTCTTTGAAGCAGATCTCTGTGATGTGCTTCTTGATCTTTCCCTGGATGATTCCGGCTAAGACGTTGGCTGGTTTCCCGAGCCCTTCTGCCTGTTTGGTGAAGATCTCCTCCTGTTCCTTCAGGTACGCGGGATTCACATGCTCTTTGTCGATGAACATGGGATTAAACGCCGCGACATGGAGGGCGCAGTCGAACACGAATTCCTTGACCTTCGGGTTCGAAAGGTCCGCCGGGTTTGGGGATTGCGCCTTTACCAGGACGCCGATCTTGCCTTCGCCGTGTATGTAGTCTACGACCAGTTCATCGGAACCGATCTGGATGATCGTGAAACGCTTGAGGGTGATGTTTTCCTTAATCTTCCCGATCGCTTCCTTGATCATGGATTCCAGCTCGTCCGTCGGTTTCTGGAGATTCTTCTCGATGGCTGATGCGAGCACCGCGTTTCCGAGAGCGACGAAGTCGCTGTTCCTCGCCACGAAGTCGGTCTCGCAGGAGAGTTCGAGCAGCCCCGCAGCGCCCGAAGCGATACGGGAGAATACCCGCCCTTCGTTCGTAACGCGGTCGCTTCTCTTTGCAGCCGCGGCAAGTCCCAGTTCCTTCAGGTGTTTTTCCGCCTTGGCGAAGTCTCCGCCCGCTTCCTCGAGCGCTTTCTTGCAGTCGAGCATGCCCGCGCCGGTCTTTTCCCGCATTTTTTTTACGTCAGCAGCTTTGATTTCCACGTTATTCTCCTTGAGTCTTAATCCTCGTACAGTTTGTCCTCGTCGATGATAGCGGCAGGTTCTTCGGTTTCAGCGGCGGCTGACGAGGCCTGCTCGCCTTGCGGGGTGTAGTTCGAGTAATCCTCCGTGGTGAGCGGAGCGTCGATTTCGACTTCCGTCCCGGTCAGCGTGGCCTTGAGGGGAATCTTCTCGACATCTGCAGCCGCAGCCGTCTCTTCGATTGCGGACGCTCCCGGCGTGCTGGGAACCTCCTCCTCCGAAAGGGTTTCGATCACTTCTAGACCGATCTCGTTGTCGGCTTCCACGTCGGCGTTGGCGATGATCTGGGTAAACAGGGTGATGGCCCGGATCGCGTCAGCGTTGCCCGGAATGGGGTAGGCGATGCCGTTGGGGTTGCAGTTCGTATCCACGAT
>CAZPZF010000018.1:1529-22599 GCA_964590705.1 uncultured Spirochaetales bacterium | reverse complement strand
CCTTCAATGAGAAACCGGTCCTTCCTCGCGGTGCTCGACGACTCGAAGGCGCCAGCGCCCGAATATGACCGGAGCCGTTCCTCCGTGTCCGGGATCTCCTTTCTGTGGTACACGTCGAGGCTGATAAAAAAATAGGGGTCATACACATCGAATTCCGCGGAGTCCGCAAGGGCTATTGCCTCCACGCAACTCCAGGCGCTGATCCGCTCCGCGAGAAAGAAGGATACCCGTTCAACTTTCTGTTTCATGCTCTTTCCTTCTCCTCCGCGGAAGGCCTTCCAAGCGGTTCAGGCATCAGGACAACACGGTTGCGTCCGTTCTCCTTAGCCTCGTAGAGTGCACGGTCCGCTGCCGCCGTCAGTTCCGAGGGATCCCGAACGCCCGGGAAAGCGGAAATGCCGCAGCTGAATGTGACGAAGAACTCCTCGCCCGTTTCCGACCTCTGCTTGATCCTTGAGAAGTTCTCCCGTATCGTGTCCAGGATCCTCCCCGCGTTTTCCATCGTCGTATTGAGGAGGATGACGGCGAACTCCTCGCCGCCGTATCTGCCGATGATGTCGGTGCGGCGCATCCGTTCCTGGAGAAGACGAGCAAGACTCTTAAGCACACGGTCTCCGGTAAGATGGCCGTAGGTATCGTTGACATGCTTGAAATGGTCGGCGTCGATCATGGCGAAACAGAGCCGGGATCCGCTCCGCTCGGCGCGCATCAGCTCCCGCGCCAGGGCTTCCTTTAGGTGCGTGTGGTTGAGAAGTCTGGTGAGGGAGTCCCGTTCCATGAAGAAACGCATGCTGCGGGTCCTCTCCGCGCGGTTCGTGATGGTGGAGATGAGGTACTCCGGTTCCACCGGCTTCATGATGAAATCGTCGCCGCCGAGCCTGATAGCCTCGAGCTGCTTGTCCTTGTCATGCTCTCCGGAAATGAATACGATCGGAATTCCCACGAATGCGTCCATCTGCCTGATGACGGCTGCCAGCTCGAGACCGCCGCATTCGGGCATGTATAGATCCATGAGAATCAGCTCCGGTTTGGCCTCGACAAGGACGTTCATGACCCGCATTGGATCCGACGCTACCGAAGTGATCATCCCCGCCTGCTGAAGGATAAAGGCATACTGGGAGACCTGGTCCTGGTCATCGTCGACGATCAGGACATGGAAGGGCGCCTTGATGGTACGCTCCAGGAGAGTGTCGATACGGTCGATGAGCCTCCCCGTGTCCAGGGGGAGGAGAAAGAACCCCTCCCCGCCGTAACGGACAGCTTTGAGCCGGGTGGGGAAATCATCCTCTTCGGAAACGAAGATGATATGGACCCTCCCGTAGTACTGCTGCTTGATCGCGTTCAGCTCGTTCTTGATACCGGGGACCGAGTTGATCATGCTCGTGTTGATGATGACGACCTGGTTTCCTTCGTTCGAAAGCAAGGTCCTAATCTCGTGGATGTTCCTGCGCACATGGATGGCATAGCCGAAATACTCCAGCTGGTTCTTGACGTCGTCCGCGATTTCCGAGTCCTTCTCCACGAAATAAATGATTTTCTTGGCTTCCTCCTCGCACCCGTTGTCCTGCCCGTTTCTCTTCCGGACTGCCTGCATCACCTTCTCGTCAAGCCATGCTCCTGATTTCTGTTCGCAACGTAGGGAGGTTTCCTCCATCCGATCGAGAAGGGTATAGATCGTTTTCCATCCGGCCATGTCAGGAATTTCGCCGGTTTCGATGAAAGCCGAAACCGCGGTTTCCGCTTCCTTCGCCGTATCGGACAGCGAATCGGCGCCGAAGCTCCCCGCGGTTCCGCTGAGTCGGTGGATGAGGAGGCGTACGTGTTCCAGGGTTACCTCTCCTCCTCCCTTGTCGTGCACAAGGTTCAGCGCTTTCCTGATTTCCGCGAAACGGGAAGGAAGGGACTCATGGAACCGGTCTGCAAGTTCTGATAGTTTGCTCCGAATGCTCTCAGAAGAGGAACCCACGTTTTTTCCTCCACTTTCATGGCTCCCCGTAGAAGAAGGGAAGACGCCTGCCATGACAGTTGGTCTATGATATCTTGACTATACGATACTGCGGGATGTTTCTCAAGATGCCGATGGAACGGAAGCCGGGAACGCTGCGCTCCCTATTCAACGGACAGGGAATACCGTATAGTAACGGAAGAGAACATGAGCAGAGAAAGTTTCCGGGCAAGCATCTTCTCGGTTGCCGAGTACATGACTCAGACCCCGCTTCGCAACACGAGTAAACACCTGCTCCTCCAGTACTTCAACACATCCACCGAATACGGGGCCGGGGGTAAGGCGATAGAAGCGCTTACCAGGTACCTGTCCACGAATATCGCGGAGCACCTCCGCCGGGGAGACAGGAACCTCTATCGGCTCATGGAGATCATGATGGCCGAAGCGGAATCCTGGCATGGGGAGCTCTAGTTGGAAGCGCCGGGTAGCGGGATGAGCAGGAAATCGGGAATCCGCCTTGCATCGGAGGCGATAAACAGTCTCAAGCAGGAGGGGCTCGCCCCTTTTTGGGGAGAGGGCGTGGAAAGGGAGATTCGTGTCGCCGTCACCGGCGGCTCCATCCGTTGCTTTCATTTCAAGCCCGTACGCTGCGATACGCGGAGACCGATCGTCTTCGTTCCCGGATTCGGCGCCGTCGCGGCAGGTTTCAAGGATTTCTACAGCATCGTCCATGGGCGCTGCGAGTGCTATTACATCGAGACGAGGGAAAAGGGAAGCTCCGAAATCGACCGGAAGGATCCACAGATGGGTATGAGCCAAAGCGCCCGGGACATCGCGGCCGCGATAACGTCCTTCGGCCTTGACGATTCGGATTACGTTCTCATCGGAGCATGCTGGGGCGCCGATGTGATCGGACAGGGAATGATAGACGGCACCCTCTCCCCTCCCACCGTTGTCCTCCTCGATCCGATCCACAGGCTCTGGTTTCCGCAGGCGATCCTGAACATCGCCAACCTCATCCCCGACTGGTTTCTCAGGTACGTGGTAAAGCCGATCGGTGGCGCCATCGCCCTGGGAAGATTCGAGGAAGGGGTACAGAAGGAGCGGGTCCGGCTCTTCATGGACTCCTTTGTCCCTTGGAAATGGAAGAGGAGCGCGTACGCGGCCAGGGACTTCGAATTCCTGGATTCGGCGCCGAGGAGCACCCGGGAGGTAGTCGTCGTCAACGGATCGGGGGACCCCCGCCCGGCCAAGCCCTCCTTGCCCGGGAGCGGGGGACCCCATCCACGACCAGCGCTACTTTCCGGGCATCGCACGCCTCATGCCCAGGGGCCGCTTCATCTCCGTGCCCATCGACGAATCGTACAGGGAGTACTTCATCGGGTATGTCTCTTTCCTCTTCGCCTCCGTCTCCGCGGAGGAGGGGCTCCCTGCGTTCCTGGAGGAATACGAGGTGGATTTGGAGAGAAGGCCATAGGAAGGTCGTGAGGAACTATTCATACATACCGCGGGCGGGTAAACGAGGAAAGCGGTACGATAAACGGCACGTTCGGGAATTTTCGGTTGATAATTGCGAAACGCTCATTGATTGCGTTTCATAATTCCTTATATTATATAACATTATTTCTTACGCCCAGAGGGACTCGAACCCCCGACCCACTGCTTAGAAGGCAGTTGCTCTATCCACCTGAGCTATGGGCGCGTGATAGGTCGGGATGACTGGAGTCGAACCAGCGATCTCCTGCTCCCAAAGCAGGCGCCTTAGCCTCTAGGCTACATCCCGTTCCATCGAGAGACCGTTTCTCGACCGGTACCGGAGTATACCCCGGAGGTGCCCGTTGGTCAATCGGTGCCTTTCCGCGCCTCATGACGGAAGGACGGCGCCGGCAGCGGGGTCGTTGTCAGAAAGAGCAGTCCCTCTTCGCGTAGAGGCGCCGAGCGATCAGAAAGGACACCCCAAGCGCAGCTCCGGCGAAACAGAGATACACGATGTTCCATATCCACACGGGAACGCCGGTCATGAGGGCCAGGGCTTCCTGGGCGGTCTCATGCCATTCTTCCGGATGGGCTAACGAGCCTTTGCTGAACATCTCCTCAGCTATCTTAACCAGGGATAGGGGTATGCCGAACGCCAGCCCCATTCCGACGATCGTGATCCATCTGCACTTCACATAGCCCAGTTTATAGTAGAGCGGCAGAAAGATGGCCGACGCCCAGCACCTGAACCGCGTATTCGGCCGTCATCAATTCCCGCAACGGGAACATCCCCGCCGCAGCCAAGGCCAGTCTGAGGAGGACGACCGCGCAGAGGGGAACCAGGAGAAAGAGCGGCGTCGAGATGTATCGTGAGGCGACGAGCCATTCCGTGGAGACGGGCAGGCTCCTGAAGAGAACCTCCGTCTTGTACCGGAAATCGTACGAGTTCAGGTAGTTCACCATCATGTAAGCAGTCATGATGGACGCGAAATACCCAAAGGTCGCGTTCGTCGAGAGTGTGACGGCCGCGGCCAGGCACATTACGCCAGATATGACCAGGATCATCCTGGTTCCGAGGAGAAGCCGAATGTCCTTATACACGAGCCGCAGCATAGTTTTTCCCCTTTACCGTATAGAGCATGATATCGTCGAGACTCGCCGGCTCGACAACCGCATTCCTTCCAAAGAGCCGGGCTACCTCCTCGGATCTGTGGGTGAGTCCCTCGACGATGTCCCCGCTGATACGGTATCCGACGAGGAGCTCCTCCGTATCCCTGTCGATATGCGCGGCAGGGGCGCGGACCAGTGCGTACCGCTCCATGGCCGCGTCCTTCGTTTCGGAGAAGACGACCCGGCCGTTGTTGAGAAAGGTGATGTAATCAGCGATGCGCTCGAGATCCGATGTGATGTGGGTTGAAAAGAGGATGGAGACCTTTCCCTCCTGGATGATCCCGTACAACACGTCCAGCAGTTCGGAGCGGAACACGGGATCGAGCCCGCTTGTCGGCTCGTCCATAATAATCAATTCCGCGCCGTGGGAAAGGGCGATCGACAGGGAAAATTTCGTCTTCATCCCGCGCGAGAGATCGTCGATCTTCTTCTTCGGATCGATCGCGAAGCTCTCCAGGTATTCCATGAACAGGCCCTCGTTCCATGTCCGATAGAAAGGCGCGATGATCCTCTTCATCTCCTGCACGGTCAGGATACCGTACGCGTAGGTTTCGTCAAAGACGAATCCGATCTTCTCCTTGACCGCCTGTTCGTTCGCGCGAACCTCCTGTCCGCAGACCAGAACCCTTCCCCCGTCCGCCTTGATGAGGTTCATGATAAGCCTGACCACGGTGCTTTTCCCGGCCCCGTTCGGCCCGATCAATCCCATGATATACCCCTGTTCCAGGGAGAAAGTAACGTCCTCCAGCGTGAAATCGCGGTAGCGCTTGGAGATGCGTTCGACTTCAAGTATTTTTTTCATCCGTGTATTCCTCGTACAGTGTTTTGATCAATCCCATGAGGTCATCAAGGGAATAGCCGATCAGGTGGGCCTGAGCCACCGCGTCGGCGCAATGCTCCTCGAGAATCCGGAGCCTTCTTTCGGCAAGAATCATGTTGTCTCCGGAGGCGATGAAGGTCCCCTTTCCCGATATCCTCTCCGTCAAACCCTCCTTTTCCAGCTCTTCATAGGCCCTGCGTGTCGTAATTACGCTTATCCGGAGGGTCTGGGCGAGCTGCCTGATCGACGGAAGCACCTCTCCCGCCCTGAGTTCACCGCTCAGGATCTTCTCCCGTACCTGGTCCACGATCTGCTGGTAAATGGGCACTCCCGAAGTGTTCGAAAGAAGAATGGTGATGGCTCGATCCCTCCGTGCTTAGTGTTTATATGAATATATATACACTAAGCACATTTGTCAAGCCCAGTTCGGAGGAAAAAAGGACAAGATAGGAGCGGAATTCGTAAAAAAAACACTCCGCGGGTTTCCCCGCGGAGGTCTGGATTCCCACACCCTTCTTAGATGGTTTTTACCTCGGCGTATCTTCTATTTTTTCTCCGCTTTTTCCAACACCTTGGGATCGCAGGTCCGGTAGTAGCTCGTGGTCAGGTTGTTCGGGTTGAACGCCTCGCGGACCTTGAACTGGTACGCGGTCACCTGGGGTTGCGGAAGCTTGGAGAAGATCTCGTTGTGCTGCTCCTGGGTGTAATTGTACCCGTCTTCCCTCCTCGCCGTCTCGTTCCACTTACCCATGTCAACCCCGAGTCCCTTCTCGTTCATCCAGCGCTGGGTGTCGTCGAAGAAGGCTTTGGTCCCCTTGATGGACTCCTTGTCGTGGGCGTCGAAGTGGGTGAAGAACTCCCATCCGGTCGGACCGCCTCCGCCGATGATGCAGATGCTTCCCATGTCCGAGTCCCCGCCTGTAGCGGCGATTGCGGTCGACTCCTGCTCCCACTTCTTCTTCAGGGCGGCGGCTTCCTCCATGAGCGATGCGCTCACCCACAGGTTGCTGGAGAGACCGAAGTTGCCCTCGTAGGCACCGCACATGACATAGTTGAGGTTCTTGTGCCCGAGCCTGATGAGGTAAAGTAGGTTCCACGCTGCCAGTTCCTTGTCCTGCATGAGGGAACCCTTCCAGCCGCCGGAAAGCTCGAGGATCTTGTCCACGGCCTTCTCCTTGTACTCCATGTCCGCCTTGGTGAATCCGGTGATGATGACCTGGATGTCGATCTTCATCTCCTCGTTCTTCTTCTTGAGTTCCGGATCCGCCAGGTACTTGGGGAGGTCCTCCAGCTGCCCGTCCGGATCGTTCAAGATCTTGATCATCGCTGTCTTCATGTCCCTGCCGAACATGTTGTACTGCCGGTGACCCAAGAAGAGGACGTCGTTCTCGTGAAAGATGGAAAGGGCCTTCGCATACGCGTCCCAGGAGGGGAAGCACAGGGTGTATCCCTTGATGTTGTCGGGAAGAACTGCGCGGTAAGCAGGCACCGGGCCTTCAGACGGGAGATAGGTGGGACCAGCCCACGGGTGGAGCCGGATGGCCATCCTGGTGCAGATGCCCATGGTCCCAGTCGTTCCCTGGAATCCGCGCAGGATAGCCCGGGTGCTCGGGCCTGGGCCTTCGCCGCAGAACCAACCGGAGCCGGCGCCGAGGGAACCGGTACGGATCAGATCGCCGTTGGGCAGAACCCATTCGGCGGCCAGCATGTTCTCGCTCGCGCAGCCCATGAAGATCGAGGTGGGCCCGAAGCCGACCCAGCCCGCGGTGCTCGCCAGAGGGGCGCTGGAACAGCCGACGCCCGGCATATTCATGGTGAGTCCACGCTTCATCGCCTCCGCCTGAACGACAGCGCCGATCGCGTAGGGCTCGATGATCGCGATCATGTTTTTCTCGTCGATCTCGATGCTCCGCATCCGCCGCATGTCGATCTGTACCGCCATGTCCGAGGCGATGTACCCCATGGCTGCCCAGAAGGTGGTGGAGGCCTTGAACTCGATCTTGTACTTGTTGCACAGCTTCACGATGTTCTGCACTTCCGCGGTTGAACCGGGAAGGATGGCAGCCTTGGGCATCGGAGTCCTGTGGTCGTAGGGTCCGTAGTGAGCCGAGGACTGGGCCGCGGCGCAGCGGTAGGTTTCGAGGATCCCGGGATCCTGCGAAATGTTCCTCTTGCCGACGACCGCCTCGAAAGCCTCATATATTTCCTTTGTGAATGACATCTGTTCCTCCTCCTTCCTACAGAGCCCGTTCGATGAGTTCGATGATGTCGAGAACCGCGATCGTTTTCCCGTTCTCGTCAACCGCGCCCTTGAAATTGCTCTCGCACCACGGACACGCGGTGACAAGGGCCTCGGCTCCGGTGGCGTTGGCCTCGCTCACCCTTTCTCCCGCTGTCCAGCGTGAGAACTCGGGGTAGGTTTCGCTGCATCCGCCGCCCGCGCCGCAGCACCAGGTGTACTCCCTGATCCGCTCCATCTCCACGAGGGTGACACCCGGAATCGCCTTCAGAATGTTCCGCGGGGGGTCGTAGATCCCATGCGCGCCGTTGTACCGAGGCCGCTTGGGCTCCCAGATGTGGATCTGGTTGTAGATCTTCTTGCCTACCCCGTTCCATGGGACGAAGGGCTCTCCGAGTCTTCCCAGATGGCAGGGGTCGTGGTACGTAACGGTCATGGGGACTCTCTTGGTGAATTTGATCTTTCCCTCGCCGATCAGCCGGTCGAAGTATTCGACGGTGTGGAGAACCTCTATCTTCATGCCGAACTTGGGATACTGCCTCTTGAAGGCGTGGTAGCAGTCCGAGCAGGGGGTGACGATGGTCTTGATGCCCGCCTTCTCGAAGGCCTTGATGTTTGCCTCCGCGCTCTTGGCAAACTCATCCTTGAAGCCCATCTGATGAGCCCTTCCAGCACAGCACATGTCCGCGCTTCCCATCACCCCGACATCGACACCCGCCTTGAGCAGGAGCTTGAGAGCGGCAAGTGCGGATTTCCCCAATTCGTCGTCGTAGCTGAACTTGCAGCCGGGGAAGAAGAGGACTTCCGCTTTGTCCTTAAAAACGTCCTTGACCTTGACGTCCTTGAGCCATTTCCCGCGGTCAGCCTTGGACTTGCCTGGGATCATCGTCTTCTCTTTGGTCAGGGCGTCCATCATCCGCTTCTGGGCAGGCAGGATCTTCCCCTGCCGGACGGCTTCGGCCTTGAGTTCGATGTTGTGGTCGAGGGGTTCGAGGTTGAACCGGGTGATCTTGCAGGCCACATCGCAGGATCCGCAGGATGTGCAGGTATGGATGACGTCGACGATCGTGTCGGTCATCGGCAGCTCCTTGTTGACGAGGGCGAGGGCAAGTTGGAAACGGCCTCTAGCCGAGTATGTGTTGAAGTTGTTGTAGCAGATGCTCGGGCAGTTCTCGCCGAACCTCAGGCTCTTCACCTTGTCGAACGGACTCCACTTGCAGCCAAGACAATTGCTGCACCTTTCCATCATCGCTTTATATTCTTCCAATGACATTATGTACGCCTCCTTGATATCGGCATCAGATACTGAGTTTGCCGGGATTCATGATACCGTTCGGATCGAATATCCCCTTCAATTTCTGCAGAGTCATGTAGGACTGGGCGTCCTTGTTGAGCTGCATCCGCGACCAGATCCCGTAGGGCCGGTAGTAGTAGGCGCCCATTCCGGCAAAGGTCTCGCTCGCTTTCGTGAACAGTGACTTTGCCCTCCTGGTCTCCACCGCGCATTCCCCGCAGTACGGGAGGGTGAATTCCAAGTGATACGACGTGCCGCAGTTCTGGGGCTGGATGTAGATGCCGATGTCGGTGGACGGATACCCCTCCTCCACGGCGAGGGCGTACATGGCATCGATGAACTTAGGCGTCCGATCCAGGGTGGTCTGGAAGAAGAGGTCCTGGAACGAACCCTTCAGGGTTTCCTTCCAGTATTTCGGGCCGGATGGATTAATCAGCTTCGCGAGGACCGCGTCACCCGTAGTTCCCGGAACAGAAGGAACCATCCGATGGCCGAATTGCTGGGCAATTTCGGTGATGCTTTCCTCGTGCGCCTTCACCTTTTCCTCGGGGAGGAGTTCCCTGCCCGCGATGCCGATGAGGACCGCCCAGCGCGGGAGGATGTCCCGCAGCTCCTCAATTTGGTCAGCTGATTCCCCGATCAGGGACGCGAGGTACGAGCTGTTTACGATGAGGAGCTCATCGCTGAAGCGCAGCCTGATGACGCGGTAAACGAAGTCGATGAGGCTTTCCAGCTTGTTGGCAACCGCGAAGTACATCCGGTGGATGCGGGGAAGAAGCTCGCACTTAAGGGAAGCCCACGAGGCGATTCCCATGCTCCCCTGGGCCGCGGTGAGGAGCCGGTAGAAGTCGAGCATCATGGGTCCAGTGCCGCTTACCTGCCAGCGTTCGGTCTTCCACTGCTTTTCGAGTTCAGCCGGGGCTCCGCCCGCCTCGCCGGTGTACATCCGGACGCCGTCTCCCCACACGACCTCCATACATCGGAGAGGATCGATGAAGTTCCACTGGTGAAGGGAGTTGAGCCTCGGCTCCACCTCCAGGACGCTCGCGAGAACCGATTTGGTCGCCTTTGGGGCGAGGCACGTGGAAAGGGTCATCCCTTCCTTTGCCAAAGCCGCCTGCAGTTCACCGTAGGTCACGCCGGGTTCGATGACGACCATCCGGTGCTGACGGTTGATGCTGTGGATCTTCTTCATCCCGCTCAGGTCCACGATAACCGCTTGGGGAACGGAGGGAACCGTGTCTCCCCGATAGCGGGTTCCCGTCGAACTTACAGGAACCAGAGGCGTTTTCGTCTCGTTTGCCCATTTCACGATGCCCTGGATCTGGTTTACGTCCTTTACCTTCACGACCATTACGGGCCTGATCGGCTGGACGAAACTCTTGTCGCCGGCATAGGCGTCCAGGGTTTTTGGATCATCAGACACATTCTCCTTTCCGAGAATTCCGATCAATCGTTCTTTCATGCCATCCACGATTCTCCCCCTTTCTCGTTGTGGGTGATCCCACGGGGTTCAACGTCCCAAGGATCATTCCCTATTTTGACAGAATATATTCACTGAACGTATTCATTGTATGAACCATTCCCCATTTTGTCAATGAAATCTTCGTTGTTTTCCGAGATTCGGCTGTACATCGAGGCAAGTCGCGCTGTCATTGACACGGAATGCCTTTTCGAACAGTATGCTGGTAAGAGCCGAGATGAAGAGGGGCAGCGTGGCGAAAAAACCGTTGACAAACAGGCAGCAGCAGGCGATCGAAACGAGGAACCGGATCTACGCGGCGGCCATCGAATTAATGGAACACAAGGGTTTCGACAACATCACGATCGCGGAGATCAGCCGGAAATCCCACGTTTCCGTCGGCGCCTTCTACCACTACTTCACGTCAAAGAGTGATATCCTGGCGGAGATCTTTAAAAAGGCCGACGATTTCTTTTCGACCGACGTCGTCCGCATGGTCGAAGGGCTGCCGACGGAGAAAAAGATCATCCTCTTTTTCGATCAATACGCGAAATTCAACGCGGCAAACGGGGTCGACACGACCAAACACCTCTTCAGCCCGGACGTGAAGTTCTTCATCAAGAAGAACAGGCCCATGCACGCGCTTCTCGCGGACATCATCCGGGAGGGACAGGAGAGTGGCGCCCTGCGGACCGACATGACCCCGGAAGAGCTGGAGAGGGATCTCTTCGTCATCGGCTGGGGAACGATATTCGAATGGAACCTGTCTGACGGGAAATTCGACCTGGCCGGGACGATGAAGAGGCGGATCGCGCTGATGCTCCCCGCCATCTCCAGCCGCCCGCCTCTTATGCGTGAATCATCCAGCCCTCAGCCCCCCGGGCAGCCTCCATCACCGCTTCGGACAACGTAGGATGCGCGTGTATCATCTCCGCTAGATCGGCAGGCGTGAGTCCCGCCTTGCGCGCCAGGATGAGTTCATGGATGAGTTCGGTGGCGTCTGCGCCGACGATTCCAGCGCCGAGGATCTCCCTGGTTTCCGGATGGAAGAGGATCTTCACCTGGCCGTCGATCCTTCCCGTGGCCACGGCCTTGCCTGTCGCCCGGTACTGGAAAACCGACGCCGTGTACGGAACCCCCTGCGTTTTCAGCGCGGCCTCGGATGCCCCGATCCCCGCGATCTGCGGCTCGGTGTACACGGCCCGGGGAACCAGGGAAAGGTCGGCCTTCGGATGCGGTTTCCTGCCGGCCATGAATTCGACCGCGATCTCCGCCTCGGCCGACGCGAGATGGGCGAGCTGGGGGGCGGCGATGATGTCTCCAACCGCGAACACCGAGGGGACCGACGTCTGATAGTAGTCTCCCACCGGCACGGTTCCGCGGTCGAGGGTTATACCGATCCTCTCCAGGCCGATGTCCGATGTGTTCGGCGCGCGGCCCGTGACGACGAGGATCCTGTCCGCCGCGATCTCCTGAGTCTCTCCGTCCCGGTTCTTCACGCTGGCCAGAAGGCCGTCCCCGGTTTCACGCCAACCGGAAACCGAGGCCCCGGTGAACACGTCGATCTTCCGCTTACGGAAGGCACGCTCGAGGATCACGGCCATGTCCTGGTCTTCCAGAGGCAGGAGATGGTCCAACATCTCGACCACGGTCACCTGGACGCCGAAGGCGCTCATGATATGCGCGAACTCGCAGCCGATCGCGCCGCCGCCGATAAGGAGCAGCCTGCCCGGCAATTCCTCGAGGAGAAGGGCGTGATCAGACGAGAGGATCTTCTTTCCGTCGAACGGGAACCCAGGTATCTCCCGAGGTCTCGAACCCGTGGCGACGAGGATGAAGCGGCCGAAAAGCTTCGTCCCGTCGTCCACCGAAACCTCGTTGGGGCCTGCGATCGTTCCCCTTCCCTTCCGGACCTCCACCTCGTTTTTCTTAAGGAGGAACTGAACGCCTTTGGAGAGGGTGTCCGCGGCCTTACGGGAGGCCTCGAATACAGGGCGATAATTGAAACCGCTCCTGTCTACCACGACGCCCGTCTTCTCCGCCTCGGAGAGCGAGAGATACAGCTCTGCCTGCCGAATCAACGCTTTGGAGGGGATGCATCCCATGTTGAGGCAGGTTCCCCCGAGACGATCCTGTTCGACGACAACCGTCTTCATGCCCAACTGAGCCGCCCGTATCCCGGCTACATACCCTGCGGGGCCGGACCCGATGACGATCAGATCGTATTCGAAACCCATCTTTCCCTCCTTATCCGTTCGACAACCGGCAGATCAGCGGGGGCGAAACGGTATCCGTCCGACTCGGCGGGGGAGATCCACCTGATCTCCTCGTGTTCGGCCAGACGGCCGAACGAACCTTTGATGTCGGCACGAAATACCCGCAGCTCCACGATCTTGTCCGGGGAATACCGGTATACGACGGTATGATACCAGAGGCCGACCCGTGATTCAACCGAGAGTTCCTCCCTAAGTTCGCGGGTCAGGCATTCCTCGTCCGTCTCACCCGGCTCCCGCTTCCCGCCGGGAAGCTCCCAGAGAAGCCCGCACTCTCCTCCCGCCTTCCGTTTCGCGATGAGGAATTTACCGTTCCGCGCGATGAGCGCCGCGGTGACTACAAGCGGGGCGGCGGCGGTAAGCGGGCTCACGCGCCCCTCCCCGTCTCAACCCTCGTCTCGGCCTCGGCCTTCCTTCCAGGAGCGACAACGAGCGAGGTCCCGGACAGGATCACCGCCGCGCCCAGGATCATGGAGAGCGATACCGCCTCCCCCAGGATGACCGCTCCCCAGAACATCCCGAATACGGGGATGAGGAAGGTGACGGTGAGGGCCCGGGTGGGGCCGACCCGCGCGATGAGGGGATAGTAGATGATATAGGCTATCGAACTGCACAGGATCCCGAACAGGAGCATGATGAGCCCGACCTTTGGCGAGACCGGCTGTGCCGGCGGAAAGGCCAGTATGAGGGGAATGTACAGGATTCCGATGAAGAACAGGCTCCCGCCAGCCTGGGCCATGGGCTTGACTCCGGAGGCCCGTTTCTTGATGTACACCCCTGAAAGCGCGTAGCAGGTCGCGGCCAGGAGGCAGGCGAGGATCGATAAAACCGTCATGGGAGACGAATCGAGGCGGCTCATCCGGCTCAGCAGCACGACGCCCCCCAAGCCGAGGCCGAGGCCGATCCCCTTCCTCACCGTCAGCCTCTCCCCGAGCCAGATGGCGCCGAAGAGGGCGCTCCACATGGGGCTCGTCGCGTTGAGGATGGCTTCCATGGCCGCTGGGAGGTACAACGAAGCAAAGGAGTAGCAGAGAAAGGGAAGCCCGGAGTTCATGATCCCGAGGAAGAGGAAGTGTTTCCAGTTCTTCCTCCACTCCGGTTTGAAGCGGATGACGAGGAAGAAGAGGACGAGAAAGGTTCCCCCGATGAACAGGCGCATCCCCGCTGTCGTGATCGCGCCGAGGATGGGAGAAAGGTATCGCATGAACATGAACGAACTGCCCCATATGGCGGACAGGAGGACCAGCATGGTGAGGTTGTAGATTCCCATCGCTCCATCATATCGGAACAGCGGGATTCCATCCAGAGAGGATGCTGCGGCGTTTCATCATGTGCCGTTTGACCCTGCGGCGCCGGCCTCGGCGATGAGTTCGCGGGTACCTGCGGCGAGGCGGGAGATGAAACCGGGGAAGTCGGCGATCTCCCGCTTCGGGATCCGGACACCGATGGCCCCCGGGTGCCCCCCGCCGTTCCGGATTCCGAAGCGCTCGAGCACGGTCCTGAGGTCAAGCGCCGTGAAGGACTGGCTCCGGCGCATCCGGAATTGCACGAGATCGGAGACCTTCGGATCCTCGCAATAGGCGAGAAGGCCGACGTACCCGCTCCGTTCGGCCAGTTCGTCGGTCGTGTAGCGGACCACCGTGACGATCAGCTCGTGCTCGAAACGGGACGAGAGGGCGGTCATGTCCTCCTCTGAGAGGGCAATGATGCGTACGGGCCCCCCGTACCCCAATTCCCGCTCTATGAGGAAACGGTGGCATTCGTTTTCCGCTTCGGACAGCTTCTCGAGTTCCCGATAGACCTCCTCCATGGTGGAGAAATTCCGCGAGTTCTTCGCCGTCTTGTCCTTGAGCATGGCGTCGAACATGGAGCTGAACAACGAATAGAACCATCTCTCGCGGCTGCTCTTCAGGAATTTTCCCATCTTGGAATCGCCGATGATGCCGGTGAGCACGGCGAGGATGAAATTTCTCGAAAAGAGGTCGCTCACCTGAAGGGACTCGAGGAGTTCCCGCTTGCCCTGAAGCTTCATCGCGAAGAGCCGGTACCCCTCCTCCCCGATGTACTCGCTGTCAGCCCCGAGATGGTGGTCGATCTCGATCTTCCTGATGTCGTGCCGCGCGAGGAGCTCTTCGAGTCCGGGTATCATGACGATCATGGACGGCTTCGGGGTATCGAAGACGATCACGCTGCCGATATCGGAAGGAACGCTGTCCGTTTCGTTCAGGACGACCAATGCGTTGTATCTGCAGATATTCACGAGATACTGGAAATGGGGATTCAGGTTCTTCTGGAGTACGAGCATCGAGGACTTGGACAGTTTCCCGAGCAGGAGGCTGAAGGCGACCATCGAGGCCACGCAGTCCTCATCCGGGCTTGCGTGGCCGATGAGGAGGAAGCGATCGGACGCGATGATCTCGGCGAGGATCCTGTCGATGATCCGGTTTCGTTCCGCTATCGTGGCGATCTGTCTTTTTATCATGCTCTCCTCCCCATGGATTCCCTCCACAGGCACGCGCAGTTGCGCCCCTTCTCCTTGGCCATGTAGAGGGCTTTGTCTGCCCGTTCCTTGAGCAGCTCGAGGGTTTCCCCATGGAAGGGAAACGTGGCCACTCCCACGCTTCCCGTGACTTCCGTAATCGAGCCCTTCATCTCCCTGAGAACCGGAATCTTTCTAAGTTCCTCCACCAGGGCGGAACAGAGCCGCTCCGCTTCCTCGGGTCCGGTATCGGGAAGGATGAAGGTGAACTCGTCTCCGCCGTACCGGGAGAGGATGTCGCTTTCCCTGAAGATCTTTCGGAATACGGGAACGGCCGCGAGGATCACCCTGTCTCCGGTCTCATGCCCGTACAGGGAGTTCAGGGTCCCGAAGTGGTCGAGGTCGATCATCACGAGCGACATCGGCTTCCGGTTGATCAGAGCATCGGCGAAGCGCTCGGAGAGGGCGTCGTCGAGGAACCTCCGATTGTAGAGACCCGTGAACTCGTCGGTGACGGCGCGTTGCCTGGCGTTTTCACCCCACCGTACCATATCGGAGAGGAAGGCGCCGGTGTTGTTGAGCCTGCGGCAGGTGCTTATGAGCATTCTCTGCATGATTCTTGAGGCCGTCGTGGGAGTCTCCACGATGAAACGGGAGAAACGCTCTCCCGTAAGCGTTTTGAGGACGGTATCCTCCACTGCCGTTGCGGTCGCGGAGCGAGGTGCGTCCTCGATGATCGACATCTCGCCCAGAAACTCGCCGGTCGAGAGTTCGGCTATCGCCACCTCGCCGCCGTCCTTGGTCTTGACTGAAACGGCGATCGTGCCGGACAGGATGAGGAACATCTCAGTTCCCGGATCTCCCTCCCTGAAGAGCACGGTGCCTTTGGGAATGCTCCTCGTCTCCATGCCCGAAAGAACCGCGGCGATCTCGTCCTCCATGAGACCGGAGAAGATGAAGACCTTCGAGAGGAGTTCCCGTTCGCCGTTCGGTTTCTCAATCACGTTCACGGCGCGGCCTCCTCAGGGGAAACGACTCTGTTTCCGCCCGCGGCGCGACCTACGAGGGGCAGGCCGCTCACAGCGTCCGTGAGTTCCGCCCCGGTCGAGGCGTGGAGAGGGAAGAGGGCGTAGCCGACGCTGACCGAGAACGAGAAGGGAAGTCCGCCCGTTGCGGTCCCGAGATCGATGGAAGGGACAAAGGTCCTGATCCTCTCCGCCCATTCGAGCGCCTCCTCCCTTCCCGCCCCGGGGACGAGGACCGCCAGCTCGTTTCCGCTGTATCGGAAAACCGCGGCCGCGTTGCCGGCCACCTTTCCGATCTCTCCCGACATGATCCGCAGGGCGAGATCACCGGCCTCATGGCCGCAGCTGTCGTTCAGGTTCTTGAAGTTGTCAGGCTTGAACATGAGGAGAGCGAAACGGTTCCCCGCCTTTCCGCACTCCTTGTCCAGGGTTTCCCTGAGAAAGGCCTGGTTGCCCAGGCCGGTGAGCTTGTCCGTATAGACCTGCCGCTTCAGTTCCTGGACCACGGGGGAATTCCGCTTGACTAGATCGTTCACGCGCCGGATCCTTCCGGACACGGATCTGAGAAAGCGGTGGAGGATCCGGGCGGATTCAGCCGGATATTCCCGCGAGATGTCGGTAAAAGAGTCACTGCCCGCGGGAAACACGAGAAGCTCGGTTTCCCCTTCGGCCCTGGCGTCGGCGTCCCGGTGGGCTTCGGAAAACATATCCAGTTCCCCGAAACAGTCCCCCGGAAGGTACCGGGCGAGTTCCATCTCCCTGGTATCGCTGTACTCCCCCGCCTCGGTCACGCCCCGAGACACGATCACCTCGCCTAAGGACACGATGAACAATTCCCTGCCGAAATCCCCCGCGGAGAAGATCCTGCCGCCTCCCTTGTACGAAACGAAACGGCTGTTCATGGCTATGAAGACTCGTTCGTCTTCGGTGAAACTCGAGAAGAGCTCGGATTTCCTGATAAGTTCGAGCTTTCTGACATGTTCCTCTCTATCCGGAGTCCCTGCGCGTTCGAGATCCATGGACTTCGGGCGGATATCGGGAGGAGTTGTCATCGCGGAGAGGTTTCTGTCTTCCAGGTCGATTCTCCGGCCGATCCGTCATGGGAAAGGCGCCGACGGCTCGGTTTCACCAGATACTATCATACCCCGCCTGGATTGAGAATAGAGCGCGTCCCCCATGATATACAGATACCCGAAAAGAATTGTATACTCCTGTCACGGAATGAAAGCCACGGAACATCGGACAGCCAGGCAGGCGCTTCCCGCCATCCTCCTCTGCGCATTCTCTCTCCTTTCCGCCCAACGCCTTGCGAGCGAGGGCCCGCGGATGGTCGACGATCAGGTCAGCCGGAATCACGAAACGATTTCCCGCCTCTATCCGCGCCCCGAAGGGTCGAAAAACGAGCGAACCCTGATCGAGGAGCTGACCCGGTTCCTCGCTCCCCTGGGATACTCGGTGACGGTTTCGCCGTTCGCGGATCTCTCCGAAAGCCACTCATTCTCCTCGATCGTCATGGCCCGGAAGGAGGGAACCTTTAAAGACAACCTCGTCATCGCGGTTCCCTTGAACCATCCACCGAAACCGAGGGCTGAAGGAGACGGTTCCGCGGTCCTTTCCGCGCTTCTCGCCGCCCTCGCGGCCGTTTCGGGCACCGAGCTCGAGACGAACCTCACCGTGCTGTTTCTTGGAGGGGAATTCGGAACCGGGGCCGAATACCCCCTCGGCACCCGGAAGTTCCTCAGCGCCTACTACCCTGATGGAGCCACGGCGGTGCTCTACCTCGATATCGCATACCCGCCGGAACGGGTGTACATAGACGGGGGAAGCGACGTATCGGTCTCTCCCGCGTGGATTGTGATCCTCGTACGCAAGCTCCTCGCCGAATCCGGCTTCATGCCGCTCTTCCTCGGAAACGCGAACCAAGTCTATCGCCTGGGGAGGGTGGATTCGGATACGCCGATCAGGTGGTTCATGGAAGAGGGCTACCCCGCCATCCGCCTGTCGTCTGGGAAAGAACCCTTCGACGGGAGCGCCGAGGAGTGGGCCGCCGCCTTCTCCTGTTTCCTGCAATCCTTCATCACGTCGACACCGTCACCGCTCCCCTCGGAGTGGGACCGTCACTATCTGTCCTTCCAGGCCAGGGATTTCTTCGTGGTGGTTCCCGAGCTCGTCTACATCATCATCGTTCTCCTCATCTTCCTTGGCATCCTCGTCTTTCCCATCGTCCGCAGGCAGGGGGTGAAGAGGTACGTCCGAGCCACGCTCAGGCACTTCTGGGCGCTCCCCATCCTCCTGGGAATCATCTTCCTCTGTCTCCTGGTCGGAACCGCAACCGCCCGCCTTCCGCTGATTCTCCGCGATTTCCCGAACCTCTGGAGGCACAGCCCGATTCTTTTCTTTGTCATTAAAACGGGGATCGCGATCAGCCTCTTCTCCCTCCTCTTCTATTTCCGAAAGTTCTTCATCTTCTCGTTCAACTCGAGTTTCTACTCTTCGTCGGCACTCATTCTCCTCCTCTCCGCCGTCATCGTCACGGCCCTCTACGATATCAGCCTCTCCTACTATTTCATCTGGGCCTTTCTCTTCTCCTTTCTCTTCTCGGCTGTCCCGAACCGGTACGTAAAGGCCGCGGCATTCCTCCTCTCACTCTACTGGATCTTCAAGTGGCTCTACGACATCTTCACGTTTCCGTTCATCAAGGTATCGGCGACCCTCATCTTTTCCTGGATACCGGGAAATCTCCTCTACTCGCTCTCGCTGCTCCCCTTCATCCTGATGCTGATCCGCCTCGACTTCCTCTTCCGCCATCCCAGAAGCAAGAGACAGAGGATCATCATCCGTTCCGTCACCCTGATCCTTGGCGGCGCGAGCCTCGTCACCTTGGCATGGCTTATCTTCCATTCCCCTTTCCGGGACGACGCGCCCCAGCCGGTTTCAGTGGTCGAAAGCCGGGATGAGACGGAGCGGACGAGGATGCTCCAATTCGCAAGCGAGGCCCCGATCGGATCGTTCACCATACGCTCCGGCTCCGTCACCGGTTCCTACGACTGCGGAGGGAGGACCTGGTCCATAGCACTTCCCGAGATGCCCCCCCTCATCGGATATTCTATAAGCGGTACGAGATTCCTCGACCGGGAATATCTCCGGCTGCGGATAGAACCGGAAGGGAAGCCCGAATCGATCGGGGTCACGCTGAAATCTGAGGGGGGGATGATCGTGCTCTACGACAGCAATTTCCCGTTCTCGTATGACCCCGACGGCGTTTCGCTCCGATTCCACATCGGCGTCAACCCTCCCCTTCCCCTCACGGTCGAATTCACGATTCCCGCGAATCTCTCCCTGTCAGGGGAGATCACCGCAGAATACCAGACCATTCCGTACGAGATCGATTTTTCCGGCGAGGGAAAGGAATTCTCCGAAGCGCTCCGGACCAGGACACGCTTCTCGGTGGAAACGGAGCGGTGATCGTGGAACGGGTCATCTTCCACGTCGATATGGATGCCTTCTACGCGTCGGTGGAACAGGCCGACCACCCGGAGTTTCGGGGGAAACCAGTGATCATCGGGGCTGATCCGACGAAACGGGGAGTCGTATCGGCTTGTTCATACGAAGCCAGGGTTTTCGGGATCCGTTCCGCCATGCCCATCCGGGAAGCGTTTGCCCGGTGCAGGGAGGGGATCTTCCTTCCCGTGCGCATGGAACGATACCAGGAGGTTTCGAGAAAGATCATGGACCTCCTCGGCTCCTTCAGCCCTGATATCCTGCAGATATCGGTCGACGAGGCGTTCCTTGACATGAGCGGAACCCGCGGCTTGTTCGGCGATCCGCAGGACGCGGCGCGCCTCATAAAGCAGAGGGTGAAGGCCGAAACAGGCCTCACGGTATCGATCGGTATCGCGGCGAACCGGTATCTGGCGAAACTCGCATCCGAATACAGGAAACCCGACGGCCTGTATAGGGTCATCCCCGGCGGGGAAATCGCCTTTCTCGACTCCTTGCCGCTTAAATCCCTCTGGGGAGTCGGGAAAAAGACCTTGGAACGCCTCACGGAACTGGGCATCTCCTCGGTTCCCCAGCTGCGGAGCTTCCCGGAACCAACCCTGAGAGCGATGATGGGAAACGCGGGCGGAACCTATCTCTACAACGCCTGCCGGGGGATCGATCCGGGGATCTATCAGGATCCGAAGAGCCATTCGGTGAGCAACGAAATCACCTTTGACGAGGACACGCGGGACGAGGAGCTCATTGCCCGTACACTCCTCGAACTCTCCCATCAGGTGATGTTCCGCCTCCTCACCGACCGGGCGCGGGGAAAGACCGTCGTCCTGAAGCTGAGAACATCTGATTTCGTCACGACGACGGCGCAGATCTCCCTCCGGCGCCCGATCTGTTCTGCCGATGAGATGTTCCGGCTCGGGAAAACCCTCTTGGAGAAGCGCTGGGACAGGCGAATGCCTGTCCGTCTCGTCGGAATCGGGATCTCCTCGGTCCAAGGAGCCGGGGAACCGGAGCAGACGGAACTCTTCCCGTCAGCCGACGAGAGGAAAAAACGTGTGGAGGAGGCGGTGCTCAAGATTGAACTCGAAAACAAGGGCAAACCCCTGTTGAAGGCGAGCCTTCTCACGCCGCCTGCGAAGACGAAGGGAAAGAGTGACGCTGAAAATCACCCTGATTTCGATGCGCAACCTTGACACAAGACAAGGGAGATGTAACAATTGTACTGGTCAGACCGCGAGAACGCGCAGCCGAAACCGCGCCCCATTCTCGTGCCCGCTGAACCGAATGGAACCGGTATAACCCCTTTCCACAACCAGTAAGGAGCGGTCATGAAAACGAAAAAGCAGGTCCTTGAAAACACCATTCAACGCTGTAGAGAGAAGAACATCA